>JAJTFE010000047.1 GCA_021298375.1 Blastopirellula sp. | reverse complement strand
TATCGCGAGGCAACCTACTGGGCCGCACCGGTGCCGAATTTTGGGATCGCCACGGGGGGGTTATTGGTTGTCGGCTTGGCTCCGGGGGCGCATGGGGCGAATCGCACCGGGCGGATGTTCACGGGCGACCGGAGTGGCGAGTGGCTGTTTCGGGCACTGCATCGGGCAGGCTTTGCAAACCAGGCCACTTGGGAAACTCGAGACGATGGCATGGTGTTGCGGGACTGCGTGATCACCAACATCTGCCACTGTGCTCCGCCCGACAATCGACCAAGCCCCGAGGAGTTGGGCAATTGCCGGCCCTTTCTGCTGCGGACTCTTGAATTGGCCAATCCCCGGGTAATTCTCTGTCTCGGCCAGTTGGCCTGGACAGCAATCTGGCGGTTTGCCGTCGAACAGAATCTGCACAGTGGGGCTCGACCGGCTTTCGGCCATGGCGCCCGCGTCGAACTCCCCGGACCGCGCTGGGTCCTGGGCTCTTACCACCCCAGTCAACAAAACACGTTCACGGGTCGATTGACGGAATCGATGCTCGACGATGTGGTTGGAACTGCCCGGAAGCTGGTTGAGCGGTCGTCATGAGGCGGTGAGTTTTGTATGCTGATTTGACGCGGCAGGACGGTCGTTCGCTGCCTTTCATTCAAGAGCAGGAGCCTTTGTGAGCTTCGATCCCAATTCACCCCCACCTTGGCAGCAACCGCAGTACCGGCCCGCTCCTGAATTGCCCGTGACTTCTGCTTACCCAAAAGAACCAGCCGAGTCGTCCCCAGCGGCCGAGTCGTCCCCGGCGGCCGGGGCGTCCCCAGCGGCCGGGGCGTTGCTGCCGTTGCCATTTTCGGCGGGTGAACTTCTGGCATGGTTGGCGATCTTTGGGCTTACGGGTTTGCTGTTCATTTCGAATGTGTTTCTCCGGCCCGAACTGGCGGAGCGAGATTGGGAACAGCCTGTAACCGAAGTCACCAATGCCGAGATCCTGGGGAAGATGCTGTACTTTTCCCAGGAACTGGCTCCGCAGTTCCAGCAACAGGGCAACTTGGAGGACATGCTGGGCCAACTTGATTCCGGGCCGCTGGAGCAGCGCTACTGCCAGGCGTTGGCGCTCAATGAATTTGATGGTCCGGAAGCGGGTTTGCATCAACTGGAGCGAATCGACGAACTGGTTGAACGAGAAGGCTATCAGCCCAATGAGCGGCAACAAAAGCTGCGTGGAGTGGTGCAGAAACTGCTCGAGGCGCGACTTGAGAACGGGGCGCTCGCCGAAGATGCGCTGACCGCTGAGGAAAAAGAGTATCTCACGAAGCAGTTGCGTTGGTTTGGGCGCCTCGCCTTGAATCCCGAAGAGTTGCCGGGGGCGGGCCGGGCCGAGGTTCGGAATCAAGCTGCGAAAGGGACGGTCGTGCTGTTCAGCGCGATGGGAGTCGGCCTGGCGTTTGTTTTGGCGGGCTGTTTTGGACTGCTGGTTTTTTTGATGATGCTCGTCCTTGGCCGCCTGCAGAGTTGGATGCCCGACCGGGTTGGACGCGGACCGATCTACGCAGAAACGTTCGCGATCTGGCTGGTCGGTTTCTTCATGGCCCAATTTGCCTTGGGCGCATTGCTGCAACAGTTCCCGCTGGGATTGCATTTCCAGATGGCCGCCTTGCCAACCATTTTCTTCGTCTCCTTGCTGGCGCTCGCCTGGCCCGTTTTTCGGGGAGTCAGCTTTGCCCAGGTTCGTGAGGATATTGGCTGGACGACCCCCCGCCCGATCTCCGACGTGTTTGCCGGCTTGGCCGGGTACGCCAGTTGCACGCCGCTGATGGGACTGGCGTTGTTGGCGACGTTGGTCGTGGCTGGGTTGATCATGGCGGACCGTGGCGAGCACGAACTGGCTGGAAGCTCGGCGCCGATCCACCCCATTATTGGTTACATCGCATCCGGTGATTGGATCGTCATCGGCCTGATTTATCTTGCGACTTGTGTGGCGGCACCGATTGTCGAAGAAACCATGTTTCGCGGAGTGCTGTTCCGCAGTCTGCGCGATCGTTCGGCTGGGCTTGGACGGTTTGCCAGCGTGGCGATTTCAGCGTTGCTCAATTCTCTGGTTTTTGCCGCGATCCACCCCCAAGGCGCGTTTGGAATCCCAGTCCTGACCACGCTGGCGATCGGATTTTCACTGGTCCGGCAGTGGCGCGATTCCTTGATCGCTCCCATCTTCATGCACGCCCTGAACAATTTTATGGTGACTACGTTTGCCGTGCTGCTCATGGCCTGAAAACGTGGCAACGGCTGAATCGGGTGCGGAGCCGGGGGGCGTTGCGAACAGCGGACCCAGGTATCCGGTTTGGCAGTGACTTGACCGAGTTAACTTTGATGGAGTTGGAGACGCGATGGCGCGATTGAACGAGAATTTTCTGAAATTGCAGGCGGGGTATCTGTTCCCGGAGATCGGCCGCCGGGTGACTGCGTTTGCCGCCAGCAATCCCGCTGCCAGGATTATTCGGATGGGGATTGGTGATGTGACCGAACCTCTGCCCCCGGCAGTGATCGAGGCGATGCACGCGGCGATCGACGAACTGGCAAAGCGTGAGACGTTTCGCGGCTACGGACCCGAGCAGGGCTATGAGTTTTTGCGGGCTGCAATTGCCCAGCATGACTACCGCGATCACGGGGTCGAAGTTGCCGCCGACGAAGTCTTTGTCTCCGATGGTTCGAAATGCGATTGTGGCAGCTTGCTCGACATCCTGGGCAACGACAACCGGATTGCGATCACGGACCCGGTCTATCCGGTCTATGTCGACACCAACGTGATGGCCGGCAATACCGGAACTGTTGCCTCGAATGGACAGTTCGCTGGCCTGGTTTACCTGCCGATGACGGCCGCCAACGGCTTCTCGCCGCCACTGCCAGCCGAGCCGGTTGACGTGATTTACCTTTGCTCGCCCAATAATCCAACGGGCACAGTGCTCGATCGAACTGCGTTGACGCGGTGGGTAGAGTACGCGCAAGCGAACCGCAGCCTGATTCTGTTTGATGCGGCTTACGAGGCCTTTATTTCCGACGCCTCGTTACCCCGCTCCATCTATGAGATTCCGGGAGCGCGGAAAGTCGCGATTGAGATGCGGAGCTTCAGCAAAACGGCTGGCTTTACTGGCGTCCGCTGCGCCTTCACCGTGGTCCCGAAAGAACTTGAGGCAACGACTCGCGGCGGTGAGGTGCGCCCGCTCCAGCCGCTTTGGTTGCGAAGGCACACGACGAAGTTCAATGGCGTTTCGTACCCAGTTCAGCGCGGAGCAGCCGCAATTTACACCCCCGCTGGACGCGAGCAGGTCCGGGGGCTGGTGCGGTTCTACATGGAGAACGCCCGCGTGCTCCGCGATGGACTCGCTGCTGCAGGGCTGACTGCGTACGGCGGCGTGCATGCCCCCTACGTGTGGGTGCGGACGCCCGCTGGAGCGAGCAGCTGGGAGTTCTTCGATACGCTGCTCAAGCAGTGTCACGTGGTCTGCACGCCCGGCAGCGGTTTCGGGGCGGCCGGTGAGGGCTACATCCGCCTGACGGCGAGCCCCGGCGAGTTAAGCCGACGGTTGCCGTTGCCGTAGCCGGAGCCTGGTCCCGGTTACCCGCCGCCACCCTTTTTGCCACCACTCTTTTCGCCGCCACCCTTTTTGCCGGGGGGCGCTGCGGGCGGTTCGCTTGGCTTGACCGGCGATGGCGGCGCGTTCGCTTCAGGCTGCTGTTTGCCTTTTTCTGATGGCGCTTCGGGTGCGCCGGCGTCTGGGAGCATCTCCTCGGCTTCGTCGGCCGCGGGTTCTCCATCACCTTCTCCGGGGAGTTTATCTCCCGGCGGAACGCCCGGTTCAGGAGCGCCCGGTGCATCCTGTTTTTTTCCCGCTGGGGCATCACCGGGGGGAGGAGCGTTCTCAGGCAGCGGTCCGGCTTCGGCCTCTTCGCGGCCGTTGCGGTAGGTGTGCTTGGTAGGGACATCGAGCAACATGTAACCGGACCAGAACACTGGATGGGCGCCGGTCAATTCGGGAGGAGTGTTCATCGGCTTCAGTCGCGTTTCCCGGTTCCAGTCCAGCGGTGTCTGCTGGAGAGACTGAGCGGCGCGGTGCCAGGCGCGACTGGGGGCGTAATCTGCTGCGACATCATCGAGGTACTTTCGCGTCGCCTTCAGGACGCTTTCCCCGCCGACATTCCAGCGACTGATGAGCATCGTCCGGGTTCCCGAAGAGAGCATCGCGCAGGCGACGACGAAGAACTCATGCCCGTCGGCATTACCCCGGACTCCGTTATCTGCTGCACCGGCAAAACAGGGGAGCACCACATGCTCGGCGCCGGCGTAAGGCAACGACATCCAGCCGGCCAGATTGCTTCCATTCTTGCCCCGGTCCTTCTCCGCGGGGACCACGCCGAAGGGGCCGCTTTTTTCCACTCGGGCCGACTCCGTCCAGACCACCACCTGATCGAGCACGGTATTGAAGAGATTTGTGGGGATGTCGAGCCGCTCGGAGATATTGACGATCGAGGGCGAGACCTTCTGATAGTCAGTCACTTGAGCCGCCGTCCATTCGGCTTCGAAACGATTGCTCAGCGGGCCGGAAAAGACAGCCGTTCGGCTCCACTGCTTGTAAGGCCGTTGTGCCTGAAGGGCGAGCGCGAGCGTGGGGGAGTAGCGGATTGCCCCCAGGTCAAACAGCGATTGGGCAGTGTCGGGAGCCGCTCCAAAGCGCAGCAGTTCGAAAGGAACGTACCAGAGAATGCCATCGGGGATGATAATGATCTCGCTCTCCTCGCCCAACGGCGAGAGGTCGAGTTGCGGCAACCAATTGGCGCCGACCTTGTAAGCAGTCTCCTGCCAATTCTGTTCGGCAATCAGCTTGGGGTCAAAGCCCCGCTCGCTGAGGTTGGCGTCCTTCATCAGCTGGTTGATCTCGCCAGCAACCTTTTTCAGGGGCTGAAACGAAAGCAGCTTGGCGCCTTGAATGTCGATTGCGAAAAAGTACACGGTTTCGCCCGCAGCAACTGTGTAGATCACCAGCTGGTTGGCTTGAATCTCACTCCGCATGCTGGTCGCCGAGATGACCGGGGGGAAACTCATCGAAGCTGCCTCCCGGCGGAGGGCAAAGCTTCCCAGTCCCGCCTCCTGGGCCTGTGAGATTTTCATCAGCTCGACAAACGCCGCCATTTGCTCCTTGCGCTGGTCGGTATCTGGATCGGTGAGCATCGGCAGTGCCAGCAGTTGCTGCTGCAATTGATCAGCCCGGTCGCAGAGTTGCTTGTATGCGGGGAAGCGGGTGAGAAAATCGGTCCTTCGGTTGATCACCGCCTCGGATACCGACTCTTGAGGTGCGTGCATCAGCCAGCGGAAGGCCAATTGTCTCCCGGCCAGAGGCAGCATGGCAAAAAACCGATGCCGGCGGAGAAGTTCGGCAATCTCAATCGCATGCTCGAAATCCCGATTGGTAATTGCAATCGTAAACCAACGCTCCATCGGCCCCAGATGATTGGAGGTCAGAAAACTCATCGCTTCGATCGGCTCGGTCTGCCATTCACTGTCCAGCGGATCGCGCAGCAGAAGTCCATACAGCAAATCAGACTGGCGGTCGGAGATCTTTTTGCTCAGGGTCAGCGTGTCCGCGAGCCCGAGTTGATAGAGCCAGCGCGAACTGCTCTGAAAGAGGGTCATCGCTTCAGCCAGCTGCAAGCGTCCCGCGTCGAAGTTTCCCTCCAGAAACAGGTTGAGCGCGACCAGATAACCGAGTCGGCCGGCGAGCGTGCTGCTCAGCCTTCCCGCCACGCGGCTGACTTCGGCCAGCAGTCGCGCAGAACTGACCGAGTCTCCCGCTTCGGAGTAGCATTCGGCGAGGCGGATGGTCAGCGAGGTCTGGGCGAATCGGGCCCGCTCCCGGCCGAGCCAGGAAATCGCATTGACCAGCGGCGGATAGGGAGTCCGCTGCTGAGCCAGGTGAATCGTCGAGCCGAGCGAAAGGGCCTCGTCGACCAGATCGTATTGCCGATAGATGGCGGCCGAGTAAGACGCCTCCAGAGCATAGTTGGCGGCCTCGCTCAAATCGCCCAGTTGATACTTGATGATTGCCAGTTCCAGGAGACCAACCGGCGTGAGCGGATGGTCCATCCCGCCATTGAACTGCAGCGAGCGGACGAGGACCTGCTGGGCTTTGTCGAAGTCTTCGAGGCTGGCCAAGGCAATGCCCAGGGCAATCCCGTTCCACGCCCCCAGCAAGCTGCCGTCGCCATGCTCCAAAGGTTCCAGGACCTCAAGACAGCGGGTGCTGAACGGGTCGAGCCGCGAGGTGACTCCCTTGAGCATCCGTCGGCGGTGCAGCGACAACGCGGTGCAACGCATGATCTCGGTGACGTCAACCTGACGGAATTCCGGATTCTGAATCACGCCGCCTTGCTGAGCGACCCGCTCGTTATCCAAGCGGCCGAAGAGCACCTGGAAGCCATCGGGTAGTGCGGGAATCGTGAACGTACGGGTTGACTGCCCCCAATTGATTTGCGCGGCCTGAAAGGGATTGACGACCGCGTTCATCGGTTGCAGAGGCTGGATTCGCTGTTGCCAACCGCCGGCTGCGAATTTCAGGTAGAGATTCAGCGCCGACTCATACAACTCCACCGCCGCGGGATAATTGCCTGTCAGGTAGTTGCACTCGCCCGCCATCGTCCAGTAACAGACCGAGTCCAGGTACATATCCGTGCCGAACCGGATCGCACCCCGGGCGTTTGTGAAGTCGCGGGACACTTCGCGATAATTGCCGTCATAAAAGTCAGGCAGCATCAGGTAATAGCTGGCGCTGGGGATGCGGTTGGAACCCAACACGCCCGTTTGCGCCTCGACTGGCGTTGCCGCTGCAACACCACAAAGCAGCAACGCAAATGCCCACCACGGCCTGAACCCAAAAGGCTGAAACTGCAACATGGCTGATTCCTGGATAATTAAGCTGACCTCCCCGGGGAGTAGCGAGCACCTGTCGGGCGCTGACCCTCGAGGCGTTGCGTTCCTTCAGAGCGACGATTCCTTTGCGATCCGCTGGTGGCGTGTCGCTGTTGGAGCCGGATTGGGCCCGCGGAAGAAGGGGTGGTACGGGATTCGCCTTGCCGGGGTAATCTTACCGCGCTTGCCAAGCTTACGAACGGTTTATCGGTCCGGGCGCGAACGGGAGCCGAATAAATTGCCCAAGTTCACAGGGAAGTATTTTCCCGGAAATCGTCAAAGTCTGCCGGATCTGGCGCCGATACAGTTTGTGACGATTATCTCAATTGTGAGGCAGGACTGACTGGCATTGGGAACACTGCCGCCGGAACGTCGAACGGAGCTTGGATTGAAATGAAATCATTGACGCCATCGCGAACTTTTCACACTCTTGTCGCCGGCATGCTGGTTCTGGCTTCGGCCGCTTCCGTCGGCTGCCAAGTGAACGTCGGTGGCCAAACGCTGCCGAGCGGTTACTACCTGAACGACGACATCCAATACTTCCCCAAGGGCCCGGAATTCAAGCTCAGCCGTGAAGCGGCTGCCCTGAAAGAGGCCCGCAGCCAGACCTTGGGCGGCAAATAGTCCCGGCAAGGGGCCTTGGCCCAATTTCGAAAATCATTGCATCAGCCCGCTGGAAGCTCGAGCTTTCGGCGGGCTTGATGCGTTTACGGGGACCCGCGCAAACGTTGCTCCTCATGCGGCCTGGTTCTGAACCCGGGCCGGACTCCAAACAACTGGCAAGGACTCTGGGGGAAACGGATTCAAGGTCGCCGGGAGTGGCCCAAAAAAAAGCCCGGAAGATGACTCCCGGGCTCCTTGGCAAATTTCTGAATAATCGTTCGGCCGATTTTTTCCTCGGCCGAGCCGATTTCGCCGGACAGTTGGTTGTTTCCCCCGAGAGCTGCTCCCATTCGGGAGCCAGCTCCGAAGAAATCATTGCGGAGCCAGCTCCGAGGAAATCATTGCGGAGCCAGCTCCGAGGAAATCATTGCGGAGCCAGCTCCGAGGACTAGAAGTCAGCGCCCGGGCCACCCATCATGCCACCCATCTGCTGGGCAGCCAGCCCAATCAGCTCGAGGATGCCGTCCTGCATTTCGAGCGTAAAGGAGACACCGCGGTCGATTGCCGAGCTGCTGACGCGAACCCGGTCGCGCTTGGTTTCAGCCAACTTGTCGGCCATCGCCTGCATGTTCGCCTCGCCCTGCATCTGGGCTGCCTTGCGCAAGACCGGTGCGAGGTAAAGGTTCATGTCCATGGCGGTTCCAGCTTGTGCTGCCTCGCCACCCTTGACGGCTTTTTCCAGCAATTCCATCGGGTTGCTGCCCATCGCCAGGTAGACGACATCCGAACCGATCCCGACGTAAATGGTCGCCTTTTCGCCGAACATCTGCTGGGCTTGTTCGTCCGGCACCGGAATCACGAACTTGTGAAATTGGGCGCCGAATTTCTTCTCGGCGTCCAGTTCCATCTCAAACTGCCCGGCAGCCCGCTTCTCGGCTTCCTTGGCGATTTCGCGAAGGGCTGATTCGAGCTTGGGAGCGTCGACACAGTGGAAGCCGGCAGCCAAATTGGCCGACGAGTCGTCCATCACCATGCAGGCACCGGCGTCCATCGAACCACCCGCAATGGTTGCCTTGACGACGTCAAAGACCTGTTCAGCCAATTTCTCGGCCAGTTCCTTTTCGTCGTCGCTCATGTCTTCATTTTCATCGATTCCCTCGATGCATTGTTCGTGCAGTTGTTCCAGGGTTGCAGCGGAGCGTTCGATGTCTTCCTTGGCAATCGAGCTGCACAGATTGGCGGTGAAAGCCGCGCCGTCCAAAAGGAAACCGCCAAAGCGACTCGGCTTGGTGGAACGATAGGTTTCCGATGTCTTGGCGACGACGGAACCTTCCTGGCCGACCATCTGCATGTCGAAATGCAGGTTCTTCTTTTCCTTGTCGATGCTGAAACCGAGGACGAGTTCCTCGGTCTCGTTAATCATGCTCTTCATCTGGGACATCTGCATGTCAAAGTTCTGCTGTTGCAGTTCGGCATTCAGATCGTCGCCCATTTGGTCAAGGCTTTGCTGATAGCCTTGCTCGATCATCGAGATCATCTGGTCGCGCAATTCCTGGGGGATTCGCTGAGCGTAAATCCGGGCTCCCACGTTGTACTTGCTCGGGAGGTCGCCCACCAAAGCCGCAGGATTCGAAGGCAGATTTTCCAGCATGCTGGCGTCATCGGAGATGAAACCATAGCTGCCGCTCTGCTGCATGTAAAAATCCTGTCCGTTGGCGCTCATCCGCATCGGCTTGGCGTCTTCATCCAATTCCACCATTTGAGCGAGATTGTCGAGCACGTCGTCAAGCTTGGCGATTGGCAGGAAAAAGACCGTCTTCGGTTCCGGAGAGTCGGCATTGAAATACATCATCACGCCGGCTGGCTTGGTCTTGTCGATACCGCGGGTGAACCCGTCAATTTGTGCCTTCGCCATCATCATCATCGGCTTCATGCCGGCGGCTTCGGCGAAGTAGGTCAAGTCATTCATCTGTTCTTCCAAAGTGGCGATCGAAACCACAATGGAGGGTTCAGCCGCACTTTGGGCGGCCAAACGGGGCAGCGGAAGCGCGGCGAGCGCCAGCAATGCCAACGAAATACATGCTTTCTGCAACAGAGACTTCACGAACAATCCTCCCAGTCCTAAAGAAAATTGAAGTTCAGAAATATCGAGCCATTGACGCGTTCCGAAGTAACTTACCCAACCGCATGGAACACGGTTTCGCCACCTCGGTCACACGTCCTGTTTCTTCCATGAAAAACCCAAGCCTGCTCCGGTCTCACGCACAACCGAAAGCGATGGTTTGCCGCGCGGGCGAAGCCGCAGGGAATTCGCGCAAATGCCGCCGCACAATCACTCCATGTAACTATCATCTCCGAGGCGGTCACCATCCTGATGGTGAGGCTTTTGCACAGCCTCGCTGTAGCACAGCCTCGGGGATAGGTCGAACCCAAATGAGTCGGTGGCGTTCCAGAGATAAACGCTGGAGAACACTGTCGCCAGCCGCGGCCCACTCCTGTCGGTGCAGGCCAACCCACAAACCGGCCAGTCAAACCAGCGGCCCGCCTGCAAGCTCCGGCCGAACCGAACTCCAGCTACTGGTCAAGCCAAACTCTGCACAACTCGCAGGCGAGGTCTCGGCCCCTTCACCGCGTAAAACAGTCACCGCGTAAAACGGTCACCGCGTCACTTTCATCCACACCGCCGAGTAAAGCCCCGCCCGGCTCCCGCTGTTACGAGGCCGGACCTGATGAATGGGCCGCACCAGGGCCACTCGATACTCCTTTGGCATTCCTTTGGCAGGAACAGGACCGCTGCAGTTCGACGGAGAGGCCAAAAAGGGGAATTCCGTTTAACGCTCGCGGAAGACGATTCGTCCCTTGGTCAAATCGTAAGGGGACAGCTCAACGCGGACCTTGTCACCCGGAACGATCCGGATGAAATTCTTCCGCATCTTTCCCGCCACATGGGCGAGCACTTCCGAACCCGTCTCCAGTTCGACCCGGAAACGAGTATTGGCCAGTGCCTGTACCACCGTTCCATTGACCTCAAACGCCTCTTCTTTTGGCATGCAACCTCCAGCGAATCCGAAACTCCCAATCGACGTTCGAATATCTTATCGCTTGGGCCTACTCAGCGTCCAGCGTCCGAAGGGCCGAAAACAGCTCGTTTTCAAGGAATTCGGGGCTTTCCAGCCCAACCGAAAGGCGAATCAGCCCGTCTCCGATCCCCAAGGCCTTGCGGGCCGCTGGGGTCAACCCCCGGTGACTGGTCGAAGCTGGGTGGCTGAGCGTGGTCGCCAATTCTCCCAGAGAGGGACAAAAGTGAATGTGCTGCAGGCGAGAAATCAATCGCTCGGCGGCCCCCAAGCCCCCCCGCAGCTCAAACGCCAGCATGTGCCCGAACAAGGCCCGGCTGCTCTCTTTTGCAAACAGTCCATTGGCCAACTCATGGTCGGGATGGCTCGGCAGGCCAGGATAGTGCACCGCGGAAATCGAGTGGCAATCCGCCAATCGCCGGGCCAATGTCTCCGCTGTGCGACTCGCCGTGACGACCCGCAGGTGGAGTGTCCCCAGCCCGCGGTCGACCAGCC
The DNA here is from genome assembly GCA_021298375.1 of Blastopirellula sp. Taxonomy (GTDB): domain Bacteria; phylum Planctomycetota; class Planctomycetia; order Pirellulales; family Pirellulaceae; genus BJ22. The sequence goes on along the minus strand of JAJTFE010000047.1, from coordinate 23,139 downwards.
AGCAGTCAAACGGGGCTGCGGCCAGCCCCCAGGTCGTCAACGTCCGATGAATCCTTTCCCAGTGTTTTGCTGAACCGGCGAGCATCCCGAGCATTGCATCGCTATGGCCGTTCATAATCTTGGTCATGCTTTCCATGACCAGGTCGGCACCCCACTCCAGGGGCCGACAGACAATTGGGCTGGCAAAAGTGTTGTCGACGAGGAGAGCAGCCCCTTGTTTCGTCGCAAGGCTCGCCAACTCCGGAAGGTTTGCGACACGCATCAGCGGATTGGAAATCGTTTCACAAACCAGCAGCCGAGTGCCCGGTTCAAGTGCCCCCGCCGTGGCCGCCAAGTCGGTAGTGTCGACGACGGTCGAGCGAATCCCCAAGCGCTCCGCTTCGCTGGTCAGCAACGCGATGTTTTTCCCATACATCAACGAACTGACGATCACATGGTCACCCGTGCGGAGCAGGGCGAGCGTCGCCAGCGCCAAGGCTGACATTCCACAGGAAGTGATCGCGGTCCGCTCCGCCTGATGAAGTTCGCCGCAGCGGCGTGCCAGGTCGTCAGCGTTTGGATGCGCGTCGCGCTGATAAACGTATCCCGGTTCTAGCCCGCCCAGCCGCGCATCGGCCTCTGCCGGCGAAGCAGCCGGATAAACGACAGCCAGCTCGATCGCCGGACGCGAACCGGCTTGAGGCTGGCGTGGCAAGTGGGTGGGGCGGGGACATAGGTCGCGAGTGTCGGACATGGATTGGCGAATGGCGATTGTCGAAGGGCAAGGGAGGAAGGGCACGCCGCAAATACGGAGTGCAAGTTTACCGCAGCTCAGCCCTGCGCCAGCCCCTGGCTCTGCTAGAGACACTCCGTTTTTCAAAAGCCCGCGGCCATTCAGGAAAGTTGCTCAGCAAACGAATCGGCCGAAAGAAAGACCCCCTGCTCCACCAGTTGGACGACCGCCGAATCGCTGCTCAGGCCGAACATTTCCAGCAGCCGTGGCCAATCCCGGGCGGCAATCTGCCCCCACGTTTCGACGCACATGACTTGCTCGCCAAAGGCTTGCATTGTTCCACCGGTTCGCGTCATTTGGTCAGCCGTGTTCCAGCCCCACGCCCCGTCCGGCTCGCAGTATCCCCCCGGCAGGCGATTGAACCGAGCCATCACCTCGTCAAACTCGATCGGGATCGGGCAGTTTGGGATCGGACCGGCGAGTTGGCCCCCCAATGCAGCTGCGGAGTGAACCTCAGGCGGGAGGTAGTGCAAAAACAGGTGCAGTTCAGTCATCGTTTCGCTGTGGAGTTTCACTGTGGAGTGGGACGCGAAAGGCAAGTTTGCTGGCGCCTCAATTTGTCGCCCCCCTCGGGGCTGACGGGGCCGAACGCCGTCGCGGGCAGCAATAGACGCGTTTAGGTTAAACCGCGAGACTCCCCGTCTGGCAACCTTCCCCTTTTTTCCGAAAAGTCAGGGCGTCAGGCAAGCAACAGCGACTCACCCAGCGGGCTTCAGCGATTCGTCAATCCAACTTGCATAGTCTGCCGCGACATGTTCCAGCCGCGTAGTCACAAGCTGCGGGACTCGGTAGGGGTGGTTCTTCGCGACCAGCTCGTAGACTGCGGCCTGAAACTCATCGCGCGTCTTGACTTGCAGCTGCCATTCCTCAGCGGACTGGCACTTTCCCTCCCACCAGTAGTGGCTGTGCAGAGGTCCGCTCAATTGAGCACAGGCCGCGATTTTTTCGGCAATCAACAGCCTCGCCAGTTGCTCGAGTGCCTGGCGGTCATCGCAGGTGGTCGTAATTTGCAGGTAAGTTTTGCCGTGCATCGTGTGAACTGGGGGGACATCCTTGGAGCTGCGCAATGGCGAGCGGAACGACTACTCAGCCGGGCTTTTCTCCAGCGGGCGAATTGAGACCCCGTCGCTGGCTCGAGCTTCGATCTGATACACCTGACCTGGTTCAACCAGGACGTAATTGACTTGGCCGTGATTGGCGCGAATACCCAGTCCCTTTTGCTTTTGCGGGTCGTTGGCGACGGTCCAGAAGTCCTGCCAAATCTGGGCCTCAAACGGATTGGCATCGGCGAAGCTGGCGTAGATTCCCGGCGCGGTCACCCCCTCTCCCTGCCGATCCAAAGAGTGTCCGCCATTGGGGCCATCGAGGTCACCCCAGATACTGCGAAAAACACAAAGTGACGCCGAGCGGAGCGCGTCGGCCTGCTCGATATACTGGTCTTCGAATTTGACCAGCCAGCAGTCGACATACAGCTTGTCGCCACGCAGCTTGAATTGCCGCGGCTCACCTACCGGCTTGCCTTCCTTATTTACTTCCGTGAATTCCACCTCGAGAAAAGGTTCTCCTGCGGCGCTGGTTCCTTTTTCCAGGACCTTGACGTTGGCCAGGCGGCGATCGATTTTGAGCAGCTTGAGCGAAGTCTGCAGCTTTTCGTTTTCCAGTTTCGCCTTGGCGAGTTCCGCTTCCTGCAGTTTGAAGTCCTTTTCCAGCGCCGTGAAGCGAGTTTGCATTGACTCCAGTTCGGCCAGGGCGATTTTGGCTTGCTGGGCTGGCACAACGTAATTCTCGTAGCCATACCAGCCGGCATACCCGAGCCCGCCGACGGCTCCCAGAAGCAGAACCGTGCGGACCAGGCTGTTGACGACTTTGACGTTTTCCATCACGGCCATAAGAAGTTCCTCTTGATTGAGCCTCAGGGCAAGTGACACGGCGCGGGGTGGGCGCATGGTCGGCTCGGTCCATTTGGCCCGATTGTCCCCGATCTGTTTCCCCGCGGTCAACCCGAAGTTCATGGCTCCAACCGGCCGGTGCATGTTCCCTCGGGAGCTCAACAGCTCCCTCAGTTCCGGCTCGCCTTTCCCGTGCGTGGCTGCATTGCCGTTCGAAGCTGTTAGAATTTGCCCAGCTCGGAGGGATCGCTTGATCCCCGAAACATGCTTGGGAGAAATACTGATGATTGCCCGCGAGTTGTGGTCAGCCCAGTTGGGCTCGGTTGGACTGTTGAGTGCGTTGGCTTTGTTCGGATTCGCCGCAGTCTTGCCGACAGGGGGCAAAGCGCAGGAAGCAAAAGCCTGCCGGGTTGTCTTCTTTGGCGATTCGATCACCCAGGCAGCAGTCGGGCCGGAGGGGTACATCACCCAGCTGCAGACGGCACTCGAGGCGCATCCGACCGGTCGCAAGTTCGAACTGGTCGGAGCCGGGATCAGCGGACACAAGGTCCCCGACCTGCAAGCTCGCCTCGAACGGGATGTACTTGCAAAGCAGCCCGACCTCGTCGTGATTTACATCGGAATCAACGACGTCTGGCATTCACAAAGCGGCAAGGGAACGCCGAGTGACAAATACCGGGCCGGTCTTGAGGACCTGATAACCAAAATCAATGCCGCCGGCGCCCGAGTGATTCTCTGTACTCCGAGTGTCATCGGCGAGCGGCATGATGGGACGAACGACTTGGACCAGATGCTGGAAGAGTACGCGGCGATCAGTCGCGAAGTGGCGGCCAAGACGGGGGCGTTTCTTGTCGACTTGCGCAAACTCTTTGTGCACGACCTGAAAATCCGCAATCCGGAGAACAAGCCCAGTGGCGTGCTGACCACCGATGGGGTGCATCTCAATCCCGCTGGCAATGAACTGGTCAAGGACTGCCTGGAACGCTCGATCGTCGCCGTCGCCTCAGCCACGGCGGTCAGGCACGTTGTCCTGTTTCAGTTCAAGCCGACGGCAACCGTGGCGGAAATCAACCGAGTCTGCGATTTGTTCGACCAGCTCCCGGGGAAGATTTCAGAAGTCAAGTCATACGAGGCGGGCACCGACATCAGCCCAGAGAAGCTGAGCGAGGGACTGACCCATTGCTTCACTCTTGGTTTTGAGACGGCCGCTGACAGAGATGCCTACATTGTGCACCCTGCCCATCAGGAATTCGTCAAGCAAGCCTTGCCGCTGATTCAGCGGGCAGTCGTCGTCGATTATCTCGCCCGCTAGCCTGCAGGGGCGGCAAGCATTCGCGGAACAGCGAAAAGTTGGGAACCGGAAATCAGCAGTCGAAAGACTGCGGCTGACCGGTTAATCTGAAATAAGGAATCTGATTTGCCCGTTTTGCGAAAATCCTTTCGGGAATGGGCAGATACACGGCGACAGGTAACGTTGCACCGAGGGCGCAGTAAACGCCTGAAACTCAAGCGGGGAATGCTGAAATGAACAGACTGATGGGGCGATCCAACTGGTTCTGCAAGATTGCGATTTGGGGTTTTGTGTTGGGCTGGTGGGTCGGTGCCGGATTCGCCCAAGACCCGGCCAAATCGTCAACTCCTCCCTCCGCCGACAAGCTGCGGGTTGAGTTGGCTCAGGCCAATCTCGACTTGGCCTTGGTCGAGTTGAAGTTGGCCGAGGATTTTAACCGCGAGATCGAGGCGGTGTTGTTGATCAATATTCCGGAAAAGGACCGAGCTTCCTACATTCGCATGCGCTCCGTTCCCGATGTCATCCTCGAGCGGCTCCGCTCGAACGTCGAGATTGCTCGCCAGCAGTTGAATCAGGCGCTGATGCCCTCGACCGGCGATGTGGAAAAGCTCCGCAAGAAGTACGCCGATGAAAAAATTCGCCTCGCCGAAGTCAACTTGACGAATCTGCAGCAATTCCAGGCGAAAGGGCTGCCGGTCAAGAATGATGAAGTGAAGCGACAGGAGATCCGCGTGCGATTGGCCAAATTGAATCGGCAACTATTGGACAGTCCGGAGAATCTGCTGGAGATTGTAGACAGCCTGCAGCGGCAAGTTGATCACCTCAACGAAGACCTGATTCGGCAAGACCAGCGGCTTTCGGCCTTGGAAGAGGGTGATAAGTAGTTGCCGGGGGAATGGTGTTTTTGAGGAGCGATGCGAAGGGAAATGTTATGAAGCGAAATTGGCGGTTGTTGCTGACTGCAATCTTGGGAGTTTCGGCGGCGGTTGCTGGCAGCCCGGGCGGCGCTCGCCTGTCGGCTCAGGAATCGGAGTTCGAGCCGCCCGTGCGGCTGGAGGCCGATGCGCAACCAATCAAGGTCGAGTCGCCTGGCTACGCCTGCCCGACGGTCGCTGATGTCGACGGCGACGGCAAACTGGATCTGATCGTCGGCCAGTTTAATCAAGGCCACATGCAGTTCTTCAAAAACCTCGCCGAGCCGGGGCAGACCCCCAGATTGGCTGCGGCCCAGTGGCTGAAGACTGGCGAGGAACGGGCAATCGTGCCCGGAGTCTGGTGATGCACCAGCTCAACTCCACAGTTTGTGGATTGGACCGGCGACGGCAAGCTCGACATCCTCAGTGGCTGCTACTGGACAGAAGGCGCGGACGGAGGACACATTCAACTGCTCGCCGGCCGCGGCGGACTGGACTTCGCCGAGTCGATTGATTTGCTCAGCGGTGAGGGCAAGCCGCTGCTGAATGAGGCTCTGGCGGAAGATGAATCAAACCAGACGTCGATCATATGCGTCCAGCAGCATGCGGTCGATTACGACGGCGATGGCGATTTGGATTTGGTGGTCGGCTGCTTCGGACAGGATTTTTTCTTTTACGAAAACAAGGGAACGGCAGAGAAGCCGGCCTTGGTGACCACGCCGCAGAAGCTCGCTCTCAAGTCGCCCGATTACCACTCGGCGCCGCACCTGGTTGACTGGGATGGCGATGGCGATTTGGACCTGCTCAGCGGCAGTGGCAATGGCGGTGTGCTTTATGCTGAAAACACCGGGACCCGATCGGAGCCAACGTGGAGCGAGTTCCAAAGGCTGATTCCGGCGAGCCAGCAGTCCGAACAGCTCTTGAGCGAGGGGACGAGCATTCAGCCTTCGCAGTCGACGCGCGTTTGGGCGACCGATTGGAATGGTGACGGGTTGCTTGACTTGCTGGTCGGGGACTCAGCCAGTTTGATCCAGCCTGCCAAAGGCTTGAGCCTGGAAGAGTTTGAGCAGAAGCGCGAGGCTCATCGCGAGGCACTGCAGGAGTTGGCCCGGAAGCAGCAGCCGATCATGGAGCAATACATGGCCGCGCGTGAAAAAGGAGAGGAACTCCCAGAAGACGTGACCAAGGCAATGCAGGAAACCCAAGCCGAAATCCAGAAGCTGTTTGCTGGGCAGAGTGAGTTTCAGCAAGCAGAAAATACCGGCTTCGTCTGGCTCTATCTGCAAAAGCCCAAGCCGACCGCGACCAAGTAGAGAAAGTATGCCAGGCCTTGATCTGAAACGCCAAACCCGTCGGAGCCGTCCGGCGGGTTTTTTGTTGATCCGCAAATCAATCGCTTGGTTGTCGATGCTCGCCAGGGTTACGCCGCCGCTTGGACTGAATAACCGTCGCAGCCCCCGCGAGCCCCTCTTCGCCTCCCCCTGACCCCACGTCGTTGGAGCGCTGACTAGCCCGCTGGGAAGCGTCTAATAATTCCACTGCAGTTGGAAGCGGAGCAGGTCGCCGACGAATTGCTCGTAAGACTCGGTGTTGGCCGAGCCAATCGCGCGGGTGTTGGTCCGATCGGTGAAGGTATACATCGTGACCAATTCGAGGCTCTTGTTGAATTGCCATTCCAAGCCGAGTTCCCATTCTTCAATGTGGGAGTAGGGCGCATTGCGTTCGGATTTGTAACCACCCTGGTAGTAGTTGTACCTCGCGAATGGCCAGAACTCGCCGTGGTCACAGGTGACATATCGGTACATCAACATGGCATAGCCTCCGTAGAGCGACCGGTCGATCACCTCTGTTTGCGCGTCATTCAGTCCCGGCCCGCGGCCCACGGTCCATTCGGCTTGAAAGCCCAAGGGCTGGGGATAGTAGACGAACGTGGCGGCGGCTCGCTTGTCGACAATCCCGTCCGGGTTATTCGTATTGCTGGTTCCCAGCGGCGTGACGGCCGGGCCTGCGCCCAGTGGACTGATGGGCGAGCCGAGGACGGAGTACATGCCGGTGTAGCCCATCAGGCCCCACTCGACGATCTGTCCGTTGGAGAGCACTTTCGGTACCGCGAGGCGGGTGATGAAGTGGAGGTTGTCGTTTTGTTCACGGAAGGAGCCGCCTTGGCCGTTGTAAAAGCCCATGCCGAACAAGCCGTAGTTGCCTGAGCCCTTGAGGTTTTCGTCGAGCACATACTTGAACAGCTCTTGAGCGGATTTCGGGGTGTAGTAATAGAAGACACCCAAATCGCGTTCGTTGCGGGCGGCGCTGTTCAGGGCGTCGTTACGATCGAGAGGCAAACGGTTTTGGCTGGACTGCATGTTCTCCCAGCCGTAAGGAATCTTCGATTGACCAACCCGGAAACGGTAGACTTTGTCGTCGTCCAGGTGGATGTCGCTGTACCAGTCACGTATTTGAACGAACTGAATTGAATCGACTGCTCCGTTGGGGGTGGCTGCGAAATCGGGCTGCAGGTAGACGCCGATCCGGTCCGTGATATCACCTTGAAAAATCAACCGAGCTCGCCGCAGCGAGAAACTTTGGCCATCACCCACTCCACTATCGCCCACCAGTTGGGCATCGGCCCCCTCTTCTTCGAGGACTTCATTCATCCGCAATTGGGCGTAACCCCGAAAGCGGTACTTCTCGTACCACTTCTTTTCCTCGTCTTTTTTCTTTTCTTCTTTCTTGTCTTCCTTCTTCTCTTTCTCCTCGTCTTCCTTTTTCTCGGACGGCTGAGCCTCTTTTGAGTCTTTGTCCAAAGCTGCAGCGTCTGCCTGCTCTTGAGCTACTGGGGCAGGAGGGCTCTCCAGTACCGGCAGCGTCGGGTCTTGGGATTCACCCGATTGCGGAAAGCTCGCGCGCTGCCAAGGGAGACGCTCGCTCTCTTCCGAGCGCGGGGGGAAAGAACGCAGCGGCGTCGCTGGCCGGGGCGAAAGTGGGCCGGCCACGCTGCCAGGGGCCGGAATGATCAAGCCGCCCTGCTCCGGGCTTTGGGCAACCGACCCACTGGGGACGGCCAGCCAGCCAAGCAACAGGCTCAGGTAGATGCAGGCTCGTTCCATCTTTCGAAAACGCATGGGTGGTTCAATTGTCTGCTGAAAGGGGGGGGGCGGGATGCTAGCGGCAATGTTTGCCCAGACCAAAAAGCTTGTGTATTCGCCAGTCTCCTATCGACATTCAAAGAGCTTTCAGAGCGGTCTTGTCGGTGGTGAAATGTGAAGAAATGTGAAGAAAATTTCGACCTTTGAGACCGAATTGGCTTGGCGTTTTCCCAGCTTGCCCAGCTTGCCCGGTTCGGGAGGTCGGAGTCGGCTCTCGAGCTGACTGCCAAAGGCTGTCGTTCGAGCCAGACTCCTTAACCGGCCACTGCCAGACGCTTAGCGCCGCGGGTTGAGCGCATCAAAACCAGCGTTTCTTTCGGTTCAGCCAGCTCTCGGTGGCAGTCCGCGGCACTCTTGGTCGCGGCTCTTTCCGCTTCGAGCATTCCTCGCCAGCTTGAATTAAGATGGGTGCAGATGGACACCACTTGATTGGGAGTTGCCCGATGTTGCACCCGTTTTTGAAGTTTTGGTTGGCAGTCAGTTTGGCCGTTTCGAGCGTGGCAGTTGCTGCTCTCTGGGTAATCGGCCAGCCGCAGACGTATTACATGGGAACAACGGGTGGCGGCGTTTGGCGGACGGACGATGGCGGCACGACCTGGCGGAACATTAGCGATGGTTACTTTGGTGGCTCGATCGGAGCGGTTGCTGCCGCCCCTTCAGACCCCAATATCCTCTACGTCGGCGGTGGCGAGGTGACCGTCCGCGGAAATGTCTCCAGCGGACAAGGGATGTGGAAATCGATCGATGGCGGCAAGACCTGGAAAGCGATCGGGCTGGAGGACTCCCGACACATTCCTCGGATCCGCGTTCACCCCAAGGATCCCAATCTCGTCTACGTCGCCGCGCTGGGGCACCTGTACGGTCCCAACCGCGAGCGCGGCGTGTTTCGCTCCCGCGATGGCGGCGCAACTTGGGAAAAGGTTCTGTATGTCAATGACGAAGTTGGCGCTTGCGACCTGATCATTGATCCCAGCAATCCCCGGGTGCTGTACGCTTCCACCTGGCGGGTCCTGCGGACGCCCTACAGCCTGGAGAGCGGCGGCCCCGGCTCCGGCCTCTGGAAGAGTTCCGATGGTGGAGATACGTGGGAGGAAATTTCGCGCCGTCCGGGACTACCGGGTGGTACGTTGGGAATTATCGGCGTCGCAGTTTCCCCAGTCGACTCCAACCGGGTTTGGGCGATCATCGAAGCCGACGACGGCGGGCTATTTCGCAGCGATGACGCGGGCGCGACCTGGCAGCGGATCAATGACGATCGCAATCTGCGGCAACGAGCCTGGTATTACTCGCGCGTCTATGCCGGACCGAAAGATCGCGAGGAAGTGTACGTCGTGAACGTCGAGTTCTGGCGGTCGGAAGACGGCGGAAAGAAGTTCAACTCGATCAGTACGCCCCACGGCGATCACCATGACCTCTGGATTGACCCGGCCGATCCCGATCGGATGATTGTTGGCGATGATGGCGGAGCCCAGGTCTCGTTCAATCGCGGGGCGACGTTTTCGACTTATGAGAACCAGCCGACTGCCCAGTTCTACCGGGTCGTTGCGGACAATCATTTTCCCTACCGGATTTACGGAGCCCAGCAGGACAATTCGACCGTGCGTCTTTCGCATCGATCGAGTGGCGGGTTTCTGGATGAGCGAAGTTGGGAGCAGACCGCCGGTGGCGAGAGTGGACACATCGCTCCCGACCCGAAGAATCCCGAAATTGTTTACGGCGGTTCCTACGGCGGTTATCTGACCCGCATCAATCACCAGACCGGCGAAAGCCGCACGGTCAACGTCTGGCCGGACAACCCGATGGGCTACGGCGCGCGGGACATCAAGTTCCGCTTTCAATGGAACTTCCCGATACTCTTCTCGCGTCACGACCCGCAAACGCTTTACGCTGCGGGCAACGCGCTCTTCAAAACCACCGACGAGGGGCAAAGCTGGACGCAAATCAGCGGCGACCTGACGCGGAATGATCCGTCCAAGATGGGACCGTCCGGCGGGCCGATCACCAAAGATAATACTGGGGTTGAATACTACTGCACAATCTTTGCCGTGGCCGAATCCGCGCTGGAACAAGGAGTCATCTGGACTGGCAGCGACGACGGCCTGTTGCATGTGACGCGGGATGCCGGGCAGACCTGGACCAACGTCACGCCTCCCGATTTGCCGAACTGGGCCCAGATTAACAGCATCGAAGCGCATCCGTTTGAGCCGGGCGGTCTGTATGTCGCCGCGACCTGTTACAAGTCCGATGACTTCCGGCCCTATCTGTTCCGCACGACCGACTTTGGCAAAACCTGGACCAAGCTTGTCACGGGAATTGGCCGCGAAGACTTTACCCGAGTGGTCCGGGCAGATCCGGTCCGCCGGGGGCTGCTTTTCGCGGGCACTGAAAACGGGATGTACCTGTCTTACGATGACGGCAACAGCTGGCGTCGGTTCCAGAACAATCTGCCGCTGGTGCCGGTTACCGATTTGACCATCAAGGATGGTGATTTGATCGTTGCCACCCAAGGGCGGTCTTTCTGGGCGCTCGATGACCTGACTCTGCTTCGGACCTGGGACCCGGCCTGGTTTGACGGCCAGCCGCATTTGCTCGGCTCGCGCCCGGTGTACCGCATGGATGGCGGAGCCGGTCGCGCCAGCGCGACCGCCGGAGCCAATCTCCGCGCCGAAATTCCGCTGCGATTTGTGCTGGGAGAATTCGCTCCGGCCAAGGCACCGCGAGTGACACTTGCAATCACCGATTACGCCGGTCGCCCAGTCAACACCTACAGCACCCAACCAGCCGCAGGCGAGAAGCAGCTGGGAGTCAAACCCGGCCTGAACGTCCTCGCTTGGAACTTGCGTTATGACGCGGCCGAGACTTTTGACGGTTTGATCCTCTGGGGTGGCGGGACTCAAGGACCACTGGCAGCGCCCGGTGTTTACAAGGTTCAGCTGACCGTTGGGGAGCAGGTTCAGACCGGCGAATTCGAGATTCTCAAGGACCCGCGCTCTGCCGCCGGAGTCGAAGATATTCGCGCCCAATTCGATTTTCTGATCGCCGTTCGCGACAAGCTCAGTGAGACCCATCGGTCGATCAAGAGGCTCCGCGATGTCCGCAGTCAATTGCAGGGGCTGAAGCAGAGAATCGGTGCTGACGAAAAGTTCCGGACTCTGGGCGAAGCGATCGACCAGCTGGTCGGAGAACTGACGGGAATCGAGCAGGAGCTTTATCAGGTGCAGAACCGCAGCGGTCAGGACCCGTTGAATTATCCGATTAAGCTCAACAATCGACTTTCGGGACTGGTGAGTGTCGTCAGCGATGGCGACAATCGTCCGACCAGTCAGGCGACCGCTGTTCGGGACGAAGTGACGGCGCTGATTGATGGCCAACTGAAGCAACTGGAGGTTTTGCTCGGCCCCCGCTTGGCGGAATTGAATCAGCGGGCCCGGGAGCTGGAAGTCCCCGCAATCTTTGCCGGAGGGAAGTAGCATCGCCGGATGTGGGGTTCGTGGCCCGAGGCAAACTCTTTGCAGCGGCACAGTTTGCCAACCTCCCAGAGCCGACTGTTTGACGGAAATTTGGCCAACTTTCCCAGCTTCCGCTCAAATAGGGATTTGTCCCGATTCGTCCCAAGGGTTACAATTTCGACCATCTTCGCGTCGATCTCCGCAGCCACCGGCTGCCTAGGGACCGATTGCGGTGCGAGGACCGGCTGCTGGGGGACTGGCAGCTGGGGGACCGGCTGCTGGGGGACTGTCCGCCCATGGGATGAAAGCTCCGCGGGGGAAGGAACTTCCCCTCAGAAACGACTTAGCTGACGCTGGAACGAATTTGCCAGATGAGCTTCCCCGAAGAATCGTTGCGGGAGCTTGCGACAGTCGGCCTCGGAGGGCTTATCAGGAGGGGGGCGACCGGAACCCAACTGCTTTGGGTCCGTTGACTGGCTAACTCGATAAGACTGCCAAAGCGATGGTCCGGCGAAAGCGATGAAACCACGCGAAAGCGGCGCGAAGACAATCGACCAATACAAACCATGACCAGCCCTTGGGCTGACGCTTTATGGGGAGACTGCTCCTGAAATAACACCAGGGAGCTATCCGCAGAACTGGAGCGTCTGAAAATCAAAGGGCCGGTGTTGCATAACCAGTTGGGGAACATCCATGAAATTTTGTAACTTTGTCAAGTCTGAGGCGATCAAGGTTGACCTCGATGCCACCACGAAAGAGGGCGTCATTCGGGAGTTGATTCATTCCTTGATTGCATCGGGCTCACTGACGGCTGAACAGGAAGAGCCGATTGTCCAGGCGATTATGAAACGGGAGGAGTTGGGAAGCACCGGGATTGGGCGAGGAATTGCGGTTCCCCACACCAAGCACTCGAGTGTCGGCCAGCCCGTGGGCACTGTCGGCGTGAGCCGTCAGGGCGTCGATTTTCAGAGCCTCGACGGCGAAAAAGTCCAGCTGTTTTTTCTGCTGATTTCACCGCCGGATCGACCCGGCGACCATCTGCGAGCGTTGGAGAACATTTCCAAGCAGCTCCAGGACGACACGTTCTGCCGTTTCTTGAAGCAATCCAAGACGGCAAATGATGTTCGTCAGATTCTGGAAGAAGCTGACAACAACCAGTTTGTTTCCTGAAAATCAGCGGATTGCCTCCTGCGAGTTCGATGACAGAAGAAAAACAGTCGGCTACGATCACCATCATCAATCCCCAGGGGCTGCACATGCGCCCCGCCTACCTGTTTGCCGAGATGGCTTCCAGGTTTTCCAGCCGGATTGAAGTGGTCAAGGATGACATGCGAATCGATGGGAAGAGTGTTCTCTCGATTCTGACCTTGGGCGCGACACAGGGAAGCCAGGTTGCCGTGGAGGCAACAGGCCCTGACGCCGAGGCTGCGGTGGCGGAGCTGGTGCAGCTCGTCACTTCCGGTTTCCCGGATGAATCGGGAAAAACCGAAGCGGAAGCATCGCATTTCTAATCGCTGTCTCTGCCAATCGAACGCCCAGTCCAGGCAACCCGCGTCACTACCCGTTCGGGCTGGGTGGCCCGTGTGAGACGTAAAATGAGTTGCGATCGAGGGAAGCGAATGCCAGGTTTGGCCGGCGACGGGCGAAAGTGCTCGCCTCACCAGCCAATGCTGCTCGGGCGAACAACGCTTGGGCGAACAACGCTTGGGCGAACAACGCTTGGGCTTGGCGATGCACTTCCCGGCCGGGAAGTATCGGCCTGCCGGCGACCTGCCGCTACTGCCCGTGCTGACATCAGCGGAAACGGTGCGAGCAAGGCCGGATTGAGGGGCCTGTTTGCTGGCCACGCGAGGTCGCACAGAGCGAGCCGCGAACTGGTCCGCCGCTGGCCCCGCCGGTTGGGTACCACGTCCGGCCGGTTGGGCTCCTGGCCCGGGCCAGATCACGAATCGAAGCAGCAACTCAGCCATCCAGTCTGTTCTTTCGGATCAAGGAATCCCTCCGCGGAGGCCATCGGCATCCGCTACAAACGAACAGACCAAAATGAAACGTGAAATGTTGATCAATGCGGCGCAATCGGAAGAAGTCCGCATTGCAATCGTCGAAGATGGACGGCTGGAAGAGCTCTACATGGAGCGGGCCAGTCAGGACAACTACGCCGGTAACATCTACAAAGGCAAGATTGTCAATCTCGAGCCGGCAATTCAGGCTGCCTTTGTCGATTTCGGCGTGGGGCGCAACGGCTTTCTCCACATCAGTGACGTCGAGCCCCAGTACTACCGACAGGCGGGGATCGACCCCGAGGAATTGGCCGAACAGGAAGAGGCTGCCCGTCGGTCCCAGCCCCGAAATCGGCGCCGCGGCCCAGATTTTGGCGGCTTCCGCCCGCGAGTCAAACCACCCATTCAGGACGTCTTCCAACGCGGTGACGAAGTCCTCGTGCAGGTGATCAAGGAAGGGATCGGCAACAAGGGGCCGACTCTCTCGACCTACATCAGCATCCCGGGCCGATATGTCGTGCTGATGCCGGCCTTGGGACGCGTCGGTGTCTCGCGAAAAATTGAAGACGAAGTCGAGCGGCGAAAACTGAAGGAGTACCTGTTCGAACTCAAGCCCCCCAAGGGACTCGGTTTCATTGTGCGAACGGCCGGCGCAGGCCGCAGTCGCCGCGAACTCTCCCGCGATCTGGCTTATCTTTTGCGGCTCTGGAAGGCGATCGCCAAACGGGCCAAAGGAACTCCCGGCCCCTGTGATGTCTACGAAGAGAGCGACATCATCATCCGCACAATTCGCGACATCGTGACCTCCGACATCGACTCGATCATCGTCGATGGTGAGGAAGCCTACAACCGGGCCAAGGAATTCCTCAAGTTGGTGATGCCCCGGCAGGTCAATTGCCTGCAGCTCTATCAGGGCAAAGACCCGCTGTTTCACAAGTATCGGCTGGAAGAAGAGATTGCCAAGATCAATCGGCGCGAAGTCCCGCTCCCCGAGGGCGGTTCGATCGTGATCGACCAGACGGAGGCTCTGGTCGCGATTGACGTCAACAGCGGCAATTTCCGGGTCGATGACTCGGCCGAAGAGAACGCCTATCGGTTGAACATGGCCGCGGCCCGCGAGATCTCGCGGCAGTTGCGGTTGCGCGACCTTGGTGGCGTGATTGTCAATGACTTCATCGACATGCGAAAAGAGCGCCCTCGCCGCGGTGTGGAACACGCTCTCCGGGACGCGATGAAACGGGATCGGGCCCGCACCAAGATTTTGCGGACCAGCCCCTTCGGACTGATCGAGATGACTCGGCAGCGGATTCGGCCGAGTCTGAAAAAGAGCACGTACAGCGATTGTCCCTGCTGCGGTGGTCGCGGAGTCGTGAAGACCGAAGAGACGATGGCCCTCGATGTGATTCGGATGCTGATGCTCGCCACGCAACAGCCGCGCTGCAAGGTCGCGACGCTGCGGGTGCATGAGAAGGTCGCTTCTTACCTGAATAACCAGAAGCGTCGCGAAATTGGCCTGCTCGAGAGTGACGGCAAGATCCGAATCGAGATCCGGGGAAGCGAAAACGTCTTTCCGGAACACCTCGAACTGGAATGCCGGGATGAATTCGGCAACGAAATTCGATTGCCCAAGTCAACCTGATCGCAGCCTGCTCTTCGGCGGACAAGGCTCCGCCGATTTTGGGTTATCCCTGCGGCGGCGACTGAGGAGTTGACCGCCGAGCGTGTGCCTTGCTCGGTGATTTTGCGAATCAGCCTCCAGGCCTGAGTCGTCGCTTTTCCGAAGGCGGAGCGGGCGGCCGGCGGTTCGAGCTTGATCCGCCCCTTGCATGGGGAGGCGGTCTTGCCCCAGCGGGGCGTTGTCGACAACCTCGAGCCAATCGGGGATAATTTCCGGTGTACTTTCCCGGCTGTTTGCGGTTTCGCCAAAGGCAAAACAGCGGACCCGTGCCTTTGCGGCCGGGCACCAGGCTGACTCGGGACGTTTGCCGTGCGCAACTCCCTCGACAGGGCCCATTTAAGGGCTGTGATCGTGCTGCCAGAGCGGAACCAAAGCCCGCTCGCGTTTCCCTCGGGGACATTTTTTTCGAGTCTTGTTTTACTGGGGCACTCCCTTATGACGGCAACGACCGTGGATTTGACCAGCCTCGTCAAGGCGGCTCAGGACCAGTTGGATCAACACACCTACGAAATGGTGCAGTGGCACTTCCACCCGTCGACCGGCTGTCCGTTTTGGCTGGAGAAAAAGCGGGAACTGAAATTTGACCCGCTCAAGGAAGTCAATTCGTTTGCCGACCTCGACAAGTTTCCGGCCTTCGAAGACGAGTGGCTGCGGGGTGGTCCGGTGGAGCGCTGGCGTCCCAAGGCTTATGAGGGCAAGCCGACTTATGTCTTTGAGACCGGCGGGACAACGGGCATCCCCAAAAGCCGGGTTGTGGTCGAGGACCACTGGATTGATTACGAACTCTTCAGCGACACGCTTCCTGACCAGTATTTTCCCCGCAACGCAAACTGGTTGATGCTCGGCCCGAGCGGACCGCGGCGATTGCGGTTGGCGGTGGAACACCTCTGTCAGCACCGCGGAGGGATCTGTTTCTGCATCGACCTTGACCCGCGGTGGGTGATCAAACTGATCAAAAAGGGTTGGATGGAACATCTCGAGGCCTACAAGGCTCACTGCATTGACCAGGCAATCACGATTTTGACCGCAGGTCACAGCATCAAGTGCATGTTTGCCACCCCCAAGTTGCTCGACTCGCTCTGTCTGGAGTTGGAAAATCGCGGAACCAGTCTGCGGGAGCTCGGGGTCACGGGGATCTTTTCAGGTGGAACGGAGTTCACTCCGCAATGGACGCGATATTGCGTCGAGGAGTTACTGGGTGGTCCACCGGAGGTCAGCGGCATCTATATGACCCCAACTTACGGGAACACGTTGATGGGGTTGGCTTGCAGCAAACCGGTGTCCGCCGCAGAGAAGTACAAGATTTCTTATTACGCACCACAGCCCCGTGCGGTGGCACAAGTCGTGGACTTCCAGGACTACTCCCGAGTGGTCGGCTATGGCGAAACGGGGCGGGTCAAGTTGACCACGCTGACCAAGGAGTTCTTCGTCCCGGGCTTCATGGAGCGGGATGAAGGCGAGCGCGAGATGCCCTTTGAGAAATACCCCTGGGACGGCGTCAGCGGCGTGCGGCCATTTCATGAACTGGCCGCGGCCACAACCGTCGGCGTGTATTGAGAACCGGTTGAAGTGCAAGCTGGGTGGGCACTGCGGAACGAGGGCAAGTTGACTGACAAACAGTGACCGCCAGTCCGCAAGCAGGGCAAGCCACCTCAAACACTGACCAAGAGCCGCTGCAAAATGCCCGGCAACGACTGTCAGCGGATCCACATCAAAACAAACAAGCTGAGCGTCAGGGGGGAGACCTCTTTGGCCCTGATTGCTTGATAATTGCCAGGCCCTTCGTGGTAAGATGCCCGGCGGCGGTCAGGTGCAGACCTGAACCGACCGCCGGAGAGTCTCTTAATTTTGGAGAACTGCGACGTGTTAGACATTCCCGTTATCCGCTGGGGCAAGCCCTACGAATCGCTTGAGACCAGTGAAGTCATTCACTTTGAGACCGGTGAACCGATTGCCCGAATCGGCCAAGCCGGTGGGGGAATCGTCAGTCGCGACTTGCGCGTCGCTCACAAGGCTCGAGAGGTCCTGCGGCAGTTTTCCTGCGACGAACTGATTGAGCGGGTCGGGCAAGCTGCCGATTACTTCGAAAACGACTCATTGCCTTTGGGTAACGGTCTGCAGACTCCGGCCGACTTTGTGCACCAGCAGTCGGCCTCGACCGGTTTGCCGGAGCACCTTTGTCGCTCCAACATGCAGAAGAATTGTTTTGTCCTCCGCAACATGCGGCAAATCCTCGACGCCCTGACCCGCGGGCTGGACTTGGACATCATGACCCGCGGTTATGGCATCGAGCAGCGGGGAGTCGTCGTCAGCTACCAGGTGCAGACCCCGGTGCTGGGGGCCGTTCTGCCCAATATCGCGCCCGGCGTGCACACCCTCTGGATGCCAGTCATTCCGCTGCAGGTGGGTTTGGTGCTCAAGCCCGGATCGCAGGAGCCCTGGACGGCCTATCGCTTCAACTCGGCTTTCATCAAGGCGGGGATCCCGGCCGAGGCGATTTCGCTTTATCCGGGCGGGCACGATGTCGGCCAGGCGATTCTCGGCGGTTGTCGCCGGAGCATGATTTTTGGCAGCGCCCAAACTGTGGCCCAGTATTCGGGGAATCCTCAAGTTCAGGTCCACGGCCCCGGTTTCTCCAAGATTTTCCTCGGTGAAGACTGTGTGGATGAGTGGCCGAAGTATCTCGACTTGATGGTCGAGAGTATCGCCAGCAATGGTGGTCGGAGCTGCATCAACACCAGCGCCATCTTCACGCCGCGTCACGGCCGGGAGATCGCAGAGGCGCTCGCTCGGGAACTGGGGCCGATCGATGCGCTCCCTTCGACGGACCCCAACGCCCGCTTGGCCGCGTTCACCACGCCGGGCTTGGGAGCCAACATCTGGAAGATGCTGGAGCAGGATTTGCGCGAGCCCGGTGTGACGAACTGCACCGCGAACTACGGTCCACGACTGGTGGAACGAGAGCGTTGCTCCTACCTCCGTCCCGTGATTTGTCATGCCGACAGCCCCGAGCGAGCCATCGCCTCCAAGGAATTCATGTTTCCCCTGGCTACCGTGGTCGATTGCCCGCAGCAAAAAATGATTTCCGCTGCGGGGCCGACGCTGGTCGGAACAGCCATCACGAACGACCAAAACTGGATCGACCAATTGGTCGATGCTCACAACATTGATCGGCTGAACATTGGAGCGATTGCCACCAACCGTTTGAATTGGCTGCAGCCCCACGAGGGGAATTTGATCGACTTTCTGTTCCGCAGCCGCGCGGTGCAACTCGGTTCGCCGGAGCGGGTCGCGGCGTTGGCGGTGAGTGGGACATGACGCCGTTTGATTTTCAGCTCCGGACGCGGATTGTCTTTGGCGCCGGCAGTTTGAATCGTCTGGGTGAATTGGCAGTTGGACTGGGAGCGCGGCGGGCGTTGCTGGTTACCGACCGTGGACTCATTGGGGCGGGGCACGTCGACCGGGCGGTAAAGTCGCTCGGCGACCAGGGTGTCTCGGTCACGGTCTTTGCCGAAACGGGTGAGAACCCGACGACGGAACACGTCGCGGCCGGTGTCTCAGTGGCCCGTCAGGTAAGCCCCGAACTCCTGGTTGGGCTGGGCGGAGGAAGCAGCCTCGACTGCGCCAAGGGGATCAACTTCATTTACACCAACGGCGGTGAGATGAAAGATTACTGGGGCGTTGGCAAAGCGACCCAGCCCATGTTGCCGATGATTGCCGTGCCGACGACCGGCGGAACGGGTAGCGAGCTGCAGTCGTTTGCCCTGATTTCCGACGCCCAGACTCACATGAAAATGGCCTGTGGCGACCGCAAGGCGAGTTGCGCAGTCGCTCTGCTCGACCCGGAGTTGACGCTGACCCAGCCCCGCAGGGTGACGGCGGTGACGGGGATCGATGCCATCTCCCACGCGGTCGAGACGTACGTCACGCGGAAGCGAAATCCGGTGTCGCTGCATTACTCCCGCGAGGCCTGGCGTTTGCTGTCCCGCAGCTACGCCCGCGTGCTCGAGGCGCCCGACGATCTGGAGGCCCGGGCAGCCATGCAACTGGGCGCCGCGTTTGCCGGACTGGCAATCGAGAATTCGATGCTCGGAGCAGCTCATTCGCTGGCCAATCCAGTGACGGCAAGTCGCGGGACGATTCATGGACAAGCCGTGGGAATTGCTCTTCCACATGTCGTCCGCTTCAACGGCGCCGTCCATAATGAGTGGTATGTGGAGCTTTTGGCGAGCAGTCAATTGGACGGCCTGACCCCGCCGCCCGAGAGCGGTGCGGAGGGAGTGGCCGAGTTTCTCGGCAGGATGCTCCGCGTTGCCGGCTTGGCAACGAGCTACCGGGAGTGTGGTGTCGGGGCGGAAGAGTTGCCGGAATTGGCCCGGCAAGCGGCCGCTCAATGGACCGCTCAATTCAATCCGCGGGAAGTGCAGGCCAGTGACTTGGAACGATTGTACGAGCAGGCATTATGAGACCAATCGGCTGGAAAGCATGGGCGTGTTGGTGGTTGTTCGGCCTCAGCGTGTGCGGCTGGAGCGCAGCGGCACAGGAACCGGAGCCGGCGAAGCAGGTCGAAAACGACTGGCCCGTTTTTCGTGGCGATGTGGCGAGCACAGGGGTCGCCCGCAGCAAGCTGCCCGAGCGGCTGGAGATCCTCTGGGAACGTCAGATCCCTAAAAACAGTTTTGCCTCCACTGCCTGTCTGGTCGAACTCGGCGGTCGCAAGGTGGCGGTTCTGTCCAGCGGCAATGGTCCCGTTCTGGCGTTTGATTTGCTGACTGGCGATGAGCTCTGGAAGTATGAAGGCCCGGTCGGTTTTATTGGGTCGGTCAGCCATCGGAACGGTCGCTTTTATGTGGGCGATGTCGAGGGCAAATTGTATTGCCTCGATGGAGCGGGCAAGGAGCTCTGGAAGTTCGCAGCCGAGGCCTCGATCGATTCCAGTCCCAACTTTTTCGAGGACAAAGTCCTCGTCACCTCGCAGGATTCCTGGTTCTACTGTTTGCGGGCCGACAACGGAGAGGTCGTCTGGAAAATCGCCGCGGGGGACCAGCTGCGATCGACGCCGACGGTAGCTGGTGAGCGCGCGTTTGTCGCGGGCTGCGATGGGCTGTTGCATGTGATCAATCTCAAGGATGGAAGTGAAGTCGGCAATGTCGAAATCACCTCGCCCACCGGTTGCACCCCCGCGGTGCTCGGCGATGCGATTTTTTTCGGCACGGAGCAGTCCGGTTTCTTCGCCGTCAATTGGCGCGAGCCAAAGCTGCTCTGGAATTACAACCGCGAGGATTCGCCAATTTCGGTGCGTGGCAATGCAGCGGTAGTGGAGGGGCACATCCTGATTGGCACCACCCAGAGGCAACTGATTTCACTCAATCCGGCGGATGGGGCGGTGCAGTGGACCGCCCGGGTCAAGGCAAACATCGAGTCGTCGGCGGTGGTTGTTGGCGAGCGCGTGTTTATTGGTGCGAACAACGGTGTCCTTTATGAGTACAATTGGAAATCGGGCCAGCCCGCCGTCGGCTTCGACCGACTGGTAATCGCAACCGACCGGGGGTTCGTTTATTGTCTCGGGGCCAAGTGAAGCTCAGCAACCAAAAATTCCAATGACCACAGAAGCGACCAAGACCGAAGTTGGCAGCTACTTCATTTCGAACTACCCGCCTTACAGCCAATGGAAAAAAGAGTTGGTCCCGGAAATTCTCGGGGCGATGAATCAGCCACCCCGTCCGGATGTGCCGCTGGGACTCTATCTCCACATTCCCTTTTGTCGCAAACGCTGCAAGTTCTGCTACTTCAAGGTGTTCACCGACAAAAACGCGGCCGAGATTGAAACCTACGTCTCAGCGCTTTGTCGCGAGATTGAACTGGTCAGCCGTCTGCCTGTCATGGGTGGCCGTCCATTCCGCTTTGTTTATTTTGGCGGAGGCACCCCTTCATTTCTCAGCAGCAAGCAACTTCGCAGCCTGGTCGATCGCCTGCGGGCGAACATCAATTGGGATCAGGCCGAAGAGGTCACGTTTGAATGCGAGCCGGGAACGCTTCAGGAGAACAAACTCGAGACCCTGAAGGAACTGGGCGTGACTCGGCTGAGTCTCGGCGTGGAGAATTTCACCGATCGGATTCTCGAGGAGAATGGCCGGGCGCATCTCTCCAAGGAGATTTACCGGGCTTGGGAGTGGATTCAGAAAATCGGTTTTCCCAATGTCAACATCGACTTGATCTCGGGGATGGTGGGTGAGACTTGGGATAACTGGAAATATAACATCGACGAAACGATTCGGCTTTCGCCCGACAGCGTCACCATTTATCAGATGGAGTTGCCGTTCAACACGGTGTTCTCCCAGGACATTCTCGGCAACAAAATCGAGACGCCGGTGGCCGATTGGCCCCTGAAGCGGGACTGGGTCAACTATGCGTTTGATCGGTTTCTCGAGGCGGGCTACACGATCTCCAGCGGATACACCGTGTTCAAGAATCCGGACAAGGTCAACTTCAGCTACCGCGACAACCTGTTTCAGGGCTCGGATCTGATTGCGACCGGAATTGCCAGTTTTGGCCATTTGTCGGGAGTGCATTACCAGAACAAGCCGGAGATGCAGCAGTACCTCGGCGACTTGCTGGAGCGGGGTGAGTTGCCCGTCGGCCGCGCGCTCCGGCCGACTGCCGAGCAGTTGTTGATTCGCGAGACGATCCTGCTGCTCAAACGGGGTTATCTTGAGGTCGATTATTTCCGCCGCAAGTTTGGAGTCGATATCATCGAGCACTGGCGCTCGGTCTGGGAGGCTGACCGGACGGCCGGGATGTTGCAGTTTGACAGCCAGAGAGTCGAGTTGACCCGAAAAGGGTTGCTGCAAGTCGACGGGCTGCTGCCGGACTTTTTCGAGCCTGCCATTCGGGGCGTCCGATACACTTGAGAACATGAGGGGGCGAGCTCGCGAAGGGTGCCCTCTGGAGGATGCCATGTATGGGCTAATCGAGGGAGCGATCGTGCCGCTGAGCTCCGCCAACATTCCTCTCTGGGACCTGGGATTTGCCCAGGGAGTCGCGGTCACCGAACAGTTGCGGACGCTCGGTCAGGAACTGTGGTTGCTCGACTCCCATCTCGATCGCCTCGAGCAGGGGTTGCGGATCGCTTGGCTGGAATGGCCGGAAGTACTCGGCGCCAACCCGCGGCAGGAGTTGGCAAGACTTTTGCATCAATTGGTTGCGAGCAGCTCGACGCAGCTCGATCCCGGCGACGATCTCGGCTGCTGTGTCGTGGTGACGGGAGGCGATCACGGCCGGTTTCGTCCGGCATCGGCGACTCCGCTGAGTGGCTCTCGCCTGGTCGGCCATACTTTCCGCTTGCCGCATGCCGAGTTGGCTCGGCGGCATCGCGAGGGCGTGCGCCTGATCACAGTTCCCACCCGCGAAATCCCCGCAGCGAGTCTCGACCGCAGGCTCAAGTCGCGCAGTCGCATGCACTACTGGATTGCCCAGCATGAAGCGGAGTTTGCCGCCCCGGGAGCCCAAGCGCTGTTGTTGGATACCGCGGGGTGTGTGGCGGAAAGCCCAGCCGCGACGATCGTCGCGATTGATGGGCGGATACGACGATGTTTGCTGCCCGCGCCCGAGGCGATTCTGCCAGGGACTTGCCTCGGATGGTTTTTGGACTTGGTGAGTCGTTACGGGTTGGAGGTAACTCGAAAGCCGTTGCATGTTACCGACCTGCAGTCCGCCAGCGAAGTTCTCAGCTTGAGTACCCCGGGAATCATCGCCCCGGTTTGCGCAGTGGATGGGGTCCCCATCGGCAATGGCGAGGTCGGTGGGGAGATTTACTGGCAGACGATCGTCGAACTCGGGGAACGGACCGGAGTCGACCTCATCCATCAATCCCGGCAGTTTGCGGGAGTGTGACGCCAAAGAGCTGGCAAGCGTTGCGGGTGGTCAGGTTCGCAATCTCCTCAAAAGAACAACTGCGGCATTCGGCGAGGCATTCAGCCGTGTGCTGCACCCAGCCGGGAAGG
>JAJTFE010000046.1 GCA_021298375.1 Blastopirellula sp. | reverse complement strand
GACCCAATTGCCGCTCCTGGTCCAATTGGGCCATGAGTCTTCCCAATTACCCGGACTTGAGAGCTGCCCTCGGAGCATGCCTCCGCAACTGTTCCTATGTAAGTGCGGGCTCCGGCCCTTACCAACAAGGAGCACCGGACAACACACTCAGCTGTCATTTGAGACAAGCCCACCTGCTCACCGTCCTGACGGATTTCTTCCTGTCTCGCGTTGGACAGCCGCTTTCGCCAATTTCCCGATTTCCGAATCGGTGTCGTTTCGATCGCGATGCTCTTTTTTCAATGAGCGAGCAAGCAAGCGGACGAAACAAAAGGATTTCTGACGGGATAGAAACGTGTTTAGTGGGGGCGTTTGGGGCACGGCTCAAAACAATTACAGACAACCAACAACATTGATTTGAATATTCCCGCTTCCGATTTCTCCGCGGCCCTCCGCGGCAGCGTCTTTCGGCGAGCGTCATGTCCAGAATCAGGGAGACGTTTTCATGTCGGAAGAGTGGGAGTTTTACTTTACGAGCGTGAATGGCCAACTTGCCTCGATCCTGGTTGACGTCGGAATTCGCGAAACGGCGCCGGATTCAAACAAACCTTGGTTGTTGAGGGTCTGGACACACTTCCATGACGTCGAAGAACACGGCTTGCCCAGCGAGGCCGAGTCCGATGCCTTTGCCGAGGTTGAAGAGACGCTCGTCGCCACGCTTACCAACTCACTGGATGCGGTACTTGCCGGAAGGATCACGACTGCGGGGCGCAGAGAATTCTTTTGCTACGCCCCATCGTTCGTCGGCTTTGAGGAGGCGATGAGCCAGTGCCTAAGCCGCTTTCCCGATTATCAATGGGCCCTGGATACAGAATTGGACTCTGACTGGAGCCAATACCTCAACCTGCTTTATCCCAACCCAGCCGATTGGCAGCAAATCCAGAATCGCCAAGTGATTGAGCAACTGGTTCAACACGGCGATTCTTTGGAGAAAGAGCGAATGGTTTTCCATTGGGCCTACTTTCCAAACGAGTCATCGCGGGAAAAGTTTGGAGACGAAGTCAAGCGCAGGGGTTTCGAGATCACCGACGCAAGCGAAGAGGCTTCCCCGGATGAAGCCAATTCCTTTGGCATCGGATTTGAACGAATTGAAAAGGTCGATTGGGAATCAATCAATCAAATCACGCTGGAGTTGCTCGAATTGGCTGAATCGCTCGCTGGAACTTACGACGGATGGGAAACCACCGTGGAAGCCGACGCTGCGGAGAGCGATTCCGAATAACTGTCCGAACTTGGCATCGAGGGGGCCATCACTGAAGTCACTACAGTAAACCCGCAACACAAAGGCTAGGAGAGATTCGAGATGGAGATAAACAACCTCCCGTTCTGCCTGACAGACTGGGCAACAGTCGCAGTTACGGAACACCCAGGGGAGCAAGGCATGGCTTTTTGGAGAACCTGCCATTTTGGCCCGATTCGAGTGAGGATGGTTGAGTATTCAGCAGGATACCTCGCAGACCATTGGTGTTCCAAAGGACACGTTCTGCTCTGTCTCGAGGGCCAACTGGAAACCGAACTTGCGGATGGCCGAAGGTTCAGCCTGACCCCGGGCATTTCTTACCAAGTGGCAGATAACGCGGAGGCTCACCGCTCTTCGACCACAAGCGGGGCCAAACTCTTCATCGTTGACTAGTCCTTTTGCAAGGCCAAAGACCAGGATTGGGTCAAGTTGTAAGATTGGTCTCAAGTCCGTCGGTGAAGCTCTGGACAGATTTCAGCTTCTTTGTCATTCGAGCGGAGCGATACGGGGCTTGGGACTCGACGGATAAGATGTCCGTCGTACCCTAAACGTCGGGTGAACGAAAGCATTAGGCTGAGACCGCTATTGCCGAGCGAATCGCGAACGAGGCCACGGACCATTTTGCCAAGCGGATAGAACCAGCTCGGTCGGTTGAAGTCGTTACCCAGCACCCAAACCCGGGCGCGACGAACGCCTCTAGGAGCGGGCCGCGACAGATTCGGCTAGACCCGTCATTTGCCGCAGGCTAACCGCTAACCAAACGCTCGAACCATTCGAGCTCGGCGGCGATTCCGGAAGCGAGCGTGGCAGGGCGCCAAGCCTGAGGAAGCACTCCCCAGGCGTAAGTTTCGATCTCCCAGTCAATCTTCTGCAGCGAGTCCGGTCCTCCGCCCACGCCGCGGTAATTTTTCAGGTAGTTCCAACAGGTAACAATTTCCTGTTGGCTGGATGACAGACCGGGGGCGAGCGCCTCGACAAAAATCGGGAGGTGAAAATGAACTCGCCATTGCCCGGCTTTTTCCGCAGCTGCCAGCGCGTCCGGAAGGTCCTCGTACAGACGCCCGCCTGCCATCGTTTGATGGAGATAACGGGGCTCGGCAAACTCCGCCAGTTGCCTTGCCAAGTCGTCGGGGCGGGTATCCACGCTGCCGGAAAAATCCGCCAAAAGTGCCGCTGAAATCTGGACCTTGCCGATCGGTATCTCGTTGGCTCGGTACGCACTCAACGCTTCCTGCTGACTCTCCTTCATCACCACCGCGTGACAGACATCGTGGCATATGCCCAGATGAGCCGCGGTCAAATCGGGTTCAATCGAAAAAAGATAATCGGTGAAGTACTCGACTACATCCGAACTGCTCGACAAAGAGCAACCCGGCTCAGGCTCAAGACAAATTCGGATTCGTTTGCCTGTTTCAGCTGCCCGCTGTTCGGCATATCGTGCCGCAGCAAGCAGGTTATCACTGCAGGCATCGTGAAACGCATGTCCCTGATTCGTACCCGAAGGCCAGCCCAGAGGCAATGTCGAGATCGTGCCCTGTTTCCGATCACCCAGTAAACCAATCAACAGGTCAATCAAGCGACAGGTATATTCCAGTCGAGACGGCTCGGCCCAAGTCGGCTGGTAGACCGCATGCTTGACGATCGGCTGGTGAAAATCGCCTGCGGGAAAACCATTCAGGGTGCGAACCTGAAACCCGTGTTCCGAAAGAAACTCCCGAAACCTGGGAAGTTCCCCCGGCTTGGACAACTCGCGCGATGCGGACTCTCCAAACCAGAGCCCCAGCCAAAGCGGTGCCTGACCACCGCGGATTCGATGAACGTCCACTGCATGCTGCAGCAATTGCCCGCGGACCTGCTCAAGCGAGATTCCCGGATGGACGTTCGTGCAGTAACCGAACTCAATGCTCATGACAGCCGCCACCACTGCTGCAGTTTCGGGGACCAAACAGAATGGACGCCATGGCACAGACCCAACCGGCGATAAAACTGAGGCCACCAACCGGCACGACCATTACCATCCACTTTTGGTCAGTCAGCACCCAGCCGTAAAGGCCACCGGAAAACAGGACTACCCCCAGCAACATTAAGGCCGCCGCCAAGCCGCGCCAACGCCAGCAGGCCGAAGCCAAACCACCGCACGCAATCATGGCGAGCGAGTGAAACATCTGGTAGTACACGCCAGTCTGCCAATTCTCAAGTCGCTTGGCGGCGTCATCGGGGAACCAGCCAGGCAACTGTTCCCGCAACCAATGGGCTCCAAATGCCCCAAGAATGACGCTCGTTCCCGCGAGAAACATTCCCGTTAAAATCACTGCCCGACCGGACATCCACACTTCCTGCAAGTCAAATTGAAACGATTTCCAGACGGGTTATTCTCAAATCGGGACGCGGTTTGGACAATGGGTTGCAAGGAAAAAGAAATCCTGCCAGGGGACAACGGCATGGGGACAACGGCATGGGGAAACCGGCAAATCGACCTCGCAAACGTCGAATTCGATCTGGACGCAGACAACGTTGCCTAACCCAGGGGGTCGCTACCCGCTCTCAACAGCCACCGCAGCTGGCAGCCCAGTAATTCCGATCGCCCGCGTCGCGGCAAACAATATCCCATTCTGGAGTCCACCATGCCTTCCGAACGACGAAATCAGAATATCAACTCCGGTTCCAGCCGACTCGGCAAGCCATCACCTGACGGCGCGCCGTGGGCGCGACCGGCGAGCTCGAACTGGTCGGGCTGGTTGTTCGCCTCTATCTTCGGCGTGGGCATGCTTCTCTCCCAGAGCGTAGCGGTCGTTGCCCAAGTCCCCGCATCGGTTCCGGACGAGCTTAGGACGGTCGCCGAAAAGAGCCTCTTTACTGCCACAAGCTCCAGCCAGGAGGTCGAGGATTTTCTCGCCCGATGCGACCAACTTTCGGAGCATATTCGCTGTGTTGAATATGGCCGCACAGTCGAGGGCAAGCCGATGACTGCGGCTATCCTCGCCAAAGGCAACTTTGAGCTGGGTCAAAAAGACCAGCGTTTCCGCGCCCTCGTGATCGGCAATATTCACAGCGGCGAATGTGATGGCAAGGAAGCCCTTTTGGAAATCATCCGCAATTTCGCTCTCCAGCCGAACAGCGAATGGCTGGACAAACTGGTACTGGTGATCGCGCCGAACTACAACGCCGACGGGAATGACAAGATGGGGAAGACCAACCGACCAGGGCAAGTCGGACCCGATGCGGGGATGGGTGTTCGCCCGAATGCTCAGCAATTTGACTTGAATCGGGATTTTGTCAAACTCGACTCGGATGAGGGCCGCAACCTCGTGTCCCTGATGGACAAGTTTGACCCTCATTTGTTCATTGATTGTCACACGACCAATGGATCGCGCCACCGTTATCTCTTGACCTACGACGTTCCACACAATCCCTCGGTCGAGGAGAACATTCGGAGGGTACTTCGCGAGCAAATGATGCCGGAGTTGACCCGGCGTCTGGGAACTCAGGGAATTGATACGTTCTATTACGGCAACTTTGACCGCAGTTCCACCCGCTGGGAGACTTACGGTTTCGAACCACGTTACAGCACCGAGTATGCGGGACTGCGGGGAGTACTTGGGGTTTTGTCCGAATCGTATTCGTATGCAAGTTATGCCAATCGGATACGTGGAAGCCGCGAGTTTGTACTCGCCAATCTCAACTATTGCGTCGAGCGGGGGGATGAACTCACGCGTCTGGTAGAGCGAACACGCGAGGATTTTATCGCCACCGCCAAAGCTCGCCCTGAGTAGCTCTTCATGGTGCTGGATGCGCGGATGGAGCCGTTTTCGCAGAAGGAAAAAATCCTCGCTTATCGCGATGACCAGCCAGCCGAAATTGAAGTCGAATTCTGGGGCCGCTACGAGCCCGTGACGACTGTTTCGCTTCCTCGGGCTTATGTATTTGGGCCGGAGCACGCGAAACTAGTGGATAAACTCAAACAGCATGGCATCGCAGTCGAACGTTTAGAAAAGCCCATTGCGGTGGAAGCAGAGATCGAGACAGTCACCTCAATTAATCGAGCTGCGAGAGCCTTTCAAAGCCACAACATGGTGCGGCTGGAGACCACAGTAGCTCGTGCGGACCGCGAAGTTCCAGCCGGATGGTATCTCGTTCGAACGGGTCAATCGCTGGGACGGCTGGCGAGTCACATCTGTGAGGCCCGGACCTGCGACGGCTTCGTCACTTGGAACATGCTCGACGACCACTTGAAAGAGGGCGGTGAGTATCCGATCTGGAGAGTGATTCGCGAGAAGAAGAATTAACGCAGAGGCTTGGGAACTCGGGCTGGCCGGAGGTGGCCCCAAGCGGTCCAGCGCTCGCCTTCACTCCGGCCGTCGCGGAATGCTCGGAATCGAAAATATTGGGATGAGGCCAAGGGTGGCGATGAGGCCAAGGGTGGCGATGAAGCCAAGAGTGGCCCCTTCAACCCCAGCCCCACTCTCCCGAGCGGCACGCTGGGGAGACCGCGGAGCACGCGCGTTTCACGCAGGTTGCCGAACGCAATCGAGCGTTCGGACGCACGCCAGCCATCAGACGTATGATGGCGTCGAGCGATTCACTTCGACCGGTTCGCCGCCGTTTCGCGCGGAAAGCAACAAGGCATCCAGCACCACTTGGGTCTTCAAAGAAATATTCGGCCAGTAGGGATCCGGACGACCGGCCAAAACCAAGTTGCCGAACGTACGGAAGAGGTTGGTTTCCGGCGAATTTTGTCCGCCATTACTCTGTTCCTGAACTTCAACATAATGCCGCGCCGGTTCCATGTTGAAGTCAAACCCGGTTGGATTGAACTCGCAACTGACTCGTTCAAAACTCGCGGCGTTGGAAAAATAAGGCAGCACGAAATCGGCTACGCGCAATTGGCATTTGGTCCCGCTGATTTGGGCCCACTGTTGATGGTGTGTCTGAAAGCTGTTGTAGAAGGATGCCGTAACTCCACCCTCAAAGAACAACTCGCCGGAAAATTCAGTGGGAACGGGGTGCTCCGCGGAGGATTGCGTGTTGGCCGCTAACATGCGACCTACGACTCGCAAAGGCAGCTCGTAGTCGACAACCCAGAGCGCGAAACGCGTGGTGTACCAGCCTAAGTCGCCGAGACAACCTTGGGGCTCCAAGCGGTGGTCGCTCCGAATATTGTCACTGAAAAATTCCGGCGGGGCACAGAAGCTGAACTGCATCGCGATACGTTTTAGAGCGCCCAGCGAGGACTCGTCATCGATCGCCTTGCGCAATTCGCCGAGGCGGCGACTGTGCATGTACATGACGCCGTCCATGAACTGCACTTTGTTGCGTTCGCACGCAGCAATCATCTCACGCAGGTCGTCGCTGCTCGGGGCACAAGGCTTTTCGCAAACCACATGCTTGCCTGCCTCCGCGGCGCGGATTACCCATTCCTTTCGCAGACCAGTCGGCAACGGCACGTAAACCGCATCGATATTGGGATCGTCAATCAGCTCCTGATAACTTCCATAAGCCTTTGGTTCAGGCTTGATTGGCCAGTGGGCCTGGCAATCGTGGATGAATTGCTGAGCCGAGTTCTTCGAGCGGCTGGCGACGGCCGCGATGCTCCCGTTTCCCGTGTTACGGATCGCCAACCAATTTTTGCGCCCAACGGTTGCCGTGCTCAGAATTCCCCACCGACATACGCGAACCGCCATTGTTTCTCATTCTCCTGATGCAAAACCGACCCGAGCCAACCGACTGGACGAAAACGTGTCGCGGAAACCCTCGACGAGCCAAGGTCTTACCGCAAACTTGTTGATTCATTCAAAACTTGTTTAGGATTCTTGCGGGAAGTTGCGACCATTTCAGGCCTGTGTACTCTTCACTGCAGACCTGATTGTCAGTCAACCTCCAAATTCCCGCAAGCTGGCGAGGCTTCGGCGGCCCGATGCCGGTTGGCATCGCAAGAGAGGCCTGATTACGATAGGTCAGTCGGAATGTTGGGGCCGAGACACCGGTTTTCATGCAAGCTGGTCGCACTCAGTACTCGACTCCCTCGGCCCGGGCAGCGGGCGACCGCCTCACCCCGCCACACATAGTTAAGCCTCATTGATTCAGGAGTTTGCGATGTCGCGTTGGATTCGGTTGCTTGGGTTGCCGCTGTTCCTGGTGTTGGCTTCGACCGCAACGGCTGAGGACCGGATGTGGTTGCGTTACCCGGCTATTTCACCTGACGGGAAGCAAGTCTGCTTCTCATATCGGGGCGACCTTTGGCTCGTGGACTCCGCCGGCGGTCCGGCGCGGCTCCTGACGAGTCACGCCGCCTACGAGCGAAGTCCGGTGTGGGCCCCGGACGGACAGTCGATCGCATTTGCCTCGGACCGACACGGCAATTTCGATGTGTTTATTGTCTCGGCAACCGGAGGGACGCCAACAAGACTGACGCATCACTCGGCAAACGACATCCCCACGACATTTACGAATGACGGCCAACAGGTCGTCTTCACCAGTGGCCGCAATGATGCAGCCGAGTCGATGATCGGCACGCCGGCGATGTTGGAGTTGTATGCAGTGCCGTTGGCTGGGGGTCGCCCTCGGCAATTGCTCACGACAACCGCCGAATTTGCCAATTTCGATCCAAGCGGCAACCGTATTGTGTTCCAAGACTACAAAGGCGTGGAGGACTCTCTCCGCAAACATCACACCTCTTCGGTTACACGCGACATCTGGATAGTGGATCTTTCGAACAAGGCCTACACCAAGCTGACCTCTTTTGCCGGCGAAGACCGCAACCCGGTTTGGTCGCCAGACGGCTCAAGCGTTTTCTACCTCAGCGAACAGGGCGGCAACTTTAACGTTTGGAAGTTAGACCCTGCCAACCCAAGCGTCGGGCCGACCCAGATTTCCTCGCATCCCACTCACCCCGTGCGGTTTCTCTCGATTGCGCGGAGCGGAAAATTATGCTACTCATGGAATAGTGAGATCTTCACACAGGTTCCCGGCGAACAGCCAATTAAGTTGTCAATCACAGCTCCAGCTGACGATCGACTGAACGCGGTGACGACCCAGGTTCTTCGCGATGAGGCGACTGAGTTTGCCGTGGCCCCCAACGAAGAAGAAGTTGCCTTCGTCGTCCGCGGCGAGGTCTTTGTAGCGAACCTCGAGTACGGCACCACTCGGCGGCTGACCAATACCCCGGAACAAGAGCGCTCGGTGACCTGGTCGGCCGATGGCCGCAGTGTGATCTACGCCGGTGAGCGCGACAATTCGTGGAACCTCTACAAGACCTCATTGGTGCGCGAGGAGGAAGACCGGTTTTCGAACGCCACCCTGCTGGCTGACGAGGTCGTCCTCGAATCCGACGACGAAACTTTCCAACCACTTGTCTCGCCCGATGGCAAAAAGGTTGCTTATCTCCGAAACCGAATCGAATTAATGGTCCTCGACCTGGAGACCAAGCAGAGCAGCCTGCTGGTCCCCGGAAAGCAGAATTTTTCGTACACCGACGGCGACATTTCCTATGCGTGGTCGCCGGATAGCCGCTGGCTGACCGTGACCCATCATGCTCACAAATCGTGGACTCCGGAAATCGGGGTGGTTGAACTCGCGACAGGCAAAGTCGTCAACGTCTCAGAAAGCGGGTACGACGAGGGAAGTCCGAAGTTTGCGGCGGGGGGCAAGGCGTTGCTTTACATTTCGGACCGCTTTGGCGAGCGAAGCCATGGGAGTTGGGGCAGCGAACGTGACGTCATCGCCTTTTATCTGACGCAAGACAGCTACGACGAGGCGGTTCTCGACAAGGAAAAATTGGAACTGAAGAAGAAACGCAAGTCGAAAAAGGACGAGCCCGCAAAAGACGCAGCCCCCGAGAAGAAAGAGGGAGACAAGACCGCTGCCGACGGGGAGAAAGCAGAGAAAAAGGATAAGCCAGTCGAGCCGATTGCGATCGATTTTGACGAGCCGCATTTGCGGACGCGTCGACTGACGATGCTTTCCGCGGCCCTCGGAGACTACGCGCTGACGCCGGATGGTGAGAACCTGATTTTCACCGCCCAGATCGACGACAAATGGGGATTGTGGCTGACCAAAGTTCGCGAGCGATCCACGGCGCAGATCCTGTCGCTGGGGGACCAAAGCCCGGGAGCGATTGAACTGCTGAAGGACGGCAAGTCAGCGGTCCTGATGCAAGGTGGCGGGCGACTGGTGAAAGTCGACCTCGCTCCGGCGTTCGGGAATGGGGGTGGCAAGGCAACCAGCAAGCCGATCGCGTTCGCGGCCGAAATGCAAATCGATGGGCCGCGAGAGCGCGACTACATTTTCGAACACGCCTGGCGGCAGACGCGGCACAAGTTTTACGATCCGAAACTGCACGGTGTCGACTGGCAGGCCATGAAAGAAAACTACCAGGCCTACCTGCCCTCGATCAATAACAATTATGACTTCGCGGATTTGCTTAGCGAATTATTGGGTGAGTTGAATGCCTCCCACACAGGCGGGCGTTACCGGCCCCGCGGGCAAGATGGGGATCAGACGGCGGCGTTCGGGCTGATTTACGATCAAAATCATCAGGATATCGGCCTGAAGGTAGCTGAGGTGATTAAGAATGGCCCCTGTGACACGGCGGATTGCCAGATCAAGCCTGGCGTGATCATTACGCATATCGACGGCGTGCGACTGACCCCTGATGTCGAACCGTGGAAACTCCTCAACAGAAAGGTCGACAAGCCGATCCGTCTAGGTTTGCATGATCCGGCTGGAAATCGGGAATGGGAGGAAGTAATTCGCCCAATCAATGCGGGCGAGGAAGGCAACCTGCTTTACGAACGTTGGATTGCGACTCGTCGCGAGTTGTGCGAAAAGATCTCAGGCGGGCGGATTGGATATGTGCATGTCCGCGGCATGAACGACGCCAGCTTCCGTCGCGTCTACTCAGAAGTACTGGGATTGAATGCGGAAAAAGAAGCCTTAATCGTCGACACCCGCTTCAATGGTGGTGGCTGGCTGCACGAGGACTTGGCAACCTTCCTCAGCGGCAAGCGTTACTGCTATTTCGCCCCGCGAGATCATGAAAAGGGAGACTTGGGTGGCGAGCCCATCAACAAGTGGGTCCGTCCGGTAGCTGTCTTGCAGAGCGAAAGCAACTACAGTGATGCTCACTTTTTTCCTTGGGCCTTCAAGGCGAAGGGAATCGGCAAGTTGATTGGCGCTCCAGTCCCGGGAACCGCCACTGCCGTTTGGTGGGAAACTCAAATTGACAGCTCGATTGTGTTCGGGATTCCACAGGTCGGAATGATCGCGCTCGATGGCAGTTACCTGGAGAATCAACAACTCGAGCCTGACGTTCTC
Organism: Blastopirellula sp.; assembly: GCA_021298375.1. Taxonomy (GTDB): domain Bacteria; phylum Planctomycetota; class Planctomycetia; order Pirellulales; family Pirellulaceae; genus BJ22. Next base: position 1,629 of record JAJTFE010000046.1, on the reverse strand, counting down.
GTTTACAACAACCCCGGTGATGTCGCCACAGGCAAGGACCCGCAACTGGAGAAAGCGGTTGAGGTGTTGCTGGAGGATTTGAAAACGACTGAATCACCCAAGTAAGGTATTGGCGACTCCACCAGCCGCTCGGGAAGGTATCGATCCTCCCCGAGCGGGCCGGACGCTAGTTACCGGTGAACCCTTTCGTTTGGCCAATCGAAAACAATACGGACTGGCAACGAGAATCGGCAACGAGAATCCGAGCGCTGATCGGTAGAAAACGACCATCGGGCCCGCCGGTGGCTACCGCCCGGCTGCTCTGTGGAGAATGCCGCTGGGAGCAGAGGCGAACCACCCAGCCCGCCCGATCTACCTAAAAACAGCAGTTTGACTCGGTAGTCACTTCAGAACGTGTGACAAATTTGCCGAGTAATGATAAGGCAAAGTTCCGAATCGGCCGAAGGCCTGGCTTGGGACTTGCTCAACTTGCATTTGCGAAGGTTTCCCAGCTCATCTCCGAGGTGGTTTGAGAGCCAAGGATCAGGCTCTCTCAGCCACCCGAATTGCCCTTCGCAGGTGCCGAGATTGACCCGGCAACGTGCCTGATTCCCTGAGCCCGCCCGCCCGCAGGCCTTGGGGTCAACGTTGCCTCTTCGGCGCATGCCCTGTTCATGGAGGAAGTTGGCATGAGTTCTCAGCGTCTCGCATTGGGCTGCTTCATTCTCCTGCTCTCTTCGTTGGGTTCAACTGGATCAGCTCAGGTCGGCAAAGACACCAAGCTTTGGCAATGGACCGCTGGAGCAACTCATCACTCGGCGATCGTACAGATCAACTGTAATGGCGGGATCGGTACCGGAGTGGTGATTCAGGTCAACAAGGACAAACCCGTACGGGATGGATTCGAGGGGTATGTTCTGACCGCTTACCATGTGGTGAAGGAAGACAAGGGCGACCACAAAATCGGGATTCAATTTCGCAATGGGCGAAAGTCCAAGGGCTGCAGCATCGTCCAGTTCGACGAGCAGTCGGACGTAGCCGTGCTTTGGGCCTGGATTCCCAGCGAAGTCACGCCGGCGAAAATCGCTACCGACTCGGTTGAGGAGGGAGACTTGCTGGAGTTTTGCGGTTTGGGAGGCGGCTCGGAGTTGCAATGCTGTTTGCGACACTTCTCAGCAAAGGCCTCATGTACGTCAGGCCCACAAAAGATCTTTGCCGACGTTTCTTTGCTTCCTGGTGACTCAGGAGGTCCCGTCTTCAACGAGCGGAAAGAGGTTGTCGGGATCATTTCGGGTGGCTGGTTCTGGTGGGACGGCGGCGTGAAGGCGGCCGACGGCAATGCCCTCAACGCCACGTGGCCAGCGCGGGCGGCGAATCTCAGTCCGATCCGGTTGATGATGTCCGAGGTAGAAACGGCGAAGTCCGAAACGGGCGATACGATCATTCGCTAGGCGAGTTCTTTCGTCAGGTCCTCCTTTCTCCCCTGAGCGGCGTGGCGCTAGGCCCACCGGTACCCCCTCCCTCCCGGCCAGCACCGCCCCCCTTTGCGGCCTGGCGGCGGCCACCAATGAACTTTTTCTAACGTTCAATTGAACCTACTACGGACTGGGAACAACAACCAGGGCAATCGCATTTGAAAACGCCGTTAAC
>JAJTFE010000045.1 GCA_021298375.1 Blastopirellula sp. | reverse complement strand
CCTTGAACAAGTTTCGCAAAGGTGAAACCAGAATTCTTTTGGGGACGCAGATGATCGCCAAAGGGCTCGACTTTCCCGACGTGACTCTGGTCGGCGTGGTGAATGCGGACTCGGCCTTGCACTTTCCCGACTTCCGGGCCGGAGAGCGCACGTTTGGTCTGGTGACTCAAGTTGCCGGACGCTCTGGACGGGGGGCCAAAGGCGGACGCGTGCTGGTGCAAACGTTCTCACCCGACCATCCGGCGATCGTCGCCGCGACGCGACACGACTACGAGGGCTTTGCCCGCTACGAGCTGCCGATCCGCGAGAGCACTTGGTATCCACCGTTTGGGAATCTGGCCCGGATGGTCGTGCGCAGCGAATCGGAGACTGCGGCCGAGAGCTGGTGCCGCCAACTGGCCGAGCGTCTGCAAACGGCGATCAAGGACTTGGGGGTCAAAGCCCGCGTTGTCGGCCCGGCCCCGGCGCCGGTGACCAAGCTCCGCGGCAAGTTTCGCTTTCACCTGCTTCTCAGCTCGCCGCTGGACCAGCCACTCCAGCCGCTCATCCAGTCAGCCACGGCTGGCTTCGAGCCACCCGCCGAAGAGGTCCAGTGGATCGTCGACATCGACCCGCAGGATTTGCTTTAGCAGACCAATCGCAATGACAGCTCAGCCGGGTTTCGGGTCAGCCCCCGGTTTGGCCCCCGCAGCTTGGGTTATCTCCGATCGAGCGTCGGACAATTTCCCAAACTCTCAGCCGTTACCTGCGCCCCAAAGCCCGCTGATAGGCGGCAACTGCCAACTCGTCACAGCGATCGTTTTCGGGGTGGCCGCTGTGTCCCGCGACCCGCGTGTACTTCACCCGATGGCGGCAGATCAGCTCATCCAGCTGTACCCATAAATCGACATTGGCGACCGGCACCAGCTTATTCTTTTCCTTGCGCTGCCAGTTCTGCCGCTTCCACTTCGGCATCCACTCACTGATTCCCTTGCCGACGTAGACGCTGTCGGTGAACAACTCAATCTGGCAGGAACGCTTGAGCAGTGTCAGCCCTTCGACAACCGCCCGCAGTTCCATCCGGTTGTTGGTGGTATCCGGTTCATAGCCCGAGCGTTCGGTTTCCTTGCCCGTTGGCAGATGCCGCAGGATCAAGCCCCAGCCCCCCGGTCCAGGATTGCCGCTGCAGGCGCCGTCAGTAAACAGATGAATCTCGATCGAAGATGACATGGGTGCTTTGGAAAACAGACGATGCGTAAAATAACGACGCTCAACGCGCGCACTGGTTGGCTCAACTTTGCGATGCGAGGTTATCGCCTGCCGGTGGCTGGGGCGTCAAGTTGGTGCGGGCAAAATCGACGCGACTTGGCTTGGCAACTTCTTCGGCGGCCGCCAGCTGCTCGCCGGACCGCCGGGTCTCGCAGGCCACTTCCCAGGGCAAACGAACGGTAAACGTGCTTCCCTTGCCAACTTCGCTCTCCAAACCAATTAATCCGCCCATGAGGATGCACAGCTCGCGGCTGATCGACAAGCCCAGCCCGGTACCGGTCACTTCGCGAGTCAAGGCGTTGCCGCCGAGGGCCGTCGTCCCCTGGCGGAATTTCTCGAAGATGATCTGCTGTTCGCTTTCGGGGATCCCCACTCCGGTATCCATCACCGAGAGGACCAGCATGTCTGGCTCCTCGCGGCCGACCGTGACCCGAATCCGGCCGCCTTCGGGTGTAAACTTGATCGCGTTGCTCAAGAGGTTAGTCAGGATTTGCCGGACTTTGACTTTGTCCAGCGTCACATCCGGCAGCTCCGACGGGATTTCGACTTGCAGCTGAATGCTTTTGTCTTCTGCCGATTTGCGAACCATGTCGCATAACTCGGCTACCAATCCCTGAATCGGGAAGGTGGCGATATTCAGCTCCATCCGCCCCGCCTCGAGCTTGGCGAGGTCGAGAATATCGTTGATCAGGTCGAGCAACAGCCTCCCGGATTTATGGATATTGCCCGCGAACCGGCGTTCCTTGTCGGTCAGGTTCTTGCCTCCTTCCAGCAACTCGGAGAACCCGATGATGCTGTTCAGCGGCGTGCGCAGCTCGTGGCTCATGTTGGCGAGAAACTCGCTTTTGATTTCGTTCAGCTGGTGCAGCTTGACGTTCATCTGGGCCTGCTCATCCACCTTGCGATCGAGGTCGACGTTGGCCTGTTCCAATTGTCGCTGGGAATCGATTAAGTGACGAAGCATGCGGTTAAAGGAGCGGCTCAACTCTTCAAACTCGTCGCCGGTAGTCAAGTCGCTGCGAACTTCGAGATTGCCATGGGCCACTTCATCAGCCACATCCCGCAGGTGCTTGACAGGCTTGACGATCACATAGCGAACGATCAGGTACAGAAAGAGCATCGCCAGAAAGGCGGTGACAATCGCCACGGCCAAGAGGATCGCCCGGGAGCGGTTGATGGCGCTCTTGGCGGTTTTATAAGGTAGCTTCACGCGGACAAACATCACGCCGAGTTGTTCGACCCGCTGAATTCTCGCCGCGTTATCGTCAGCGATCGACTGTCCGGCAGGGCTGGCCACCGGCGCCGCAGCTGCGACCGACTCGCCTGCCGGGGGACCTGCGTCCGGGGCGGCGCCACCCGAGAGATCGGACATCAGCCCGGCGACTGGAGCCCGCGGCTTGACAAAGTGGCACTCGCAGCAGACCGGCTCAAAAAAAACCGGCTCGTAGTAGGCGTACTTGTTATCGGGCAGAAACCGATCGGGATAAAGCTGATTGGTCGCGTTGTCATTGGGCGTTTTGGGTGGGGCCGGCGCAACCGGGTCGGGCCGCATTTCAATCGCATTTCGATCGTAGGCCAACTGCTGCTGGCGATACATTTCGTTCAACCCTTCAAGCAACTTTCGCTCGAATGGTTCCGTCACCACTTGCGAGGCAACCTGCCAACGCTCGTTCTGGTTGTCCATCGCGAGCACATCAAACTCGTAGTCCGGCGCGCTGGCCAGGAGCGGAATAAACTTCTGATAAAGCTCGCGCTGGTGTTCTGGCCGAGCCACATCGTCCGTGAAGCGAACCTCCTCGAAATGCGTCCGCAATTTATGCAGCTCGATCAGTTCGCTGGCCCGTTTGCGAATGTTCTCGCGAAACTGATCTTCCGTCAGGCGGTTGACCGAGAGAAACGACCCGGCGATCAAAGCCAGCAGACTGACACCGAAGAGAAACCGGATCTTCCGCTCCAGACTCGTCTCGCCAAGGACGCGTTTGATGGAGCGATAGGACATGGTCGGCCTGGATGATGCAACAAAGAGAATCGCTCCCTCGCAGCTGGCTGTGGAACGACTTGGGAAATTCTAGACCGTTCCGCCAAAGCGAGCCAGATCAGGCTCCTGAGGCCAATCCCGATAGCTCCGTTATCCGCCCCGCAACTGAGTTGTGGCCGCCGCCGGTCCTGACTTGCCTTGCCGAGCCCTCCGCTTCTAAACTGGAGGCCTGCTGGTTGACCACCAGGGAATGGAGGCTGCTGCCTGGAGCGGCCTGACGTCAACGCAGCCCCGCTATTCCCTGGAGGCGATGCGTTTTATGTCGACAACTTCTTCCCCACCACTTCTCACGCCGGTCGATCGCTTGCCGGGTGTCGGCTCGCCGCTCGCGCGGCTTCTCGAGCGGCTCGGCCTGCGAACTGCCGCTGATTTGCTGTTTAACTTTCCCCGCCGCTATGAAGATTACACCGAGCTGACCGAGCTGGTCCATCTGGAAGTCGGCACAACCTGCAGCGTCGTGGCCAATATCCGCGAAGTCGACCAGCGCGTCACCGTTACCGGGAAGCACGTGCAGTATGTTCTGCTCGAGCAGAATCGACATTATCTCCGGGCGATCTGGTTCAACCTCCCCTACATGGAAAAGCGTTTTCAGGTCGGCCAATTGCTCCATCTCCGCGGGACCGTCAAGGAGAATGGAGGACGGTTTGAAATGCTCCAGCCGCATTACAAAGTGCTCGAACCGGGCGAAACGGGTGTCGAGAAGAAACTGCTCCCGGTCTATCCCCTGACTGAAGGACTCAAGCAGTGGCAATTGCGGAAAATCACCGAGCGGGTGATTGGGGACTACGCAGGACTGATCGAAGAAGCACTCCCGGAACCGGTGCGGCAGGAACTCGCCCTCTATCCAATTCGGGAGGCGATTGAACAGGTGCATTTCCCCTCCACTGCGGCGACTGCCGAGGAAGCCCGGCGGCGACTGGTCGTGCAGGAACTGCTGGTCCTGCAATTGGCCTTGGCCATGCGACGCTATCAACACGCTCAAGGTCAAACCGCGCTCCCACTGCCGCTGACCGGCAAAATTCGCGACCGGATTCTGGGGCGGATGCCGTTTGAGTTGACGGAGTATCAACAACAGGCGTTCGCCGAGATCGCGGCCGACATGGACCGGGCCATCCCCATGAACCGCCTGCTGCACGGCGACGTCGGCAGCGGCAAGACGGCCGTCGCCCTCTGCGCCATCTTGCTGGCGGTGGCCCACGGCGCCCAAGCGGCCCTGATGGCCCCCACCGAGATTCTCGCCCGCCAACACGATCGGACCATCCGGGAGATCCTTCGCAACAGCCGCGTGCGGATCGCCCTTTGGACCGGTTCCACAGCCCATCGCCAGAGCCTTTCAGAAAAGATCGCGGCCGGCGAGGTTGATATTGTCGTGGGCACCCAGGCGATCGTGCAGTCCGAACTCTCGTTTGCCAAACTTGGGCTGGTGGTGATCGATGAGCAGCACAAGTTTGGTGTCAAACAGCGGAGCAATTTGCGCCAGCTTTCGTCAACCGTGCCGCATTACCTCGTGATGACAGCGACACCGATTCCCCGCACCATTTCGATGACGGTTTTTGGCGATCTGGATGTTTCAGCGCTGCGCCGCCCGGAAAGACTCCGCGCACCGGTGCACACCTACCTCGGGACCGATGCGACTCGGGAGAAGTGGTGGGACTTTGTGGTCAAAAAACTGCGCGAGGGCCGCCAAGCCTACGTCATTGCCCCACGCGTGGAGACTGACGATGAAGTTGCCGCAGCCAGCGCGGAGCGACTTTACGAGCGACTCTCGAATGGGCCGCTGGCGGCCTTCAAGCTCGATTTGCTCCACGGCAGACAGTCGGCCGAAGAGAAAGACGCGGCCCTTCGCGCCTTCGCCGCCGGTCAAACTCAGGTCCTGGTCGCGACCAGCGTTGTCGAAGTCGGCATCGATGTCCCCAACGCCACGATCATGACCATTGAGTCGGCCGAACGGTTCGGACTCTCGCAACTTCATCAGCTCCGCGGTCGCGTCAGTCGCGGCGTGCATCCCGGATTTGTCTGCTGCTTTTCAACCACTGACAATCCCGAGGATAACGATCGGCTCAAAGCCTTTCGCGAAACAAATGACGGCTTCGAATTGGCCGAAATCGATTTGCGGATTCGTGGACCAGGGAATTTGTTCTCGACCCAGCAAACCGGCTTCCCGCCGCTGCGAATTGCCGACCTCGTGCGCGATGCGGGCTTGCTTCAGCAGATCCGCGAGCTCGGCACGCGGATCATCGCCGCCGACCCGGAGCTTCAGGCCGAAGAGCACGCGCGCCTCCGCCAACTCGTGCTGACCCGTTACGGACAGTCGCTGCAGCTGGGGAATGTCGGGTAACGAAACGGAGGGGAGGAAGAAGAGTGGCTCTCACGGAGGCACGGAGGCACGGAGGCACGGAGGCACGGAGGAAGAACCAGGGCGGCTGATCGCCTTCAGCTTCCAGCCGCGTCTGGGCTCACCGCAATCGTTCATGAAAATTGGGCTGAAGGGATTACAAGCCCGATCAGTTCGTCCTCTCTTGCAACCGCGCGGAGGGCCGCCACGCAAATCACTCATCTTCACTCTTCACTCTTCACTCTTCACTCTTCACTCTTCACTCTTCACTCTTCACTCTTCACTCCCAACTCCCAACTCCCAACTCCCAACTCCCAACTCGCAACTTCCAACCTCCCAACTCCCAACCTCCTCCCCCCGTGCCTCCGTGCCTCCGTGAGAACCCCTCTTCCTTTCCTCCAAATCAGCAACCATGCCTCCCACCCGTCACCGCACCAGTTTCCTGCTTATCGCCGCGTTCGCTCTCCTCGTCTGTGGTTGTCTGCGGACACAGCCGCGGGAGGTGGTGGTCTACGCCGCGCTCGATAAAGAGTTCTCCGAGCCGCTCCTTGAGCAATTCTCGCAGCAGTCAGGTGTCGCGGTACTGGGCAAGTACGATGTCGAGTCGAACAAGACGGTGGGCCTGGCGAACGAGATTATCGCGAACGCCGCCCGGCCGCGGGGCGACCTGTTCTGGAACAATGAAATTCTGCACACGATCCGGCTGGAGAAACTTGGCCTGCTGGAAAGTTATCGATCACCGCTGGCGCGTTATTATCCCGAGCAATTCCTCTCGCCAAGCGGTGCCTGGCATGGTTTCGCAGCCCGGGCGAGAGTACTGATCGTCAACCGCAAACTGCTGCCGGATGAAGCTCAGTGGCCGCGCTCGGTGGCCGAACTTGCCGAGCCGCGTTGGCAGGGCCAGTGTGGAATTGCCAAGCCCTTATTTGGCACTACCGCAACTCAAGCGGCCGTGCTGTTCGCCAAACTCGGTCCCCGGGCAGCGACCGATTTCTTCGAGCGCGTAGCCGGGAATGCGGTCGTCGAAGCGGGGAACAAGCAAGTCGCCCAGCACGTCGCCGCCGGACGCTATGCCTGGGGGATCACCGATACGGATGATGCCGTGATTGAGCTGGAAGCAAGCAAGGACGTTGCGATTGTTTTTCCCGATCAGGCTGGCGAAGGGACCCTGCTGATTCCCAACACCCTGGCGATCATCAAAGGCAGTCCCCACCCGGATCAGGCCCGGCGATTGGTCGACCATTTGCTGCAGGGAAAGATTGAGGACCAGTTGGCGACCGGCCCCAGTGCCCAGATTCCGCTTGGTCGCCAGGCCACCCAGGTCTCACGGGTCGCACCCAGCGATCTCAAAATCATGCCCGTCGATTTCGTTGCGGCCGCGGACCACTGGGACGAGGCTCAAAAGGTCCTCCTGAAGCTCTTTCAATGAGCTTGGCGCTCCAGCACTTCGTCCACCTTCGCCTCCCATTCCGCCCCGCGATCATCTCTTCCCGCGTCCGCCAGTCCCCGCTTGATTCCAGGCCCTTCTCCTCAATCGTAGACTCCCTCTGTCTGGCAACTCACAACTCGCAACTCACCGCACGCGAATTTCCAGCTCGCCCGTATTGTCTTCCAGCCAAACCGGCGACTCGTTGATGCGAAACAGCAGCCTGCCCGCTCGTTCAAAAGTCAGCCGACGGCTTGTACCGATCGGTAACGGCACGAGCACTTCATTAAATTTCGGGTCTTCCGGCAGCACGGCGACCAGCAACTCGCCCAGCGGACGTCCACGGTAATACTCGATCGTGATACCGCCCGCTTCACATGGCCAAGGCGGGTCGCCAGTTCGAATCATGTACCGCCCGCGCGCTTCGATCTGCTTTTCTTCTCCAGCCGCCACCTCGATCCCGCTATCCTGCCAACCCCACGCCGTCGCCAAGCGGAAAGTCCCCTCCGCCGCCTGAGCAGTTTCTTCGACAGGGCGGATCGCCAAGCGGTCAGCCAGAATGCCGTAGTCGAGCTCTTCGACAAACTGCTGCCAATCGAGCTCCAGTCGATCCCAATCCGCTTTGAGTTTACGTTTCAGATCGCGACTAAACGCCGCTGAGCTGTCTTCGGCAAATTTGGGGAGCTGAGCAAACGACTTGGCGCTCAAGGGATGCCGGGCCAGGAATTCGCAACCCGCCCAGGCCCAGGCGTAACTTTCCACATTCCGAAAGGCAGAGTTTGGAAAATCGAACAGCTCATCGAGGCGCATGCGGCGTCCGGCTTCCAGCGCTTTGCGGATCAACTTCGGTCGCCCCCAGTAGTCGACTTGATTGCGATCCGCGATCCGGGCTTTCAGTTCGAGACTTCCTTCTGACCAGCGATGCAGGGCCAGCCACTCGGCCATCCCTTCGCTGTACCAGGGTGGTCCACTGCCGCCGAGGTACCACTGCATGAAGGCGTGTGTCCCCTCGTGCAACAGCAAGTGGCGCGTGTAGTAGTTTCCTTCCTGCGGAAAGATCCAGAAATGATGTCCCAGGTTGTAACCCGCCGGAAACTCGGGCAAGTCTTCAGGCCACAAACCGGCCGCCTTGAATCGCTCACGATCCTGCACCAGAAAGCCGACCAAGTGCCAAGGGCGGAGTTGACCGCCGGGAATCCCAAAAAAACTTCCCCATTGCGGGACGGCCGCATCGAACGCGGCGACCAAGTCCCGACAGCGCGCCTCGTCGCGAAGATCGCTGTACAGCGTCAAATGCTCGCCCGTGACGGCCGTGATGCCTTGAGCCTCGATCCGCTTGGCATCAAGCTCCAGCGGCGGAGGCATCCGCGGATTGAGCCGGCGCATTTGTTCCAAGTCGCCCTGAGCAAGTACTGGCTGAGCGAGGAACAAGACCAGCAGACAGACAACACTTCGGGCTGAACAGAGCAGTCGGTTGGGGCCCATGGTGAGTCTCTTTCCGTTTCGATCTCAATAAAGTGATGCCAGCTCTTGCCTGATTCTTACCCGCGGCAGGTTGTTTGGCAAAGTGGAAGGAGTGCGGTTTCGCTCGGAAAAACGCGAAACCGCCCGGTCAGCGCGACCAGCGGCTCACTCATCGAGCGGCCCGGCGCGGAATCCAGCTTTCTGCTCACCGCGCCGAAGCAAGCTCCCGGACTCGTGGATGCGCGGCGGATTGAGCTGGTTCGCACAGAACCCAAAACTTACCGCGACGACCCACCCCTCGGAAACTACTCTGTGAAAACTTCTCTGTTTCCCGGGCTCGAAACGTCACCTATACTGAAGGAATGAACTTTTCCCGGACCATGACCGTCTTGCTCGCCGCGATCATCGTGATCAAGTCGCTCAATTGCGTCATCGGGGAATCCCTGTATGGCCCTAGCCTCAGCCACAGCTCAGTAGCCACTTGGGCGATGCTCGACACAACAGCCTCACAGGCGGAGCCACTGCATCCGCCGGCAGAGGACCAAGGCTGCACCGATTCGGGCTGCCTCTGCAAAGGCTTTGTCGCAGTTCCCGAAGTCACGGTTCCAGAACCGAGCCAATCGCTGGATTATCTGTTCCAGCTTTCCGCGATTTTGATTCGAGGCGTGGCGGGCTCGGATTGCTCGCTCTCCCAAGTTCGGCTCTGGCGCCCGGGAGGCGTCCTCTTTGCCGACACCTCTCCCGCCGGGCGCACGCTGCGCCTTTGGATTGACAGCTTTACGATCTGATTGGCCCGCTCTATCTGGCGATCGATCGCTGGCGATTTCATTGGAGGCGATTGAAGAGCCCCATGAAGCTGCGCGTTTAGGCTGCGACTGCGGGGCCGCTCAGAAGAGAACCGCTCGCAAACGGTACTCAGCTAACCTGATTCACTCGAAATGATCGGCTGGCGACGAGCAACTCACTTCATTTCCGACCACTTCCCATATCTCACCTCCCGCGCGGATCCATTTTTCTTGCAACCAAACATGACCACTCCATCTTCCTTTCAGCAACGACTCGGCAAGCTTTTCGCTTTGGCCGGTCAATCGATTCGCGGGCTTGGCGCTGCAGCGATCATCGCGGGCGTTCTGGCCATCGGGTATTTTGGACCTCACTGGCTGTTTGACGAGCATCCCAGTCCCGAGAATGCTGCTCAGGCACCGGCCGAGGAACCGAAAGTTAAGGAGTTCGTCGAACTGACGCCGGAGAAAGCGGCTGCCGCGAACATCACGGTTCACACGCTCCAGCCGCAACGATTGGTGAATACCCTGACGGTGCCCGCTGCCATCAAATACAACGCCAGCCGCTATCTGGAGCTTCGTTCGCCGCTGGACTCTGTCGTTCAGGAAGTCCTCGTGAAGCCTACGGAAGCAGTCGCCGCCGGGGGGCAGCTCGTCGTTTTGACTGCGGAGGAAATGGGGCTCGCCCGACGCGAACGGGCCCAATGCCAAGCCACGCTCGAACTGGCCGAATCGAAGGCCGAATGGAGCCGCGGCGTCCATGAGGGTGTCTCGGAAATTGTCAACCAGCTGAAAACCAGTAATGAGTCGGCCGGGGCACTGACCGCGAGCGCGCTTTCCAACAAAAAAATGGGGCAGTTTGGCGAACGCCTGCTCAAAGCCTACTCCGCCTGGGAATTGGCGAAGGCAAATGTTGCCAACGCCGCTGACTTGAGCAATGTGATTAGTGGTCGCGAACTGCGCGAGCGCCAGGCGACCCTGCAACAGGCAGCTGCCGGCTTTCACGGTGAGGCGGAACAGATTCTTTTTGAAGCCGGCCAGCAGCTGCAGTCTGACCTCGCTGCCGTTGCCGACGCACAAAACAAGCTCGCGATCGCTAAAGACAAAATCGCGGCATTGCTGGGACCCACCGGTTTGGATGAGCCGGAGTCGAGCTCCAGCCGCCTGCTGCTGACCGCTCCCTTTGCGGGCCGCGTCGAGGAGATTCATCTCGTTCCCGCCGAGCGCGTCGACCGCGGCGAAGTTCTGCTAGTGCTTGCCGATCCAGAGCAACTTTGGACCACCGCTGAAGTCCCCGAAGCGCATCTTCCACAGTTGCAGCTGACCGTTGGCAGCCAAGTCGCCGTCCGGCAGCCAACGCAGCCCGACGCCAGCTGGACAGGAACGATTCGATTCGTTGGCGCCAGCGTCGACGCCCAGACCCGGACCGTGCCGGTGGTAATCGATCTGGCGAATCCCGAGGGCAAGCTTCGGCCCGGCATGTTTGTCTGGGCGGACCTGCCGCTGCTCGCAAGCAAGGAGGCGCTCGCTGTACCGGTGGGAGCACTCGCCCGCCACGAGCAGGAGTTATTTGTCTTTATCGAGGTCGGAACGCGGAAGTATCGTCGCGTCGATGTTCAGGTCCTCAGCCAAACGCCCGAGTGGGCTGAAGTCACCTCCCCGGACCTGACGGCCGGGGCCAAAGTTGTGGACGTTGGTGTTTTTTATCTCAAGAGTGAACTGCTCCTCGAATCCGAAGAGTAACGCTGCCGCCTGATCCGCCTGCTTTGAACCCGCCTCGCGATCCGCCATCCTTCCCGCAATTGAGCTCTTGTCATGCTGGCCAAAATAGTCGACTTCAGTCTGGCCAATCGCTTTCTGGTAGCGGTTGGCTTCATCCTGGTCACCCTCTTCGGGATCTACTCGGCGTTGACCATCCCGATCGATGCCGTCCCCGACATGACCAACACGCAGGTCCAGATCCTGACCTCGGCAGGGTCGCTGTCGCCGCTGGAGGTCGAGCGGCTGGTGACCTATCCGGTCGAGTCAACCATGAATGGACTACCCCATGTCGAAGAGATCCGCAGTATTTCGCGCTTGGGGATTTCCGTGGTCACCGTCGTGTTCAAGGAGGGAACCGACATCTATTTCGCCCGCAACATGGTGAAGGAGAAACTGCCTGAGGCCAAGAGCCGCGTTGGCGAATACGGCGATCCGGAAATCGGCACGTTGTCGACCGCGCTGGGCGAGATCATGCAGTTCGAAGTCCGTGGCGAAGGCTATACGCCTATGCAACTGCGTTCGATCCTCGAATGGCAGATTTCTCCCCAGCTGAAGTCGACCAAAGGGGTTACCGAAATCAACATTATGGGAGGCGGTTACAAGTCGTTTGAGGTGCAGATTGACCCCGAGCGACTGATGCAAAAGCAAATCACTCTGGGCGAAATCGTCGAGGCTCTGCAGAGGAACAACCTGATCGGCGGCGGCGGATACATTGTCCGCTATGGTGAGCAGCAGTTTATCCGCGGCGCGGCCTTGCTCAAGAATGTCGAAGACATTGGGAATGTGGTGCTCCGCAACGAAACCGGAACCGCGCCGCTACTGGTCAGGCAGGTGGCGGATGTGCAAATCGCCCCGCTCCCGAGGCAGGGGGCCGCTACCCGTGGCGCTCGTGGCGACGTCGTGATCGGAATGGTCATGATGCTGTTCGGCGAAAATTCCCGAACCGTCGTCGAGGCCGCGAAAGCCAAGCTGAAAGAGATCAATACCACCTTGCCGCCCGGGGTAACGACCGAAGTAATTTACGATCGGGCCGAATTGATTGGCCGGACTCTCCGCACCGTTGTCAGCAACCTGTTCGAAGGCGGCGCGCTGGTGATCGTCATCCTGTTTGTCATGCTCGGGAATGTCCGGGCCGGGCTGATTGTGGCTCTGGCCATCCCGCTCTCG
>JAJTFE010000044.1 GCA_021298375.1 Blastopirellula sp. | reverse complement strand
CATCTTGCCGCCATCCGACTTGGTCAGCAGCGGGCAGGTGATTCCGTAAACCTGCCTTCCATCCATTCGCCGGGCCAGGTCGATCCCCGCCGTGATGTTCCCCCATTGGTCGCTGCCACCGATCTGCAACTCGCAACCGTGCTCGCGACCCAGGTGAACAAAGTCGTAGGCCTGGAGGAGCATATAGCTGAACTCGGTGTAACTGATACCCGCTTCGCTTTCGAGCCGGCTTTTGACCGAATCCTTGCCGAGCATCACGTTGACAGGAAAATTCTTGCCCACGTCTCTCAAAAATTCGATGTACGAGAATTTTCCGACCCAGTCGTAATTGTTGACCAGCACGGCAGAGTAAGGCCCAGCGTCGAAGTCGAGCAACTGCAGCATTTGTCGCTTGATTCCGGCGATATTCTGCTCCAGCGCGGCCGCATCCAGCAGATTTCGTTCGGCGCTCTTGCCGCTAGGATCGCCAATCATCCCGGTCGCACCGCCGACAAGGGCGATGGGCCGATGACCGGCTCGCTGGAATCGGCGGAGCATCATCAGCGGGAGCAGGCTGCCGACGTGTAGAGAGTCAGCGGTGGGGTCGAAACCCGCGTAGACGGTGCGTGGCTTCTCCAACAGCCACTTGCTCAAACCAGCTTCATCAGTTGATTGATAGAGCAAGCCGCGCCAAGTCAACTCCGCGTAAATATCCTGCAACATTGAATTCCTGACCTTGCGATTCGCCTTGAGTGTCGAGGGTTGGTGCCAAACGGTCGAGCCGTTGAATCTCCGCCTGCCCTCGTTTTCGCCGGGCTCGAATTGGGGCAAAATGGGCATCCAGCGGAGACCGCTCACCAGAATAGCGAACCTGTTTCCGCTTGGGCAGGTCAACCGGGGCTCCCCGGCGGACCGTGTTCAGGTTCCTTCGCTCCAGAACAAACCATGCTCGTCGCTCCCCCACTCAATCGCGAAACCTCGGCCGGATTGGCTTTTGCCAGCCCGTGGCTGCTGGGACTGCTGGTTCTGTTCGCCTGGCCTTTCGCCATCTCGCTGTACTGGAGCTTTTGCCACTTCGACTTGATCAATCCGCCCGAGCCGGCAGGCTGGGCGAATTACCAGCGAATCGGTCGGGAGCTGTGGGCCGGGCAAGGATTTGGTCTCGCGCTGATCAATACAGCCTACACCATTCTGATCTCGGTTCCGCTCTCGATTCTGCTGGGGCTGGTACTCGCCACGTGGCTTTCCTACGACCTTCCGGGCAGGGGCCTCTTTCGCGCGATCATTTTTCTCCCCTCCATGGTTCCGGTGGTCGCCGCCAGCGTACTCTGGCTTTGGCTGCTCAACCCTAGTGACGGCTGGTTAAATGCGGCTTTGGAATGGTGCGGACTACCAGCCCAAAACTGGCTGACTCAATCGCGTTCGGCACTCAGCCCGGAAAGCGTCCAGCGACTTGTCAGCGAGCCCCTCGCCAATTGGAAACTGGCCGGGAGCAAAGACGCGCTAGTGCTCATGACGCTATGGGGTGTAGGCAACTACGTCGTCATTTATCTTGCCGCGATGGGCGACATCCCTCGTTCACTCTACGAAGCAGCCGCGCTGGATGGCGCGGGCGCCTGGCGGCGGTGGTGCCACGTGACGCTCCCGATGCTGTCCCCGGTAATTCTGTTCCAGTTGGTGGTCGGGATCATTCGCGGCGTGCAAACCTTCACCAACGTCTACTTGCTGAGCGAGGGGACCGGCCAGCCGGCGGGGTCGCTGCTGACGCTGTCCTTGCAGCTTTTTCTGGCGGCCTTCGAAGACTTGCAGGTCGGCTATGCGTCGGCGATCGCCTGGTGTCTGTTCGTCATTCTGGCGGCCGCGACCTGGGCTTTGTTTCGCACTTCCTCGGCTTGGGTTCACTACCGCACTCACACATGATCCGATCGCACTGGGCATTCCGAAACTGGCTGCTTCTCGGGCTGGCCTTGGCCGCGAGCGGTTGGCTGTTGTTTGGCGGGCCGCTCCGAGACAAGTCTAACGCCGCTCGGGAGGAGGTGGTCCTTTGGCATTTTTGGGGTGGGACCGATTTAGAGGTCGTCCGCGACGTGGTGCGTCGATTCAATGCGGCCCAGTCTGACTACTTTGTCCGCGAAGTAGCGATGCCAGGAAACAACCTGCGAGCAAAACTGTTTCTCTCGGCGGCCGGCGGCGCGCCGCCAGACTTGGTGAATATTGACGACCCGGTAATCGCGGATTGGGAAGAACTCGGACTGCTACGGACGGTCGCTGAAATCGCCGGCCGGTCGGAAGCTGACCGGATAGCCCAATCGCTTTTTCCGGCCGCTCGGGAGTTATCCAGCAGCGCAGGCCAACTGGTCGGGATCTGCAATGGACTCGATGTGCGGGCCCTCTACTACAACCGGACTTTTTTGGAAGAGCGCGGCTGGAAGGCTCCGCAAACGCTGGAGGAGTTGGACGAGATTGGCTGGAAGGTTCGTGCGTTGGAACTGGACCAGCCGCGGTTTGCTTTCCTTCCCCCGCCGCGGCGAATTCTGTTTTTCGCTCATTTGTTCGGCGCCCAAGTTTGGGACCCAGAGCACGCACGGCCCTGCCTCGACTCGAGCCCGTTGGTACAGGCGGCCGAATGGCTGCAATCGTACAGTCGGCTGTATGGAGACGACCAAGTCGCAGCTTATCGGCAAACGGACCAATCCTTGCCAGGCAAGTCATTTCCCTTGCTACCGCAGACTGCGGAGCAAATGACTGGTCGGTATCTGTTCAGTCTCGATGGACAGTGGCGAGTTCGGGACTTGCGAGCCTTTCGTGCCGAACGCTTGGCGCTGGGCAAACCTCAACCAGAGTTCGACGTGATTCCGTTTCCACCTCCCGCGCGGCTGGATGACTCTGCGCGAACCGCACCAGCTGGCTGGGTGAATGGGAATGTTTTCGTTTTTCCTCGGCGATCGCGAAACTCCACCGGGGCGCTGGCCTTCGCCAAGTTCTGGATCGGACTCGACCAGCCGGCGGAGGCGGCTCAGACCTGTTTGGCCGGTGGCTGGATCCCAGTGCTGCCGAAGGTCGTGGCGGAGCCGAGTTTCGCGGCCGAGTTGGAGCGGGAACCATTGTTTCGGCGTTTTGTCGAGTTAGCCGAATCATCCGGGATGCGTCCCACGCCCAGCGTTCGCGGAGCTGCTTATCTCGTCCGCGTCTTGGAGTCGACGGCGGAACGGGTTGCGAGTGACTCGCGACTTCCCGCAGATGGGGCGTTTGGTGAGGCCAACCGCGAGTTGGAGACTTATTTTTCCAAACTCCCGCGGCGGCCGAACCGGAGGGTGGGACCATGAGAAATCCTCGCTGGTTGTTGCCGGCGCTCGTCGCCACCTGTGTCCTGTTCGCGGCACCGCTGAGCCTGATGCTGCTCGGCTCGGTGAAAAGCGGCGAGGAGCTGGCGCGGAATCCCCATGGACTGTTTCCGGAAAATTGGGCGTGGAGCAACTACCTCGAGGTCTTCACCAGCCTGCCGCTCGGGACCTATCTGCGCAACACCTTGCTGCTTTGCCTGGGCTGCGTAAGCGGATCGCTTTTATCGTGCAGCCTCGTCGCCTACAGTCTTGCGCGAATTCCCTGGCAGGGATCGCGGTGGCTTTTTGGTACGGTTTTGCTGACCCTCCTGCTGCCTTGGCAAGTGACGATGATTCCTCGATTTGTCCTGATCAGTGAACTCGGCTTGTACGATTCCCTCTGGGCGATCATCCTGCCCTGTTTTCTGGGGGATGCGTTTTACATTTTCCTGCTGCGGCAGTTTTTTTTATCCTTGCCCCAAAGCCTGCTCGATGCGGGGCGATTGGACGGGTTGAGCCACTGGGGGTTGTTCTGGCGAATTGTGGTTCCGCTCTCCTATCCTGCCCTGACTGCGGTCGGCTTGTTTCAATTCATCGAGACCTGGAACAATTTCGGCGGCCCGCTGTTGTATTTGAGTGACCCGGCGAAGTTTCCGCTCGCTTCGGGGCTGGAACGATTCGTCAGCTCCTATGGCGACCAGACCCATTTATTTTTGGCTGCGGCGACGATCTTCACTTTGCCTGCCTTCCTTCTGTTCTTCCTCGCCCAGCGACATTTTCTGGGAACCGCTTCCAGCGGCGGGATCAAAGGCTAACCATGCGTAGCCAAATGAACTTCAGCTGCGGAATGGACAGCGCAGGGAACCGGGCGGATTGGCCCCCATTTGTGTAAACGCCGACTGAGCCAGCCGTGCTTGTCCTCAGCGAACCGAAAAAACATATCAGCCACAAGCTGACGGGAAACAGAGGCGGTGAGAAGGCTGGACTGCAGTGGCCACTGCAACTGCAGGCTTTATCTTGAGCCTTGCCCTCGCTCGGGAGTCAACTCGGGCTGAATCATTCAACCTTTTGAACTTCATGAGCGCAGGGCAGGGATTCCCGTGAGCGGGCCACCCGCCAAGCTTGATGGCGATCGCCGATTTGCAAGTCTTGTGCGTCCTCCCCGCACGGCGAAGCAGGTTGGTGGCTCGATGCAAATTCATTCCGGGTTGTCAAAAACAGTTACAATGTGTGGCTAGTCCTCGTACTTTGTGCTTTGCAGAAAGGTTACAACATGGCAGCAACTCCGCAGCGGACCAGCTACGACGCGATCGTGATCGGCGGCGGTCACAATGGCTTGATCACGGCAGCCTATCTGGCTCGGGCGGGTAAACGAGTGCTGGTACTTGAGCGGCGGCACGTTCTCGGCGGGTGCTCGGTCAGTGAGCCGATCTGGCCCGGATACAAGGTCTCCACGGCGTCTTACGTTGTCAGCCTGCTGTTGCCGGAGGTGATCAAGGATTTAAAGCTGAAGGAAAACGGACTCGAAATTCTGAGGCGTGATCCCTCGTCCTTTACGCCAACCAGTGATGGCAGGTATTTGCTGCTCGGTCCCGATCGCCAGCGCAATCAGGCGGAGATTTCCAAGTTTTCGCGGCGAGACGCCGAAGCCTATCCTCGCTACGAATCGCTGCTGGAGGCTGTAGCGGAGCAAATCGAGCCGATTCTGATGGCGGCAGCGCCCGATATTCTGCCGCTTCCCCGGTCGCTGCGGCGGATGGGGTGGGGCAAAAAGCTGCGCGACTTCCGCGCTGCCTGGAAGATGCAGAAGTCGCTGGGGAGGTTGGGAGCCCAACTGCCGGAGGCGATCGAATTGCTGGTCGGCGCGGCGAGGCCGATCCTCGAGCGTTGGTTTGAGTCGGACGTGGTGCGGGCGACGCTGGCCACCGACGCAATCATCGGTGCCTTCTCTTCCATCTCATCTCCAGGCACGGCTTACGTGCTGCTGCATCATGTGATGGGGACTGCGGGCGGTGCGCGGGGCGTGTGGGGCTACGTGCGCGGTGGAATGGGTGGGCTTGCCGATGCGATTGCCCAGACCTGTCGGCAACTCGGAGTCGACTTGCTGCTCGATGCACCAGTGGCGCGGATTGAAACCGCCGCTGGAGCCGTCACGGGCGTTTCGCTGGAGGACGGCCGGAGCTTTCAGGCGAAAGTCGTCGCCTCGACGGTCGATGGGAATTTGACATTCAATCGCTTCCTCGGGGCTCAGGATCTTCCGGCCGAATTCCGTGCCGCAGTCAACCGAATTGATTACAACTCGGCGTCGGCCAAGTTGAATGTGGCGTTGCGGGAACCTCCGCGATTCAAGTGCCTCCCTTCGGCGGGAGTCGGTCCGCAACATCACGGCACGATGCACATCTGCGACTCGGTCGAGTGGATTGAGCGAGCCTACGCCGATGCCCTGTGCGGCCGACCGAGCCAGCGCCCCATTCTGGAGGTCACCATGCCAACCAGCGTCGACAGCACGGTCGCTCCGCCTGGCAAGCATTTGATTTCGATGTTTATTCAGTACGCACCATATAAGCTGGCCGAGGGGAATTGGGACCAGATTGGCGATGATTTTGCCCAACGCTGCCTGCGGTTACTGGGAGAATTTGCTCCCAACATTCCCGACGCCGTGGAACACTACCAGTTCCTCTCGCCAGTCGACCTGGAGCGGACCTATGGCCTGACGGGCGGGAACATCTTCCAAGGAGTGATGAGCCTGAATCAGTTGCACCTGATGCGTCCGGTTGCAGGCTGGGCGGATCATCGCACTCCGCTGCGCGGCCTCTACCTGTGCGGCGCGGCCAGCCACCCGGGCGGGGGTGTGATGGGCGCATGCGGAAGAAATGGGGCCACCGAGATTCTTCGCGATCGGCTGATTTGAGTCGTTCACTTGAACGGATCCCGGCGAGCAACATCGGCAGGTTGTTTCGGGGCGGCAGTTCGGCCACTGTCCCGTGTTTGCGGGTCCCGCGACTTCCTTAGATGATTGCCCCAGCCTGCCGCGGACAAGTCTCGGACAGATTCAAACAGCGGGAGTCGCCGGGCCGCCCAGCTGGCCTGCTGGGCCAAAGGCAAATTGCAGTCCGGCGCCCGGTCTTTTCAGTCGCGGATTCTGCAGTAAATTTTTGCTTTTGATTTTGCGCGATACGGCAGTTTCGTCTGATTCCTTTCCCTTTGCTTTGGAAAGCCAAGCATGGCCCTGATTGTTCAGAAATTTGGCGGCACCAGTGTGGCTGACAGCGAAAAGATCCTTTCGGCGGCGCGAAAGGCGATTCGGGCTCATCAAAACGGCGATCAGGTAGTCGTCGTGGTCAGTGCGATGGGCAAGAACACCGACCATCTGATCGCCTTGGCTCACGAAGTCAACGAGCATCCCTCGGCTCGGGAAATGGACATGTTGCTGGCGACGGGAGAACAGGTGAGTGTCGCCTTGATGGCGATGGCGATTGCCAGCCTTGGCTACAAGGCAGTCAGTCTCACAGGTGCGCAGATTGGGATTCACACCGACAGTTCTCACACCAAGGCGAGAATTCGCTCGATCTCCACAGAGCGGGTTCGCAAGTTGCTGGATGAGGGGAACATCGTGATTGCCGCGGGCTTTCAGGGCATCGATGAGAATTATGACATCACGACTCTGGGGCGCGGCGGCAGCGACACGACCGCAGTGGCCTTGGCGGCCGTCTTGGGAGCCGAGACCTGCGAGATCTACACTGACGTTGACGGAGTCTACACGACAGACCCACGAGTCCTGCCTGAGGCGCGTTTGACCCGTCAAGTCAGCTACGACGAGATGCTTGAGCTGGCGAGTCTGGGTGCGAGCGTCATGCACAATCGCTCGATCGAATTCGGCAAAAAGTTTAACGTGCCGATTCACGTGCGGAGCAGTTTTTCTGATCGGCTCGGGTCGTTGATTGTGGCCGAGCCGGAAGCTCCGGACCAAGCGGTCAGCGGCGCTGCATTGACCAAGAACGAAGCGCGGATTTCGCTGCTCGATGTACCGGATGTTCCCCAAGCCTGCTTTCAAATATTCGCTCCGGTCGCGGCGGAAAAAATTACGGTCGACATGATCGTCCAGAATCCGGCAACCGATGGTCTCTCGAATCTCAGCTTCACCGTCCCCCGGGACGAGTACGAACAGACCTTGGCCATCATCCGTCCCCGAATCGAAGAACTCGGCGCCCGCCTGGGTGACTGCAGCGACAGCGTCTCGAAGGTATCAGTCGTCGGCTTGGGGATGGCTCATCAAGTCGGCGTCGCCAAACGGATGTTTCGCTGCCTGGCCAATGCCGGAATTGACATTCAGATGATCACCACCAGCGAAATCAAGATCTCGGTGCTCGTCGACCGCAGCCAAGCCTTGCAGGCGCTCCGGTCGGTGCACGAGGAGTTCAGTCTGGACAAGCGGCCGGAGACCGCGATTACCAATCCGTTTGAACATCTCAAGGCGAACCGACAGGTGTCTTCTCCAGCCGAAGTGATCAGCCGTCTCCGCGGAATCGATATGGAAGCGATTACCATTCACGGCGTCACGCTGGACGATACCCAGTCCCGGCTGACGCTACCGCGGTTGCCCAATCGCGCCGGAGTCGCCGCCAAGGTGTTTGAATCACTGGCCGAGCAAGGTGTGTTTGTCGACATGATTTTGCAGAGTTGGTTCAACGCCGACTCGTCCGATCTCTCGTTTACTGTCCCGCGGTCCCAATATCCTCTTGCTCGGGAAATCGCCGAGAAGCTGGCAGATGAGCTGGGCCTGCTGGCAATCAAAGGCAAGGAGTTAATCGCGAAGTTGGCGGTGTCAGGAATCGGCTTGAGAAGTCACACCGGAATGGCGATCGGGATGTTTGAGGCTTTGATGCAAGCTCAAATTCCGATCGAGATGCTCAATACGAGTGAGGTCAGGGTGAACCTCATCGTCGATGGCTCCCTGGGACGGGCGGCGCTCAATTGCCTGCAGCAGCGGTTTCGCAGCGAGTTGAGTTGAGGCGCGTTGGGATCAGGCGCGTTGGGATCAGGCGCGTTAGGATCAGGCGAGGTGAGTTCAGGCGCGGGAATACGTCCGGAAGAGGAAGCCTCACAGGCCAACCAGGAGCAGGTACCGGGCACCATTGCGGTCTGCCCAACTCCCTTGATGAACAGGAGAAATGTTCTGTTTATGAAGAGGTTCTGGCCATAAAAAAAGCGTGGTCCGGTTGAGGGACCACGCTTGCAAGAGAGTCAATTTGGAAGCGACGACAGCGGCCGTCAACTAGCTTTTGCGGCGGGAGCGGACGAGCGTTCCGCAGGCTCCGAGAGCGAGCAGCAGGCCAATGGAGCCTGGTTCAGGCACGCCGGCGGGACCACCGCCAGTGCTGGTCAGGAATTGGGGAGGGCCACCCGTCCACTTCCGTCGGCCACCCGGCGATACGCGAGGTTCCCGATATCCGACATCGTTGATCCCGCGGACGACATACCAGAGGTCGGCCATCGCCGCCCAAGTCGTTTCCGAGGTGAACTTGGTTTCGTTGCCTGGATCGATCGAACCGATCATCAACTCGCTGCTGCCACTGCGGGTGCGGCGATTGAAGAAGGGATCGTCGTCATCCCAGTGGGAGCCAGCCGTTCCACCACCGCCAGCTTGCTCGACCGGAACCCAGCGAGCGGCCCGGTTGCCGGATTCGGTACGGTACTTGGCCAAGGCGTTAACGCCGGTGTACTGCAACTGCCCGTTGATTGTGCTGAGCAGGCCGTTCTGTTGCCAGAGGCTGCCGAACCCCATCGCGTGGGCCATTTCATGCTTGATCACGTCGAGCAAGGAACCATTGGCAGCGAGGTCTTCGATGTCGGCAATGTCGAAGTTCATCTGTGACGTGCGAGCGATGGCGATTGGGGTACCGCGAGTTTGCTTGAATCCGGGAGCCGTTGAGCCAAATTGGATAACGCTGGTCGGGCCGGCCGAACCGAGGATCCCGCCGACCCCGTCAATCGCTGTCGAGACAGCAGTGATTTGAAGCTTGGTCAATTGAGCGCGAACCGAAGCGGGGAGAATCGGATTATAGGCAATCACGCGGCTTTCCCAGAACGCTTCCGCTTGCAGAAACGCACTGCGGTAACGCGGATCGACTCCGTCCACGTTCACATTCATGATGTCCGCCCAAGCGGACTTGCTTTGCCCGAACACCGCCAGGCAAGCGAGCAAGACTGCTGTTAGAAGTTTGCTTTGCATCGTTGTTTACCCTGAATTTTTCCTCTGACTCGGTTCCAAAACTGTTCTCTTGCGAAACAGCCAGATAGCTGTCCACTCATTCCAGAGTAAATGGAAGCCGCGAGTCGACAATCTTTCCATTTGGCAAGTTTCTGGAAAACGGTGGTAAAGCCGGCTCGCTGGTCAGCCCAATCGTCAGGTCCGGCAAAACCCGGACTTTCGGGACGACAGCCCAGCCGGAGGGGACACCCCAGCTTCCCACATTCTTCATTCATCGCAGTAAGGCGGAAACGGGCAAGTCCGCAGCCACCCCCGCCGAGCCTTCCCAAGCCGCGCAGCTTATCGCCTTCCCCCTCCGACTACCGGCCAAATGCTGGCGGAAGGTCCCTAAAAACCGCGATATCTTCGGAAGAATTTGTTTTTCTTATTCAACCCTCACAAACCGACAATCCGATAAAACCTGCGAGGGAACACAGGAGGCCACCGTGCTGGGCTCCCGGACATTTAACAAGCTGAGAACAAGCAATGTCTCTGAAACACTTTTGGACCTTGATCACAGTTCTTTCGGTCACGGGCGCGGCGACCTTGGTGCAGGCACAAGTTGACGTACCTGGCCCCCGTTTCGAACCGCGATCCGTGCAATCGCCGGAGAACACCCGTCCGCTGGCCGAACCATTCGTGTTCGACTACGACGCCCAAGTCTTTGCTCCGGTGGAATTCACCAACAACAAGGAACTGGAACCGAATACCGGTTTCTTCTTCGTGGTTGACCGGATGTACAACAGCGTCTCCCGGGGTGAACCCCGCCAGCTGCAAGGCATCGGCATCACCCCGAATGATGTCCCGACCGGCAACGACTGGATGTGGGGCAATCGCTTTGAACTCGGCTGGATGGGCCAAAAGAACTCTGGCTGGCAGCTCGTCTACGAAAAGACGGACGGCAGTTTCTTCGCCTTCGGCCAGGACACTTTGGTTCGGAACCCGATGCTGGTGAACACCAACTACACCAGCGTCGAACTCAACCGCATGTTCCGACAATCAATCAGCAACGGGGATTACTTCGACCCGTACATCGGCCTCCGGTATTTCGGCCTCTCTGACCGTACGATTGAGGACACGACGTTTATCACCGGTACCACCACTGCATCCAATCGGTTCAAGCAAAACGCCGAAAACAGCTCGGTCGGTGCCCAGGTCGGTGGTCGGTACAATCATCGCCGCGGCCGTTTCCGCTACACTGTCGATGGTGCACTGGCAGCGATGTACAACCATCAAAACTATTTTGCGACTGACCTGACTTTTATCGGTGCATCGACCGCGATCAGCGAATTCTATGATACCGCTCAGGCCTTCACACCGGTTGCAGACTTGCGATGTGAAATTGCTTACAACTTCACTCGCGACATCGGTCTGCGGACCGGGTTCCAAGTGCAATACATCTGGGACGGCGTCGCCCGCACCGACAATCTGACTACCGCGATCAACCCGAACTCGGTCAACAGCATCTCGGGTGGTGCAGCAGGTCTGTACAGCGAAAGCGCCATCGTCGCCGGCTTCAACTTTGGCCTCGAATGGCGACGGTAAGCTGACCAGGCCCGTTCAAAAGTAGTTCACCTCAAACGTCGAGTTGCGTGATTTCCGCAACTCGACGTTTTTTCATGCGCAGTTCAACCTGAGAGCCAGGTCAACCTGAGAGCCAGGTCAACCTGAGAGCCAGGTCAACCTGAGAGCCACGGGAACGGAGAACCAAGTGAACCGAGAGCCTCGCTAACTGAGAACCAGCCCAGTGGCAGCCAAGCCGGGTACCATTTGCCCTGGACTCGGATATTCCGCGTCACTGCAAAACGCGGTACAACAGGGAGCGAGTCGCTCCGATTGCCGCTGGCGGGATCGCATGATAGCCCTGAAAGCTGACAAAGCTCACTTCGTGACCGGCTTGAGTGAGCAGGTCGCGCAGGGCCTCTCCGGTTGCAAATGGCAAAATGGGGTCCCACATTCCGTGAGACTGGACAATCGGAAATTTTGATTGCCGAGTCGCCAACTGTCGCCACTCGGTTTGATTGATCAGGGCTCCAGACCAGGCAATCAGCCCGCCCAGAGGCTGCGTCGCGTGCAAGGCCACATCCGTTGCCAGCATCGCACCTTGGGAAAATCCGCCCACGACCGTGCGGCTTGGAGAAATAGCCCAGCGTTCCTGGAGTCGGGAAAGCACTTCTTCAACCAATCCGCGGCAGGTCGCAAGGCGGCTCGGCACCAAATCAGCCAATCCGCCGATCTCGCCTGAGAGAGAAATCGCCTGAAGTCTCGTGATATCGATCGGCCACCAGGCCCGACTCTCTCCGGACGGATCGAGTGGCAACGGGGCCGCGGGAAAAACAAAAGCGAGCCGGGATTCGGCCAGCGGCCCGTCATCGAGCAATTCCTCGACGACCGGCACCAGATCTTCACCGGGCGCCCCAAACCCATGGCAGAGCAGAGCAACCGCAGTCGGCTCGCCCCGTTCCCGGGTCGGCTTGACCAGACAGCAATCGAGGGAGCCGATGCGCTCTCGAGTTAATTCCCACATGCGGCTATTCCTGTTCAGCTCGATTTCCGCTCGCCTTCGCCCGGAGCTTGATGCCACCGGCGGAAGCCGCCATTCAATTGGATGATTTGCCCGGAGATAAAACTCGCTGCGGGGCTGGCCAACCAGACGGCTGCGGCGGCGACGTCATCCGGAGTACCCCAGCGGTCCATCAACGATTGCTTGCGGGCCCGGTATTGCCAAGTGTCCGAAGCCTTTTCACCCCATTCAGTTCGAATCCAGCCCGGGGCGAGGCAATTGACCCGAACGTGGGGGGCGAAGGTTTGAGCCAG
>JAJTFE010000043.1 GCA_021298375.1 Blastopirellula sp. | reverse complement strand
TTGCCGGGTCTCCAGCGGAGCCGCAGCAGGAACGACAGCGATTCGCCAGTCACAGGGAGTCGGCAAGTTGGCCTGCAGACGAATCCGCTGCAGACGAAAACGCTGCAGGCTAAAACGCTGCAGACTACTTCTTTTTGGCGTCGGCCTTCTTGCCGCCGGCGGCAGCTTCTTCGCCTTCTGCCTTGACCTTCTTCTTCTTTTTCAAAGCCGGCTTTTCGACACGCACTTTCGGCATACCGAGGACGTTTCCGCCTGGTTGCCAGCGTTCCTGTTCCTTGAGCTTGGCGAGCCGTTCGGCGCGAGTCATCACATTGCGGAGTTTGACCGAACCGGCTTTGATTCTCAGGCTTGTGTCGATAGTCATGGCAGTCAGGGCGAGAAAAACGCGGGAAAGTTGTTGAAATTTGGAGGTTCTATCTTAGGACCGGGGGCCCGGAAGAGCAAGGGCCGAAGGGCTGCGGGGAAGCCGGCTGGGGCTTCGAGACCCGGCAGAGCCGGGGCGGCGAAGGCCGTGAACCGCTGGTTTTCAGCGGCTCCCGGTCCGCGAAGCTTCCAGCTCCGAAATCCGCTGCGGGGTCAGGTTTTCCCGCTTGTCAACCGAAAGCCCGATCCAGCCATCGTTGAGCTCCAGTTGGGTGATCATGGCTGAGGGACCGAGCTTTTGGGCGATGTTTTTCGGCAGGATTGGCAATTCGTACTGGTCCTTGAAGAGGGCGGTGAAAATGGCCCGGACGGCGACTTGATCTCGCAGGCCGAGGCGGTGTCCGGACAACTCGACGCCCGACCCGTCCTGAACGAACACAATCTTCCCGCCTTCGGTTTGAGGGATGAAGTTGCAGGTCGCGCTCAGGTTTTTCCAGGTCTTCCCGTTGCCGATCCGCAGCCGTTTGAGGTTCAGTTGAACCGCAGCCGAGCCATGCGAGAACGTGACTCGAATGGGATCAAAGTGAGCGAATTCAAAGGTCGCTTCCCGGGCTTGCGGCGCGTCGCTGGTTTGCCAGCCAAACACGTTTGCCAGGTGGCTGGTCAATTCGTCCGTGGTGAACTCTTCGCCATTGAGGTCGATGCGATTGAGCAGATTGTTGATCGAGGTTTCATGGATCTGCATGCTTAGCAGACTGTTCTGCAGTCCGCGCGGACGCGCCGTGTTACCGCCCATCTGGTCAAAGCCGGCCAAGCGGTACCGCATGATCACCCGCTCCTCGGTGCTTCGCATTTCGAGCGGAGTCGGTTCCAGCTCGAGCGCCGTCAGGGGCTGGATCATATTGCCATTGAGGTACTGCTGCATCTCGCTGAGCTGGCGTTCAATTTCGGAATTGAATCGATGTTTGATTGTCGTTTCCAGTTTGCGGCGGGTGTAACGCTCGACCTGCGGCGACTGTTCGGCGATCTTCCGTTCCGCGATTCGACGAGCGACCCAGCCCAGGACGGGGACTCCATCCAGTTCGGATTGCATGCCAACCATCCGATTGGTGGCGCGCGACCAGGCTTCAGGCTGGTCGGTGATGATTCCTTCGCGACCGATGGCGAGGCGTTTGAAGACTTGGAACCGGGCATCGCCCTCGCTTTGGACGGTGAAACCGCTGCGCTGGGCTTCCGTTTGCGAGAGCACCTTGCCGATTGCCTCGAGCCGCATTTGAATCCGCGAGGTGTCTGGAATCAGACGGATCTGCAAGCGGTTTGCGACGCGACTCTGGCCCCGCACCTCGGCGCCGAAAACGTTTTCGTTAACTGGTTCCTGGGTCTCATCCGCGTCCGGCAGGAGCAGGTTGAGCATCTCGTCCGAAACCGAAATACGGAAGTTGGCGTTGCGAAAATGAGTGTCGATGGTCGCCGCCAGTTCGCGGGCTGCCGGGTCGTCCTGCCAGGCGAGATTCTGGAACATCTGATTCACTCGATGCTGGGCGACGCCATTCCGATTTTCCTGGATCGCCTCGACCTCGGTCAACAATTGCTCGAGTCGGATCTCTTCGCGGGCGGCGCTCTTCAATTGCTCAACCAGTTCGGTGTCGAATTGGGTGGCGAGGAACTGCCGCTGCGGTTCGCTGAGAATCGGCGAATGCAACCGCGAAAGGAAGCGTCGCGCCGCAGCCCGCTGTTCCTGCGGATTGGGCGAGGACGAGTTAAAGGCTGTTTCGACCTGATCGAGAACCAGATAGCGCTGCCATTCGGGACTCACCCCTGGCAGCGTCAGCTTCTGCCGGGAGACCTGCAGTCCCCGCAACACGGTTGCCGAGTCAAAGTCACCGATCGTGCGGAAATTGCGGACCGCCAGTTCATGGGATGCATACCAGACGTCAATCTGCTGGCGGAGCTTATAAGCCAAGCGGCGCAGGGCAATGGACTCTGGCCCGACCGCCTCGTCCGCATTTTTTGCGGCGACCGTCGAGAAGCGAATCACCAGCGGCTCGAGAGCAACCGTCTGCCGTTCCAACTCTCCGAGGATCGTGACCACTTCCCGGTCGCTGAGCGAGGAGACGACATGCAAGTCCTCGAGCAACTCGGTTGTCTTCTGGACCCAAGGCTCCAGCCCGGGGATCGTCGTCACTTCGGCAACGCGATTCAGCAGAAATTCGGGGCGCGGCCAGGGCGCGACTCGCTTCTCGGGAGCGGGCTCCGCGGGAGCAGCGATTGCTTCCGGGGCTTTCGCCGGAACAGTGGAACCACTGCTGGGCAAAGTCGCGGGCGTGGCCGGCTGGCTCGCAGGTGTCGACGATGGCTGAGCCCGAAGTGGCTGCAGTCCGAAGGCGGGACGCAGCGGTTTGGGCTCGAGCGGCGTGATTTCATCCGAGGGAGCGAGTTGGATTGGTGCGGACTCAGTTTGTTTGACGCTTTGAGTTGCGGGAGCCGAATCAACTCCCGGATCCGGTTGGGAACCAGTCCCATCGGAATGCTCCAGCGGGACCAGCGGCGCTTCCACTGCCGCGCCTGCTTGCGGCTTGTCGGTGTTGCCAGCCGAAGCAATCGGCTCAAGGGGCAAAGGCGCTGCTGACGTCGAATCGCCAGCTGCCGGTGCTGCCGGTGCTGCCGTTGGCCGTTCGATTGGGAGCGGCTCGAGCACCTGTCGCAAACCGGAATCCAAATCAGCTTCGGGGTTGGTCAACGAATCGGAGGCTACCCCAGCCTGATCATCCTGGGCATTCAGGGGCAACGTGGTCCACGGCATCCGGCGGACGGTAGGGCGACTCAACGATCGGTGCAGCGACCCGGTTGTGCCGAGGCCGCGAGGTTGTTCGAGCTGAGGCTTTTTTTCCAACCCGTTGCTGGGGGAGCCGACGTTTTGCGGAAGCAGCGGTTCGGCAGCAGGTGGGTCGAAAACCTGCTCCGCTTGTTGCGGAGTCAGCATCGGAACGGCCAAGGGAGCGGCTGCCTTGCGGAAGACACCGTTGGCGGGCGATTGATTTGCGGGGTTTGCAGTCGGGCCAGCTTGCTCCTGGTCAGGACGATTCTCGACATCCAGGACCACGGCGGCGACGGCCAGCGAAGCTTGAGGGCGACCGTTGTGGCTGGGTAATCCAAAAGGCGAAGCGACTGTTTCCGCGGATTTCGCAAGTTGAGCGGTGAACAGACCCGTTTTCGCCAAACCCGGCTCAGCCGAATCCTGGACGGGAGTGAACTGGTCCAAGCAGACCTTGAGCAGGGCGCCTCCGGTGAACGTATTGGCCAGAATCAATCCCAAGGCGGAGAGGGAGAGGGCCACACCCCAAAGAGGCCGCGCCAGCGGAGCGGAACGCCGCGGAAAGTGGACCACCGGACTGCCCGTTTGACGGTCCAGGTAGACGACGGAGCTTTCGGAAGGAGCTGGCATTCGATGCAGGCTGTCGGCTGGAGGAAATGGAGCGACCTTACCTTTGTTAAATCGGTGAACGAACAGCCCGAATCAATTAAGAGAGCCAAAAGTAGCAAAGAGATCTGTCGTCCCGAAAGTCCGCATTCGGGGCTTTGGGAAACCCAGGAAGAACAGGCAGGGCCACAGGAAGCATGGGCAAGATGCGCAGAATTTATGGGCCGGTCTGCCAGCAGTGCTTGGCAAAAGAATCGCACCGGAGATCGGTCGCGGTTCAGGACGTCTGGAAGTCGGATTGGGTTGACCGGGCGTTGCGCCAGACGGAGAGGGTTGCGGGCGCGTAATGCCGGATTCGCCACGCTTCCGGGTCGGGCAGCTCAGCGGGCGAAAACCGGTCATCGGATTCGACCACCAACAGGCTGTCAGGAGGTGCCGCTTTCATCAGGTTTTCGATGCTGGCCAGCAAATCAGCTTTGTGGTTGACGAAATGGTTGTAGGGCGGAGAGCAGAAGACAGCCCAGGGCAGTCGGGCTTGCGAGGGCGGCTGTTTGAGAAACTGGCGGACCCAGAAATAACTGTCGGCGGAGTCGATTTGCACGCTCAGGTCCGAGCCGAGCGAGTCGACGTTGCGTTGGATGATCCGAGCCGTGGGCAGGTGTCGCTCGACGAGGATGGCGGCAGCAGCCCCGCGGCTGAGGGCTTCGAGACCGATGGCCCCGGTGCCGGCAAAAAGGTCGATCGCGAGTTTGCCTTCGACGAAGCCGCCGACGAGGTTGAACAGCGCCTCGCGGATGTTGTCTTTCATCGGGCGGGTGCGGAGGTCACCGGAGTATTCGAGTTGGTGTCCACGAAATCGGCCGCCGATAATCCGAATTTTGCCGGCCCCCTTCCCGCCGGGGACAGGTTTCCACTGGTTCAAATCGCGGCCGTGTTTTTCTCGTGTCATCTGGGGAAAATGGCTGTGGTGTTGTTTGGCCGCCGCTGCTGAAATTTCTCGGCCCCGCCAAGATGCTCGAGCAGCGCCGGGTCATTGGGGGTTTGGGCAGTTTCAGTGGTTTCGATAATCGATAGCGAGACGCTGTGGTCAGCGAGAGCCGACGCGGTTTCGCCCCCGCGGAGAGCAGCAGGGAAAATCAGGAGGTAGCAGCAGCAGCGAGTTACCGTCTGGGATGTTGGCTGGCCGCCAACGGGAAAGCGTTTCGACGCTGTCATCTGCGGTCGCTGCACTGCGAAGAAATCAGTTTAACCGCAAACTGAATGTTTCGGGAGAATTTCGGGAAAATTGGCGATTGCCTGCGGTGAGTTTGAGAGGGGCCCAAGATCATCGCGGCAGAGTTTGTCTCGTGCTCGGTCATCCAAACATCGGTTGCTTTCGAATATGATGAACAGTTCGGGCAAAGCGGGTGGATTGGTTCCACTGCGACCGAACCCTTGCCTGGCCGGGCGGATTGTCTGAGAACCTTCAGCCCAGCCGAATCTTTGCCACTGCTTTTGTGGTCCGGGGGGATGGATGATTGAATTTCCTTTTTCTGAATGGTTGCCAATGGTTCGGGCTCGCAAGGTTCTCGGGTTGGTCTCTGGCTTTGCCCTGTTCTTTGGCTTTGCCGCCGGCGGGTTTGATTTCGAGGCGAGGGCAGTTCAGGGTCAGGAACCGGCCGGCGGACAGGCGAGTGTCACCCCGAGTGGAGACGACTTGGCTGCGGCTCAGCAGGAATACGAACAGGCGTTGACTGAGCTGCGCCGGCTGACCAAAGAGGCGACGCGGGCGCGGGTCGCTTACCAGACCGGAACACGTGAAGAGAGCGACCGTCATCGCCGCGACTGGGACGCAGCGATGGAAGCGGGCGAGCGGCAGCGGGGTGTGCTGGAGGCGGCAGCTTTACGTTTCATTTCGCTCAGCCCAAAACCTTCCAAGGAATTGGTGGAACTGGTCAATCAGATTCATGGCTCCTATGTGCTCGGGGGTCGGTGGAGCAAGGCGGCAAAGGTTGCCGAATATCTCCGCGTTCTGCTGGCCGAGGATGATGGCTTTCTTTCACGCGATGCGGTCGCCGCAATTTCCAGCAACCAATTCGCTGCGGCGGCGAAGTTTCGAGCCACCTATGGGCATCTGATTTCGAACATGCCGAAAGAGTCCCAGCAACTGTACAGCACCCTGCCTGAGTTGCAGGAGAAGTACAACCGGGAACAGAAGTTTCTTGACCAGGATGCTGCTGGCGAGCCGCTGCCTCGAGTGGCTCTGAAAACAACCAAGGGTCGAATTGAATTGGAGCTGTTCGAAAACCAAGCCCCGGATACGGTCGGCAATTTCATTTATCTCGTGGAGAGCGGGTTCTACACCAACCACAATTTCCACCGCGTGATTTCCGGATTCATGGCGCAAACTGGCGGCTACGGCACCGACAAGCTGTCGCGGGACCCGGGGTACACGATTTTCGATGAGTTTGAATTGGCCCAAGCCAGACATCATTTTCAGGGCTATGTGAGCATGGCCAATGCGAGCGTCCCGCAGTCTGCCAGTTCGCAGTTTTTCTTCACCCTCGTCCCGACTCCGCATCTCGACGGAAAGCATACGGTTTTCGGTCGCATCATCAGCGGTCAAGACGTCGTGGAGTCGCTGGTCAAGACTCACGAAGTCAATCGCGAGGGTGAGGAAAAGGAAATCCCCGGCGTGATTCCGGACTACATCATCTCGGCCGAAGTTATTCGCAAACGGGACCACGAATACAAACCGCGAAAAGCCCAATGACGGGATACCAATGACGGGATACCAATGACGGGATACCAATGACGGGATACCGAGGCTGCTGTCGGAACCAGCAGCCCAGCTCCCACCCTCCCGTCGGGCTCTCCCTGAGCCCGGCCAGCACGAATGAGAAAAGGCAATGTCCATGAAAACGAGAACTGTTCGATCGCCTCGCCTGCGGAATGACAAGCGATTGCCCCGGCGGTGGCAATTGCTCGCCGCGCTGGCAATTGCCGCGCTCGTCCCCAGCAGTGCCGCGGAAGTGGCGCGCGGGAACTGCCAGGAACCGGAAGCGCCGGCAGCGCCGGCACAGGAGCCTCAGCCAACCGAGCCCAAAGCGGACGACAACGCCGCCAAGCAGGAACCTGCTCCGGCGGTGCCTGCTCCGACGGCACCTGCTGCTCCCGATGGGAAGACGCAGGCGGCGGTTGGGCCGATGGTCCAGACGTACCTCGACAAGCGGAAAGAGCTCCGCGAGCTGGACAGCCAGATCAACCGTCAATTGACCTCGGTCTCGCCGTCTGCATCTGCCGATTACCAGTCGATGGTCAAGCAACTGAATCAGCTCCGCGAGCGGAAAGCGGCTTTGGCCAACGAGATCCTCGAAGCTTCAGTCGACGCTTACCTCGAAGCGCCTGACAAGTATCGCGAAGTCAACGATGACCTGACGAAATTCATGCGCTCGCTGCTGGGAGAGCAGGGGAGCGGCACAAGGTTTGACCCGGAGAAGGCTCGGGCCGCAGCGGACAGGCTGATCACTTCCGGGACGAAGAACCTGAACGTTTACTTCTACGGTTCCTACGCGGCCTACTGCCTGAATGAGTTTGAACTCGCTCGGAAGTGGTTGCAGCGGTTGCTGGATTCGGGAGCAAAACCGGAACAGACCATTCTCAAGCAGATCGAAGACGCTTCCGGAAAATGGGGGCGGGAGTTAAAGCTCCGCGAGGCGGACACCCAAAGCGTGGTTCCCCAAGTCGCGATTGAGACCGACTTGGGCGAAGTGGTCGTCGAGCTGTTTGAGAATGAAGCGCCCAACACCGTGGCCAACTTCATTTACCTCGTGGAGAAGAAATATTACGACGGCTCGTTTTTTTATCTTTCCCAGCCGGGGCGGCTGGTGATGGCTGGTTGCACCAAGGGGGACGGCCGCACTGACGCCGGCTATTACCTGCCCGATGAGGTTGACCGCCCCGAGATTCGACATCATTTTTCCGGTGTCTTGGCGATGGCTGCCGAAAATCCCAACACGGCCAGTGCCCGCTTTTCCATCCTGCAGCAACCAACGCCCGGCGGCGACGGAAAGTTGACTGTCTTTGGCCGCGTGATCTCGGGAATGGACGTGATTTACCGCGTTCCTTCCATTAAACCGACCGACATCCGGCTGGGAGCCCAGCCGGTTAAAATCGTCTCGATGCGGGTGCTGCGGAAGCAGGACCACCCCTACGAGCCCAAAACTCTCCCCTTGTCCGAAGCGGACAAATCGGGGAAATAAATAGACAGTTTGATCGCCCCGGCAAGGGCTCCAGAGCCAGTGCCACCGAAGCAGGAGCTTGACTAGCAGCAGCTTGACTAGTAGCCCTGCTTCCAGCCTGACCGGCAGTTTTGCGTTAACCCATGGAGAACCTGAGGATGAAGTCTCTGTCCACCTGCGTCCTGATCGCTTTGCTGATCGGTTTCTTGAGCAGCCTGTCCAATGGCCTGCCAACCCTCTCAGCTGCCGCCCAGGAACCCGCGGCGCCAGCAGAGACGACTCCCCCTGCGGCTGGAGCACCGGCTGCGGCACCGGCTGCCGCTCAGGAACCGGCCGTCACTCCGCCAGCGTCCGAGTCGACTCCGCCGGTTGTCGTCCAATCTCTGGAAACGCTGCTGGCCCAGTTCAAGGAGCTGGACGGTAAACTGGCCGCCAAGCAGGCCGAGTACGACGCTGCGACAGATGACAACGCCAAAAGCGACCTCCGAACCGAATATCTCCAGCTGCTCAATCAGCAGGAGGTTCAAATCGGACTGATTCGCAAGGCCGCCGTCGACCAGCTGAAGGCGAGTCCGGGCGATGTTTCCCTGCAGAAGACGCTGCTGGGTGTGCTGATGCACGAGGCTCAAGCGGGCCGCGATGCGGAAGTTCTGGCGGCTGGCGAGGCGCTGATTGCCGATGGCGTGAATCCCAAACTTCTGGAATTGGCCGCCGGAGCGGAACGACTCTCGCTGGCTGCCAAGGAACTGCTGGAGGAACTGATGCTGCGGCAGCGCGATGCGTCAGCCAACCTTCCGCGGGTCAGACTGAACACTTCCAAGGGCGCAATTGAAGTCGAGTTGTTCGAAGACCAGGCTCCCAACACGGTCGCCAACTTCCTTGAGCTCGTTGGCAGCAAGTTTTACGACGGCGTCACATTCCATCGGGTGCTGGAGGGTTTTATGGCCCAAACCGGCGACCCCAAGGGCGATGGCAGCGGCGGCCCCGGTTACACGATCGCTTGCGAATGCCGAACGCCGGAGGCTCGGCGGCACTTCACCGGAAGCCTGAGCATGGCCAAGCAGCCAGCGCCCGACACAGGCGGTTCTCAGTTCTTTATCGTCTTCGATCGAAGTGAAGGCGTGCAGCGTCTGGACGGCCAGCACACGGTCTTCGGACGCGTGATTTCCGGTCAGGAGATCGTCAACTCGCTAACCCGGACCCACGAGACCACGTTGACCGGAGAACAGAAAATCGCGGGCATCTCCCCGGACAAGATCCTGTCCGCCGAAGTGCTGCGGAAGCGCGACCACGAGTACAAGGTCAAGAAGGTTGGGGAAGTCCCGGCCCAAACCCCGGCTCCCACGCCGCCGCCAGCCAATCCGCCAGCCGAAGGCAGTGGCGGGCAGTCATGAATCGGCAGCAGCGGGCGGACTATGTTCGCCAGCGGCTGGGGGAACTCTATCCGCAAACGCCGGTTCCTCTCGATCACACCGACCCGTACACGTTACTCGTTTCGGTTCTGCTGAGCGCGCAGTGCACCGACGTCCGGGTCAATCAGGTCACGCCCGCGTTATTTCGGTTGGCGAATACCCCGCGGAAAATGATGCGGGTGCCGGTCGACAAGATCCGGGAGATCATTCGCCCTTGCGGTCTCTCACCCCGCAAGTCTGTCGCAATCTCGGAACTCTCGCGGATTCTGATAGAGGAGCATGGGGGCGAGGTTCCCTGCGACTTCGCCCAACTCGAGCGATTGCCGGGAGTCGGGCACAAGACAGCCAGCGTCGTCATGGCTCAAGCCTTCGGCGTCCCAGCATTTCCGATCGACACTCACATTCACCGTCTGGCCCAGCGCTGGGAGCTGACCAGCGGCAAAAATGTGGAAGTCACGGAGCGCGATTTGAAGCGGCTGTTTCCCGAGGAGCTCTGGAACTCACTGCACCTGCAGATCATTTTCTATGGGCGGGAACACTGCACCGCTCGGGGTTGTAATGGTACCGTTTGTGAAATTTGCCGAACGCTTTTTCCCAAACGCCGGCGAGCCAAAATCACGCGCAAGTAATCCAGTCACCCGGCCGTGACTCGATCTGAGCCGGGGATTCCCACCGCACATTCTTCGCGTTGCGTTTACTGGGCCAGCCCCGCAGCCAGTTTTCCCAACACGGCTGTCACCAGTTGGGTCCGGGGGACGAGGCTGTCGACGAGGAGATATTCGCGGGCGCTGTGAATCTCGCCCCCCATCGGACCGAGCGAATCGACATTCGGCAAACCGGCGGCAGCGAATTTATTGCCATCGCTCGCTCCACCCGAACCTTGCCAGCGGATCGGTATTTGTAGCTCGGCCCCGCACGACTCGATCAGCTTCTGCAGCCGCTCGGTCTTCTGGTCCAGAACTTTGGGTGGCGAGGTGAACGACCCGGACAGCTCGACCTGAATCCCATCGGCGGCGTTGGCCGCAGCCACAAGTCGCTGGAACTCGCGCTCGACCTGTTGCTGTTGCGCGACTGTTCGCACCCGCACATTCACCCGACCGATGGCCAGGTCGGGGACGATATTCAAGGCCCCGCCTCCGGAGACGCGGCCGACGTTGTAAGTGATTTCCGGGTCGGTGTTGAGGGCGTGGATCTCGGTCATCAAGCGGCTCATGGCGACCACCGCATTTCGTCCGGCGGCGAAGTCGCGGCCCGCATGCACCGCCTTTCCCCGCACGACAAAGGTGAAGTTGCCCGAGCCCTTGCGCCATGAGACCAGCGTCCCGTCTGGCAATGTCGGTTCAAACAGCAGCCCCCAGTCGGCTGACTTCGCTGCGGTGTGCAGCAACTCGCCGCTGCCCGGTGAACCGAGTTCTTCGTCCGGATTGATGATCACTTGCCAGCCCACGTTCCGGGCGAGGGGGCTTTGCTCGAAGGCGAGCAGCGCGTTGAGCATCACGACCAAGCCACCCTTGGCATCGGCCACTCCGGGTCCGTTTAGCCGCGACGGGTCGAGAAAGCGGCACTGCTGGAAAGGATGGTCGAGATCGTAAACCGTGTCCATGTGAATGCAGAGCAGCAGCCGCGGTCGCAATTCCGGTCGCTTGGTGATGACGATCGCCTGCCCGAGCGCGGCCTGTTCGGCGATGCCGGCATCATTGATCTTCTCCAGCGGGGGGACCTCGACGCATTGCAGTTCGCCGCCCAGCGCGGAAAACTCTCGACAAAGCACATCGCGGACACGGGCCAGGCCCGGCACGTTGAGCGTCCCGGAATTGAGATTGCACAATTCCAGAACGAGGTCGACCATCGGCTGCTGACGAGAGCGAAGCCAATCGAGTTGGGATACAATCGCGGGCGGCAGTCTGCTCATCGAAACAGCATCTCGCAGGGGTGAAACGGCCGGGACAGGATGCGTTGATTTTCACTTGCGGACCGGTCCTCCGAAAGGTCCCCTTGCCGGCTCGCGCCAACCAGCGGCCGGGCGAACCGGCGGCACAATTGGCCAGCATCAGGTGTTCGACCAAGGCTGCCCACGGAAGCTCCGGCTCCGAGGGTTTTACACTCCATCATTTGAATACGAAATGTCCGCTGACCCCCAAACCGGCCGCTCTCGACTGGCTCTTGATGCCGAAGCGATCTTCCGAGCCGGAGTTGCGGCAGTTCAGCCGCAGCGCCTGATCGAGCGCGCGTTTAAGTTCGAGCAGGCGTGGTTGCTGGTGGGCGACGAGCCCCTCCGGCTGGGCGACTACCGCCGCATCGTCATCGTCGGCGCGGGCAAAGCCAGCGGAGCAATGGCCACGGCTCTGGTCGAGCAATTGCAGCCGCGACTTGGCCAGGCACAGGAGTTGGTTGGTTGGGTTAATGTTCCCGACGATTGTCGGGCGACAGCCGGACCGGTCCGGATTCATCGCAGTCGTCCTGCCGGCAGCAATCTTCCAACCGAGCGCGTTGTGGCAGGCACGCGCGAGATCGTCGCGCTGGTTGATTCGCTGACTCCTCGCGACCTCTGTTTCTGTCTGATCTCCGGCGGTGGCTCAGCGTTACTCGCCTGGCCGGTCGACGGAATCAGCCTCGCTGATAAATGTGAATCGAGCCGCTTGCTGGCGGCGCGCGGCGCAACGATTCAGCAACTGAATCGGTTTCGCCGACAGCTGAGTCAGGTCAAGGGTGGAAGGCTGGTGGCGCGACAACAGGCAGGCAAGTTCATCAGCCTGATCCTCTCCGATGTGCTCGGCGATCCGCTGGAGCTGATCGCCTCTGGCCCGACTGTCTCAGACCCGGCGAATACACCGGACTCGGCCCGGGCGGTGCTGGAGGAGTTGGGGCTGGATTGGAGCGAATTCCCAGCGAGCATCGGCCAGTGGCTGCGCCGCGCGACTCCCGGGGGGAAAGCCGCTCACGGCAACTTCGACGGAGCGAGCCACGCACCAAGCCGGGCGGTGCGGAACCTTCTGGTCGGCAGCTTGGCGCT
>JAJTFE010000042.1:14343-27800 GCA_021298375.1 Blastopirellula sp. | reverse complement strand
ACCCCTCGACCTGCTCGACTTCAATTACCCGCAGGGCCGTCCCGAGATCGTGCATCCCAATGGCGAAGTCGGCTTTGTGGTAGAGGTAGTCGGAACTAATGGCGAACCGGCACCGGGAACCGGAATCCTGCATGTCGATCGCGGCAACGGATTTGAGGCGTTTGTAATGGAAGAGCTCGAGCCGAATGTCTACGCGGCGGGCTTTCCTTCGTCGACCTGCGGGCAAGTGCTGAAGTACTATGTGACTGCCGAAGCCACCAACGGGGTGTTGCAAGCCGATCCGGCAACCGGCCCCGAGGCCTACCACACAGCAATCAGCGCCGGAGAGCAGCAAATCCTTTTTGCCGACGACTTTGAGACCGATCGCGGCTGGTCAGTCTCAAGCACCGCGATGGATGGCCAGTGGTCACGGGGAGTGCCGGTCGGCGGGGGAGATCGCGGCGATCCGCCGACGGATGCCGACGGGTCGGGCGCCTGTTTTCTCACCGACAATGTCGATGGGAACTCGGATGTCGATTCCGGCAACACAGTCCTGACATCGCCAGCAATCAATGGAATCACGGCAGAGCCGGGCTTTTTGGTGCTCTCCTACTGGCGCTGGTATTCCAATGTGGCGGGCGACTCGCCCAACCAGGATACCTTTGTCGTTCAAGTCAGCAACAACAACGGCACTTCGTGGGTTGATTTGGAAACCGTCGGTCCGGGTGGAATTGAGGTTCAGGGCGGTTGGTACCGCCGCGTGGCCAAACTCGACATGTTCACCCCGAGCAGCCAGATGCGGGTTCGTTTCATCGCCGCGGATGTCGACCCGGGTTCAGTAGTCGAAGCCGCAGTGGACGGCGTCGAGTTCAAGATCCTTCGCTGTCAAAGAAACCAGGAACTCGTCTCCGAGTCGTTCAACATCATCAGCGGAACAAAGACGGCCGGAACGATTGAAAACGCTGACGCCTCGGATGATCAATATCTCTGCTTCCGGTCCGGCCGAGTACAGTTTCAGGGGATTTCCGCGCGAATTGACTTTGAGACAACCGCTCCCACCATCCAGCCCGCTCAGATTCAAATGGTCCTGGAGGCCCGCGTGAATCAAGTCGGAAATGTGCGGCAGCAGATGGAAGCCTATAACTTTCGCACCAATGCCTTCGAGTTAGTCGACTCCCGCCAAGCCGGCAACAACGTCGACAATAGTGTCACGGTCACATTCACTGGTGACCCCAGCCGATTCGTCAACCCGGACAACGGATTGATGCGGACGCGATTGACGTATATCGGCGTGCGCACGCGATTCAGCTCCGACGCCTGCATCGACCAATTGATCTGGCGAGTGAAGCATTGAGGCAGCCCCGGCAGGCTTCATTCGACCAGCTTGGGCAAATGCGCGCGGTCCTGTTCGTCCGGCCGTGAGCCGCTCCGCAGCGTCGCCCCGTCACCCCGTCGCCCCGTCACCCCGTCAAGTCGCCCGGCCGCGCGGCGAGGGTTGGCTCGTTTCAGCGGGCAGCCCAGCGCGCACAAGCGGCGCGGCGATT
Source organism: Blastopirellula sp. (assembly GCA_021298375.1). Classification (GTDB taxonomy): domain Bacteria; phylum Planctomycetota; class Planctomycetia; order Pirellulales; family Pirellulaceae; genus BJ22. The sequence continues at coordinate 26,277 of JAJTFE010000042.1, read as the reverse complement.
TTGCAACAGCTTCCGTTTTGCAACAGCTTCCGTTGGGCGAGCCGTCTATTCGCTCTCGCCTGGTTCAAAACCGAGTTGGCGCTGTTGCTTGCGGGCCAGGACCGGACGCCGCTCGCCCAACTTGCGGGCTTGCCGGGAGCCGGTGGCAGGGGCGCTTTGCAAGGGATCGGCTGAGCCGACCAGCGGCTCCCCGGAGTGGACCGCGTCCAGCCGTTCCTGACCGCGCTTGGCATACTCCTGCGACAGCTCAAAGCCGATTGGCCGGCGGCCGAGCTTCTTGGCGACGACCAGCGTGCTGGCGCTGCCGGCAAATGGGTCGAGGACAATTTCCCCAGGGCGACTGCAGGCCTTGATGATTCGCCCCAGCAATTGCTCCGGCATCTGGCAGCCGTGGAATCCCGCTCGCTCCTTGAAGGTGCCGCTCACTCGGGGGAAGTACCAAGTGTCCTCGTCCGCCTCAAAGCTCTCTGCTGCGTCTTGAGGTCGGAGGATCCAGGTGTCATCAGGAACCCGTCCGGTGGGATTCGCTCGGCGATCGCCGTATACCAATTGCCGCGCAGAGGGGACGGCAATTGCTTCACGGTCAAATGTGAACCGAGCTTTGTCTTTGGTGAAGTAAAACAGGTGCGCGTGGGAGCGGGTGAATTTTGACTTGCAATGCACGCCAAAAGTGTAGTACCAGATCACCCAGTTCCGCGTGTGAAACCCGAGTTGCTTGGCCACCAGTTTCAATTCGGCCGCATACTCGTCACCTATCGCCAACCAAAAAGTCCCATCCGCCTTGAGTACTCGCTGGACTTCCCCCATCCACTGCCGACACCAGTCCAGGTACTTTTCCTCATCCAGGCGGTCGTCGTATTCGTCGTAGTCGTAACCAATGTTGAAGGGGGGATCGGCAAACACCAAGTCAATCGAACCCGCAGCCAATTGTTGCAGGCCGGCGACGCAATCTCCCTGGTGGATGGTATTCAGCAGGCTTTCAACGTTCATGGGCGTCAGGCTGGAATGCAAAAGGGTGATGATAACTGCCAGATTCTAGCGGTTGCATGGGAGTCGCGCAGTGGGGTCGCCCTCTCCTGCGGGGCTGACATCCAGAGTCCCCCCGCAGGCGTTTGCAGACCCATCAACGCTGCGGCTTGTCTTTCGGCTCAGTGGTTCATTCGGAGGCGGCCCCGGCGCGGGCCCGGGCGATGGCGAAGTCAACCAGTTCCTGGCAGCGGAAGAAACCCTCCCACATGTTGTGGCCTTGCCCTTGAGCCACGACCAGCTGCAAAACGTCCCCGGCTCCTGTCTGCCGGTAGACCTCCGCCAGCGCGGCCGAATTTTCGGCAAGTGGAACGACCGTATCCACATCGCCGTGGATCAAAAAAACAGGGAGCCTTGCCTTGGCTAGTCTGTCGGCTCGGGCGATCGGATTCAGCTCGCCGGCTCGAGCGCTGAGTTGGTCCGCCGTCAAGCCGTAAGCGGCGGCGGCCGGTTCGATTCCCGGATAGGTTTTCCAGTCAAAGACCGGATAGATTCCAGCCAGTCCGGCAAACCGTTCCGGATGGTCGGCGGCCCAGCTGCTGACCCAGAGGCCTCCTCGGCTGCGACCGAGCAGGCAGGGTCGTTTGGCGAGGCCGCGTTGATTGGTCAGCTCCCCGTAAAACTTCTCGAACACCTCTCGGGCAGCAGGATTGCCGTAGGCCTCGCCCACGTCTATTCCCGCGACGGCAATTCCGGCGTCAAGGAACTGCTGATGCATCCATTTTTCAGCCTCATCGGGGTAGGGGGGAAGCGTCGGCGCGTAAAAAATCCAGGGCTGCGGCTCCCGGCGCAATTCAGGTTTCGGCCAGAGAATGAAAGCCGCGCGGTCCGCGCAGCGAAACGCCTCTCCCGGGAGGATTAACTTCTTGATTTCGTGCTCGGCTTCCTGATTCCTGCCCTCGGGCAACGGAGGCGAGGAAGCGAGCTGCGGCGCAGCGTCTGACTCCACGTCCGCGGCGGGGAGTTCCAGCCGCCAGATCGGTTGGAATGGGAACTCGCTGGTCAGAACAACCGCGCGCCCGTCAGGGGTGAAGCAGGCCGCCTCGCCTTGGGCCTCCGCTGGAAGGCGAATCGCTTCGGGAAAGTCGCGCGCCAGCCGCGTGCTCCATGATTCCTCGGGCTTGCGTTCAAGGAGATAGCCTTCAAAGTAAGTCCGGACAAACATCCGCCTTCCCTCCGCGGCAATGTCCAGCGCGGTGACATTTCGCCACGGTACCTCGCCAATCCGCTGGGCAACCAGAGGCGAGGATTTCGGGACGGTTGAGCTCTCCTCCAACGGCTGGAGATCGAGCCCGTAAACCCCGGCTTGGGTTGCTGCCGGAGCGTTTCCAGCCAGTTTCTCGATCATCAGCAACAGCTTCGACTCGGAGTCGAAGCCGAGGGCTTCGCAATTCCTCGGCCCATCGGCATAGCGAAATTCGATCCGGCGGGGAGTCGCCGATATTTGTTCGAGCGGACGGTTCTCTTCCGTTGGGGGGCTGGCCGGCTCGGGAAAAAGATAAAGCTGGCAAGTTTCGCGGCGGGCCGAGTTGTCTCCCACATCGCCGACGAGCAAGTGCGGTTTATCCTGCCAACTCAGGCGACAGAGGTCCTCCCAGTCCCGATGTTCGGCACCCGCCAGAGCGACTTCCTGCAGCGATTTTCCCGAGGATTGTACGAGGAACAGGCGAGGTTGGTCTCCCGAGTCGTTATGCATCCAGAGCAGGCCGGTACCGTTGGAAGCATGCGCCAGACCGCTGACTTCCCCCAGCTGGCGATCGCGCATCACGCCGAGCAATCGAACGGTATCGCTTTCTTGAGCCTGCCCTGACTGCATCCGAGCAGGTTCAGGCCAAGTCGCCCAGGCCATCGTCCCGAAAACGCCAGCGAGGGCCAAGCCCCAAATCAGTTTCTGCATACGCGTCTTGTTCCAAAGTGGTGGCCTCATCCGCCTCCACCAAAGTGAGCAGTTGGGTATCAATCGAAACAAAAACCGATCGTCAGTATAGCTTGCCCCCGTTGCAGCCAAACGGAGGCGAACCAAGAATGATGCCCAGACCGCCGAGTCTGTGGGAGAAGAACTCCCGGCCGGCGGGATCACAGTTAGACCCAGACGGAAGGGATTCATCCATGGCCAAACGCACCGAGTTGCGCAGCAAAGCAGGCAAAAAGTTGTACGCCGTTCGCGAAAACGACGGGCAATTCAAGGACATTCAAACTTATCAGCGAGCTCATTCCCAAGACATAAAGCGGTCGAGCGCCGGCGAGCGCGCAGCGAAGGCCAAAGTGGCCGCCAAGGCCGCTGCTCCTGCCGCCCCAGCCAAACCGGTTGCTGCACCGAAGGCCACCGCCAAGCCAGTTGCTGCACCGAAGGCCGCCGCCAAGCCGGCTGCAGTCAAGCCAGTTGCGGCCAAGCCAGTTGCGGCCAAGCCAGTTGCGGCCAAGCCAGTTGCAGTTGGGGCCAAGTCTACCGCGGTCAAAGCGGTGGGCAAAGCCGTTAGCAAAGTTGCTGCGCCGGCCAAGCCCGCGGTGGCTGCCGTCAAAACGGTTGGGGCAAAATCCGCTCCGGTAAAGCCGATTGCCAAGAAAGTGGTCGCTGCCAAGCCTGCGGCCGCGAAACCGGCTGCGGTTCAGGCCAAGCCAGCGAAAAAGAAGTAGACGACCCGTCTCACCTCTGGCGGCGTTGGCTGTTTCTGCTCCGCCGCTTACTGCTCTATTTCCGGCCGGCTCACCCGAATCTCCAAGCGGTTCGGTTGTGTCTGGCTGGGGGGGCGGAGTTGGCCATCGCCGGCGAGGTCTTCGTCGGCAACCCGTTGGATCAGCCGAATCTTATGGGCTGGTACACCCCAATCGAGCAGATATTCTTTCACGGCCAGGCAGCGCTGCTGCACGAGGACCCAAGGTCCATCGCCACCGGTACTGGTAGCTTGGCGGTCGGCAAAGGCAATGATCTCAATCGCGTTGAACTGGCTGGTCAGGTTCGGAATCAGGGCCTCAATCGCAGCTTTCGCTTGTTCATCGAGATTTGCCGTGTTGTTTTTGAAGAAAATCATCGTCCCGAGCTGGTGACGACTGGTATTGTCCTCGATCAGCATGCGGGGTTTGACAGAAAATCTCTGATTCTCGTTGAATTGAACGGGAGGGCCCGAGGAATCGGTCCCGCCGGATTTGCTGTTTCGATCTTCCAGCCCAAACGGATCGCTGAAGTGGTGCGCGATCGCTTCCTTGACCTTTTGGCTTTGAGCCGTGATCCACATCACGAGGAAGAAGGCCATCATCGCCGTCACGAAGTCGGCATACGCCACCTTCCATGCACCGCCACTGCCTGCCATGACCTAATCCCCGCAAGAAAAGTACGTAGTCTCTGATATCAGGCTGCTGGAGAGTCCCGGTTAGGCCGCAGCCGGAGGTTTCGCATTGGCGAAGACCTCAGCGATTTCCTTCTCGTTCGGGCGCACATCGGACCCCAGACCGCGCCGCCCCAGCTCAATCGCTTCCTTGGGAGCAAGATTGTCGACAAAGCCGCCGACAACGGTCGCGATCGTCCTGAAGTACATCATTTCGGCGTGTGCATTGAATTCGAGTTTCACTGCCAAGGGCGCGAACATGCCGTACGACATCAAAATGCCGAGGAAGGTACCGACGAGAGCCGCACCGACTTTGTGCCCGATTTCCTCGACCGGGCCATTGATTGCGCCCATCGTGATCACGATCCCGAGCACCGCCGCAACAATCCCGAAACCGGGCAAAGCATCGGCCGTCTTCTGCAACACGCTAATCGGTGCGTGATGCTCTTCGTGAATCGCATTCAGCTCGGCGTCGACAAAGGAGCTGAAAACCTTCGACTCCATCGAGGAGTTCAACGTCAGCCCAAGACAGCTGGTGAAGAAGGCGAGGTTGTGGTGGTTTTTGGCGAGCGTGGGGTATTTGCTGATGATCGCGCTGTCGTGGGGGCTGTTCACGTGGGGATCGAGTGCCAGGAGTCCGTCCCGGCGGGCGACGGTGAACAATTCGTAAAACGCGCCAAACAGCTCCTTATAGGAAGTCTTTCCATAGGGAGACCCCTTGAGTGAGCCGAGCACGCCTTTGATCAGATCGACCAACACCTTCATCGGACACATCATGATCAGCGCTCCGAGCGCCGCACCGCCGATCGTCAGCAGTTCGGACGGGTGAATCAGTGCCCCGACCGAGCCGCCGGCGATCGTGAAACCGCCCAGCACCGATCCGAACACGATTATCAATCCGAGAATGACCAGCATCCGTCAAGTTCCTCTGCTACCGGGGAGAGCCCCGAAATGGTGTGAATGATTCCGTTTGCGGTCGCCGAATCTGAGCGACGCGTTCAGCCGTTGCGGTTCCCAAAGGTTCACCGCTCGGTCCAAACGCAAACTTCTCAAACTCTGTGAACGACTCCTCTGCCGCCGAGCCAGGGTTGTGGCTGAGCCAGAGCGCGGACATCCCTGTTCTCCATCGGCCTCCCGCGTCGACAGACTGACGGCGACCCTGTCCAAGTGGCATAACCGGTCCCGGGCAGGCGATTCCAGGCTTCGTTTTGGCCTTCCAGTTTTCCCAAGCCGCAAGGTTTCTCCACCGCCTCCAGCAGGCATCCCAACTCCCCATCCGTCTCAGGGAGCCGAGCGGGGCTGGCGGCTCAGCCATTGGCCTCCGCCGGCAAGCCGACGGGAGCACCGACCGCAGGCCTGCGCAACTTTTCCCTCGACCATTTTCATGATCGGATAGGTGCTGAAGGCCCATTTGGCGGTCGCCTCCGTGATCGGCCCGGTGAAGTCATAGCAGTCGAATTCGTCTTCCTGATACATCTGCTTGATCCAGAGATGCATCAGCAGGTGACCGGGACTCAGGCGGGAGTAGTTCTCGTCGTAGGCAATCTTGGGCGAGAAGTAGGTGCGTTTAAAACGAAAGCCGTACTCAAAAGCAATCAGCTGACCCTGGAACATCAGGTTGGCAATGATCAGTTTGTCGCGGGCAGCCAACAATCCGGCCTGTCGCTTAAAGAACTCCAGCATCCCGGGAGCGGTAATGACTGAAGACCCTTGTGTTCCCTTCCAGCCTTTTGTCTCCAGTTCAAACCCCGCTCGCAGCCAAGGCTCCGCTTCCTTCATGCTGGACGGACGAACGACGACCATCTCGACGCCCCCTTCGCGCTCCGCCCGGTTTTCCATTTTCCGCATCTGGCGACGGAAGTTTCCGGAAAGCGCTTGCTGGAACCCATTCCAATCTGCCGGTGCACCTTCCCCGTGAATCGGGACCTTGCCGATCTCATATCGAACCTGCCAGTCGGAGGTGAACTCGCTTTGTCGAAAGGCCGACTGCAGTTGCTGCACAACGCTCGAATCCCCCAGCAGTTCATTGGCCCGAACCAGCCAGCGACCATTGCCAGTCCAGCCTTTCAGGACCGAACGGACTAAGCCCTGGTCGCGATGCTGCTCGGCATCGAACAGGATTTCCGGAGAGGGGGTCCAGTAACTGTAGGGAAGATCCCAGGTCGGGATGACACCGCAGATTCGATTCCGCAGCAAAGGCATGACTGCCAGCCAGTGACCATGCTCCTCGGCAATCAGGGCTTCGCGTCGAGCGGTCGGCGCGAACGCGTCAAACCAGAGTTCGACATGCTCGAAACGGGATGTGGGCTGGCGGACGGTGCTGCGCTCGTAAAGTTCGTCCCACTTGCGGCGAATCTCGACCCGCGAGCCAGGTTCCGTCCAATCGATCCATTCAATTTGAATTGACATCGCCCAAGCTCTCCTCGACTGTTGGCCCGGGCCCAGAAGTTTGTGGCCCAGTCGGCTTTCAAACTTAGGTCATGCCACGGGACTTTGACGGTCCTAAAAAGGGGGGGCGATTGAACCCGGGCGGCAGTGCCGGTTGTGCCAATTGAAACGCCTGCTTGGCAGGCTCCATCGGCGAATCGTCTGCAGAGCCTGTTCCTCGGCACCGCTCGATCCGCGGTAGGTCTCGGCAGGCTTGGTTTCGAGTTGGTGACGCCCCCAGAGCACTTCTTAGGGACAAAGTGCACCCCCCGCTGCGGACTGGCCCGGATACAATAGAGCGGTCCGCCAACCGAAATTCTGAAGTGCCATCATCTTGTGCGAGCACGCGGCAATGATTGTCAGTCGCAAATGGTTTCTCTTGCTGTTGCTGGGTTTTCTTGTCCCGGTGGCCGGTTGGGCGCAGGAAGCAGCTCCAGCCGAGCGATTCGCCCTGCCAGCCCAGCGGACGCTGGATGACTATTTCCCGTTCACTCCGCCAGCCACTGCTCAGGAATGGCTCGGTCGACGGGCGCAGTTGCGTGAACATCTGCTCGTCAGTCTCGGGCTCTGGCCGCTGCCTCAACGCACGCCCTTGAATCCGGTCGTGCACGGTTTGATCGATTGCGGTGATTACACGGTCGAGAAAGTTTACTTCGAGAGCCTGCCGGGGTTTTTCGTGACGGGAAACCTCTATCGTCCCAAGCAGGCTTCGGGCCCATTGCCGGCAGTCCTTTGCCCGCATGGCCACTGGCGAAACGGCCGCTTCCTCTGGTCGGGGGACGATGAGATCCAGCGCGAACTGGAGTCGGGCGGAGAGAAGTTCGCGAGCAACGCCCGAAGCGTACTGCAGGCTCGCTGTGCCTCGCTTGCGCGGCTCGGTTGCATCGTCTTTCACTACGATATGATTGGGTACGCTGATTCCCAACAGATCAGTTACGAGGTTGCCCATGGATTCAAGGATCGCCGTCCGGAAATGGAGGCTCCCAATCGTTGGGGTTTGTTCAGTCCCGCAGCCGAGTTGCGGCTGCAGTCAGTGATGGGATTGCAGACCTGGAATTCGATCCGGGCCCTCGATTTTCTCGAGTCGCTGCCCGAAGTCGACCGCTCCCGGATTGGAGTGACTGGTGCCAGTGGCGGGGGGACCCAGACATTTATCCTGGGCGCGATTGATGATCGACCGGCGGTTGCCTTTCCGGCGGTCATGGTCTCGACCGCCATGCAGGGCGGCTGTACCTGCGAAAATTGCTGCCAATTGCGGATCAATCAAGGCAATGTGGAATTTGCCGCGATGTTCGCCCCCAAGCCACTGGGGCTGACTGCCGCCAACGACTGGACAAAGGAAATGGAAACCAAAGGTTTTCCCGAACTGAGGCAGTTGTATGAATTGCTGGGAGTGGGGGACAAGCTGCAGCTGACTGCCCGGCTGGAGTTCGGGCACAATTACAATCAGGTCAGCCGCGAGGCGATGTATGCCTGGTTCAATCAGCATTTGCAGTTGAATGCGGCCGGAGTCGAGGAGCGGGAGCTTACGCCGCTGCCGCCTGAGCAACTGAGCGTCTACGATGCGACTCATCCTCGCCCAGCGGGCGGTCCAGAGTTCGAGTTTCAATTGCTTGGTCAGTGGGATGCCGACTCCCGCGCCCAACTCGATTGGTCGGCGGCGACCGATGCAGACGATCAGGCCCGCCTGTCTGCCCAGCTGAAGGTCGCCTTCCGCGCGCTGCTCGCTGCTCCGTCCGGTGAGCCTCAGCTGGAATGGGAGGGGGTCGAGTCGCTTGAGGGGCTGACCCGACGACGAGGCTGGCTCCGCTGCGGCGGCTGGGGCTTTGAGACTCCGGTGATCCAGCTCGCTCCAGTGCGCCCCGCCGACCGGGGGCCGACGCGAATCGCGATTCTGCTCGAGCCAACTGGTCAGGCGACCGTCGACCGCGACCCGCCCGAAGCTTCGCCTCTGGCCGCGGCATTGATCAAACGCGGGTTAGACATCGTGCAACTGGACTTGGTTGGGCAAGGTAACCTCGGCAATCCGGCTCAACCGAATGGTGGAAATCAACTCGTTCCCAACGGTCGTCGCGCCGCGGGCTACACCTTTGGGTACAACCAAGCGCAATTGGCCCGACAAGCAACGCAGTTGGTTCGTCTGGTCCAAGTCCTTCGCCAGCAGTATCCGCAAGCCAAACTGAGCCTCGTGGCCGGGCCAAGTCTCGCGCCTGCCGCAGCGTTTGCCGCAGCCAATCTTGCGACCAGCGAATTGGATGAACTGGCAATTGAATTGGACGGATTTCGTTGGGAGACGGTCTCGGAGTTTGAGCATCCCGCCTTTTTGCCTGGAATCGTCAAGTATGGCGGGATTGCCGGATGCCTCGCGGCCGAACCGCAGCGTCGAGTTCTGGTGCTGCAGCGGCCTGAAGCCGTCGATCTGTTGATGGCGAGTCGCGCGGCGGCTCTCGCCGGGCAACCGGAAAGGCTGGTTTCCATTCAGTTGGGGGCGGATGAGGATTCGGTCGAGCGCATTGCAAATTGGATGCAGCCGCAGTGAGCCGAGGATGACCCGTCAAAAATTTACATTTCAGCGGTCGCTGGAGGCTCTCGCTATTGGAGCGGGGAAGAAACCGAGGATTGGCTGCTGGAGTAAGTGATTGGGCATGAACGTCCGCGTGATTTTGCTACAGTGAGTGGGTTCACACGATTGCTGGAACGAAGAGGGAGAAGGCTGGATGAATCGAAAGCTTGGAACACAAACTAAATGCTGGAGGGATAGTGCCCGGAACAGCGTCAGGCGGGGAAGCTGGTTTTGGGCCATCTTCCTGTTTCCGGTCCTGTTTCCGCTCAACCCTGCTTGCGGCTGGCAGGCTTCCCCTGAAGATTGGCCGCAATGGGGTGGTCCTCGCCGGGACTTCACTTGGAATGAATCCAGGCTGATCGAGGCCTTTCCGGCGGGTGGTCCCAAAGTCCTCTGGCGGACCAAGGTCGAAACCGGCTATGCCGGACCTGCGATTGCAGGTGGCCGGGTCTTCCTGATGGATTACGTGCTGAAGGAAGGCGATCCCAAGCCCGATCCGAGCAAGCGAAATCAGCTGCAGGGGACGGAACGGGTGCTGTGTCTCGATGCGACGACCGGCAAGCAACTCTGGGTTCACGAGTACAACTGTCCCTACGCGATTTCGTATCCCGAAGGTCCCCGCTGCACACCGGCGGTTGATGGCGACCGGGTCTACACACTCGGCGCCGAAGGCCAGCTCTGCTGTTTGCAGGTCGCCGATGGCAAGCTGCTTTGGGAAAAACAGCTCAAAGCGGCTTATGGGCTGAAGGAGTCTCCGCTCTGGGGTTTTGCGGCCCATCCACTGATTAACGGCGAGCTTCTCTACTGCGTCGTGGGAGGCGAGGGCAGTGTTGTCGTCGCGTTCGATAAATTGACCGGAGCCGAGCGTTGGCGCAGCCTGAGCGCGCGCGAGCCAGGTTACTGCCCGCCAACTTTGTTGACGATTGGCGGAAAAGAACAATTGGTGATTTGGCATGCCGAGGCGATTAACGGCCTCGAGCCGCTCACGGGGTCAGTGCTCTGGACAGAGAAACTGGAGCCGGATTACGGCATGGCGATCGCCGCGCCGGTCAGCGACGGTCAGCGACTGTACGCGTCCGGACTTGCCGTCTCCTCGGCTTTTCAATTCACTGGCGGAGCAACCAGCCCAGCGCCGCTCTGGGCCGACGGCAAGGGCTTTACAACCAGCCACAGTCCGGTGCTCTCTCACGATGGTTTCATTTACGGAGTTGATCGGCTCGGTTGGCTTCGCTGTATCGATTTCCAGACAGGTGAGCGCAAGTGGCAAACAACCGAGCCAGTTGTCGGTCCGCGGCCTGTGAATCCCGGAACGGCGTTTCTTGTGCGCAATGGCGATCGCTTTTTGATTGCCGCAGAGACTGGCGAGTTGACGATTGCCCGGCTGACTTCCCAGAAGTATGAAAAAGTCAGCAGCGCAAAACTGCTCGAGCCGACGCATGAGTCGTTTGGGCATCTCGCCGTTTGGAGCGCTCCCGCGTACGCCAATGGTTGTATCTTTTGGCGCAATGACAAAGAGATTATCTGCGTCTCTTTGCAAGAGAAATAATGATGAGTTTGCAGCCAAGCAAGGCCGGTGCCCGCCTCGGGTTGATGATCGTTCTGTGCTTCATCGCCGGTTCGCTCTGCGCGCAATCGGCAACTGCTGAGCCACCCGCGGTTGTCGCTCCTGCCGAGCCAAAACTCGCGGCCGAGTTGCTGAAGAGAATGGACCAGGACCAGGCGGCCCGCAAACGATTGACGGCACTTCTCCAGCAGAGTCAGGGCAAGGCGGCCGCGGAGATCCAGCTGGAACAGGCTGAAATCATGCAAACGGTTAACGCTGTCGACCAGCGCAATCGGCTTTGGCTTGCGGAGCAGATTCAACGGACGGGCTGGCCAGGCAAGTCACTGGTCGGCGAAGAAGCCGCTCATGCGGCTTGGCTTTTGGTGCAGCATGCTGATGCCGACCCGGAGTTTCAGGAGCGTTGCCTTGAGCAGATGAAGGCTGCTGGAACTGGTGAAGTTGCGGCGATCGACATCGCTTACTTGACCGACCGTGTCCTCGTTGCCCGCGGCCGCCCCCAAATCTATGGAACCCAGTGCGAGGAGGTCGACGGCCGCTTCCAGCCGCGGACGTGTATCGAACCCGACTTGCTGGATCAGCGTCGCAAGGAGGTTGGGCTCCAGCCGATAAAGGAGTATCTGCAACTGATGGAGGAGGTCTATCACCCGCGCGAATCTCAAGCAGCTCGAGACAAGTAATCCCATTCCAGAGAATCGCTCATTCCCTCCCGATAAGGCTCAAGCTCATTGGCTGTTTCCTCCTCCACCCTGCTGCAAACAATTCTAAAGTCGCGCGAGACGCTGATCGCCATTCTGGCCGTCGCGATGATCGGCCTGCATTTGCTTCTCAGTTTTGCCTGGCCCGGTACTGAACCAAAATGGTTGTCGCAGTTGCCGCTCTGGGTAGCGCTGGTCCTCGGAGGAACTCCGCTGGTCTGGGATTTGCTGCAGAAACTGTTGCGTCGCCAGTTCGGTTCCGATTTGCTGGCCGGGATATCGATTGTGACCTCGGTGGTTCTGGGAGAGTACCTCGCGGGGACGCTGGTGGTC
>JAJTFE010000042.1:0-14279 GCA_021298375.1 Blastopirellula sp. | reverse complement strand
AGCCTATGCCGTGCGGAGTGCCTCGTCGGTACTGCGGGCGCTCAGTAAGCGAATGCCCTCTGTCGCCCATCGGCGCCTCAATGGCGTGATGGAAGACGTTCCGCTTGGGGAAATCCAAATCGGCGATACGGTGGCCGTCTTTCCCCACGAGACCTGTCCAATCGACGGAACGGTCCTCGAGGGGCATGGGGTGATGGATGAAAGTTACTTGACCGGCGAACCGTACATGCTGAGCAAGTCCCCCGGCTCGGCCGTTCTTTCCGGAGCGATCAACGGCGAAATGGCCTTGGTGATTAAAGCGGAGAAACTGGCCGTTGATTCGCGGTATGCGAAAATCATGGAGGTGATGCAGGCTGCCGAACAGCAAAAGCCCCAGATGCGGCGACTGGCCGACAAGCTGGGGAGCTGGTACACGCCTCTGGCCGTGCTCATCGCGCTGGTGGCCTGGTTTGCCAGCGGAGACTCGCTTCGCTTTTTGGCGGTTCTCGTGGTGGCGACTCCCTGTCCACTGCTGATCGCCATTCCCGTGGCGATCATCGGCTCGATTTCGCTCGCCGCCAAACGCGCGATTATTATTCGCGACCCATCGGCGTTAGAGGTTGCCGATACCTGTCGCACGATCATTTTCGACAAAACCGGAACGCTGACCTACGGCGAGCCGAATTTGGTCGGAATGTTCTGCCCACCCGGTGTCGAGCGGTCCGAAGTCCTCGCACTCGTTGGCAGCCTTGAGGTTTACTCCAAGCACCCGCTGGCGTTGGCGCTCGTTCGAGCCGCGCGCGAAGCCAAGTCTGCAATCCACGAAGTGACCAATATGAGCGAACGGCCCGGAGAAGGACTCCGGGGGACAGTGGCCGGGAAGAATCTCGAAGTCACCAGTCGCAAGAAACTCCTGCTCTCGCACCCGGAAGCGGCTGGCTTACTCCCCTCGGGAACCTCGGGCCTGGAGTGCATTGTGCTGATCGATGATCGCTACGCGGCGACCTGCCAGTTCCGCGATACACCCCGCAAAGAGGGGCGACTGTTTATTGAACACCTCAGCCCGCGGCACGGGATTAACCGGGCGATGATCGTTTCCGGAGATCGCCAAAGCGAAGTCGAGTACCTTGCCGATCTGGTTGGCATTCAGGAAGTTTACGCCAGCCAATCGCCGGAACAGAAGCTGGAGATCATTCGCAAGGAAACGGAGCAGCACAACACGATTTACGTGGGAGACGGAATCAATGATGCGCCGGCACTCCTGGCCGCATCGATCGGCATCGCTTTTGGACAGAACAGTGATGTGACCACCGAGGCCGCCGATGCCGTGATCATCGACAGCTCCCTGCAAAAGGTCGACGAGTTTCTCCATATTGGTCGTCGCATGCGTCAAATCGCTTTGCAAAGTGCCGTCGGCGGGATGGCGCTCAGCATCCTCGGGATGCTTTTTGCAGCGTTCGGCTATCTCCCGCCAGTCGCCGGAGCAGTTGCCCAGGAAGCAATTGACGTTCTCGCCGTGATCAATGCGCTGCGCGTCTCGATCCCGCCCAGTCGCCTCGTCGACTACTAGTGCTTACTAGTGCGAACTGGACAAGGCCGAAGAGTGGCTCTCACGGGGGCACTGGGGCACTGGGGCACTGGGGCGCGGGTGAGCATCGCACAGTTTATCAGAAACTCGGATGGAACGACGCGGATAAGAGAAGTTGCAGGGAGACAGAACTGGCAGCTGGAAATAAAAAGGGGATGAACAACTCAGCACCATGCGATCGCATCATTCCAATCTCATTCCATCGGAGAGGAATCAAGTAGTTCAACACATCTCTCTCTCTGACCCTTCCCTTGTGCCTGCGTACCTCACAGTGCCTGCGTACCTCACAGTGCCTGCGTACCTCACAGTGCCTGCGTACCTCTGTGCTGGCGTAGCTCCGTGCTGGCGTAGCTCCGTGCTGGTGTACCTCCGTGCCTCTGTGCCTCTGTGAGAGTCACTCTTCGGTCTTCTATTCCTAACTTCCCACCCCCTCACCGAAACAACCATTTCTGTCCCGAGCTAGGGGTCGGGGGACGGAATTGACTCACGTCCAGCTCGACGCCGCGGGATTGGTCGAGCCCGTATTTCTTGGCAAACACGTGGTAAGTGCGACGAATCTGCTCGGCGATTTCACCCGTTCCGCGCATCCGTTCGACGAACTTGCTCTGATACAGCTCTCCGCCGCGCGTGCTTCTGATTCGCGACTCAACCCGGTCGCGATGCTGCGGATGGGTTCGCTCGAGCCACTCGAGAAACACGGGCTCAACGGTCAGGGGCAAGCGCAGCAGAATGTAGCTGGCCGAAAGGGCGCCCGCATCAGCCGCGGCTTTGAGCAGCGCTGGGATTTCATGGTCGGTCAGGCCCGGGATGAGCGGCGCGAGCATGACGTGAACCGGAACGCCGGCTTGCGACAGTTCGCGGATGGCTCGCAAACGGGCCTCCGGACTGCTGGTGCGCGGCTCCATGACCCGCGTTAACTTCTGGTCGAGGGAAGTCAGGCTGATGGCGACTTTGGCCAGCCTCTTGGCGGCTAGAGGCGAGAGCAAGTCGAGGTCTCGGGTGACCAGGGCATTTTTGCTGACAATGGCGATGGGTTGGTGGGCTTCTACGGCGACCTCCAGGCATTGCCGGGTCAGGCGCAAATGCCGCTCGATCGGTTGGTAGCAGTCCGTGACCCCGGAGAACATCACGGGCTCAGGTCGATAGCCCTTGCGGCAGAGCCAGTCGCGAAAAAGTTCCGGAGCTCGCTGTTTGACGAAGACGCGGGTCTCAAAATCGATCCCCGCATTGAGGTCGAAATACTCGTGCGTCGGCCGGGCGTAACAGTAACTGCAGCCATGTTCGCAGCCGCGATAGGGATTGAGGCTGTAGCGAAAGGGAATATCGGGGCTGTCGTTTTCACTGATGATCGACTGGGCATCGTCTGCGAAGTACTCCGTGGCCACTTTGGCTGGAAGATCCTCGAGTTCCTGGTCGAGTGCATCCAGATCGCGCTGGAATTCCAGTTTCGCAAATCGCCCTTTGGGTTCGAGTGAGGAACCGCGTCCGGTAATCACGGGCAGTTTGCGTTCAGACATGAAAAAAACCCGGTAGAGGCAGGGGAGAAGCTCACCCCGATTCTACCGAGTTCCTGTTGGTTGCCCAGTTTTGGACCGAGCGAAAAAACGACGGCCGATTATTCGTCGCGTTTGCGTTTGAACTTGCCTGGCTTGAAGCTCTTGCCTTTGGAGAACGAGCCCCCCTTTGAGAACTTGCGTTTGGCAAACTTCGGCTTTTCGAATCGACCTTTGCCGCGCCGCGGCATGCCGCCGCCTGAGGAATCGCCGTCATCGCCTGCTGCCGCCGGGCGAATCCGCAATTGCTTGCCGGACACCCAGGTTTCATGCAGGACTTCGCAGATGTCTTCGGCGACCCAGACTGGCAGATCGATCGTGCTGAAGGAATCGTGAATGGTGATCGGTCCAATGTCCGAGCCGTCGAGTCCGGCTTCATTGGTCACTGCGCCGACGATGTTGCCCGGGCGGACGCCATCCTGATGACCGACTTCGATTCGATAACGCTCCATTCCGGCGGAGGGTGGTCCGACTTTGCGGAAGCTCGTCCGATCGCCGGCGTCTGCTCGTCGCTCGCGGCGATCCCCCGTCTGCTCCTCGCGATCGCGGAAGCCCCGTTCGCGGCGCTGGAAGCGTCCTTCTTCGCGTCCTTCGCTGCGGGAGTGACTGCGTGGCTCGCGATCCCAATCCCGCTCGCGACGACCGCGTCCGCGTTCTTCGCCTGAGTGCCGCTCACCGCGATCCTGTTCATTCCAGGCTTTCGGTTCGCGAATGCCGAAGAGTTGTCGATCGCCTTGCAGCAACTGCGTGACCGCTGCAGCGATAGTTGCCATCGACTGGCCTGATTCGACAGACAACTCGTTCAGCAAGGTTTCGACTTGAGCGAGATCCTGCTCGGCGACCGTCTTCAGGATTTGTTCCTTGAAGCGACGAATCCGGGCTTGGGAAATTTCTCCTGCGGTTGGAGGTTGTACCAGTTCGATGGCCTGGCGTGTGACTTTTTCGATCGACTTCAGCTTGCCGCGCTGGGAGGGCGCCAGCAGGATAAAGGCCTCGCCTTTCCGCCCGGCCCGTCCGGTTCGTCCGACGCGGTGCACATAGGAGGAGCTGTCTTGGGGGAGATCGAAATTGACAACATGGCTGACGCGGGAGACATCCAGTCCGCGAGCGGCGACGTCCGTTGCGACCAGAATATCGAGTTTCCCGCTCTTCAACTGCTCAATGGTCCGTTCCCGCGTCCGTTGGGGCATGTCCCCATTGAGGGCGACCGCAGCCAGTCCCGCCTTGACCAGGCGCTCGGCAACTTCGACCGAGGCCTCGCGGGTCTTGGTGAACACGATCACGCCATCGGTTTCTTCAATTTCCAGCAACCGCGTCAAGACTTCGAGCTTGAAGTGTGGCTTGACCACGACCGCTCGCTGGCGAATGTTCTCGGCGGTCATCGTCTTTTGCTTGATCGTGATCCGGGCCGGATTGCGCAGGTACTGGTCGGCGATTTCGCGAATCGGGCCGGGCATCGTTGCCGAGAACAGCGCGATTCGCCGGTCGGCGGGAGTGTGCTCGAGGACCTTTTTGACGTCGTCCAGAAAGCCCATGTTGAGCATCTCGTCGGCCTCGTCGAGGACCAGCCATTGGAGTTGGCTGAGGTCGAGTGTCTTGCGTTCGAGATGGTCGATCACGCGTCCCGGAGTGCCCACGACTACTTGGGGCCGCTGCTTCAATTGTCGAAGCTGCGGTTCATAGCTTTGTCCCCCGTAAATCGTGGCGATTGCAAAGTTCTTGGTCCGGCTGCCGTAGGTCTCGAAGGATTTCGAGACTTGAATGGCGAGTTCCCGGGTGGGAGCCAGGACGAGGACTTGCGGCTTCCTTTGGACGCGATCGAGCTTGGATAGAATCGGCAAGGCAAAAGCCGCGGTCTTGCCCGAACCGGTTTGCGATTGAGCGAGGACATCGCGGCCCGCGATCATCTCCGGGATGATCGCCGCCTGGATCGGAGTTGGCTGCTCGTAGCCCGACTTCTCCAAAGCCTGGAGCAGCTTTTCGCCCAGCCCCAGCGCGGCAAAAGCGGGCAAACGCTGCGCCGCGGTTTGCTCAGCCGACTCGTCGGCAGTTTCCTCTCCTGGTTCGGGATTGGCGTCAATCGCCGTCGCAGCCAGCAGCGCGTCGACATCCTCTGCGTCCATTTCCATGAGAGCCTCTGCAGACAAGGCAATCTCGGGTGTCAGCGAAGAATCAGCTTCGCCCGCCAGAGAGTCGTCTCCCGCAGCGGACTCCGCCGAGGCGGTCCTCGCACAGGCATCTTCCGGGACGTCAGCAAACAAAAGCTGCTGGGCGTGCGGGACCTCTGCCGTCTGGGCAGGTTGCAGCGCGTGTTTGTTTTCGGACTGTTCGTGTTCGTTCATGCTCATCTTGTAGTTCATTCCATTCAGCAAAAGCAAATCAGCAAAGGCAAAAGTGTACGTGCTCAACGCCGCCAGCCAGGGACAGTTACTAACGGTCTGTCGCCACTGCATCTGTCGCCACTGCGGTTGAGTCGGCCCGACAAGGGGCCTTGATCCAGTGGGATCGCTGCACAGCAGCCGCGGTTCGACGCAAGGCCGAACAGTCGGGACTGCCGCGGTTAAAGGGTGAAGGGCCTGGGATTACGGCGAAAACACTCGTTCGCCAATCGGGGCTACAGCGGTACTCGAACCCAACGGGCAACCAAGGCCCAGATGAGCAAGCAGCAGCACGCGTCGCGTTTTCGGACCATTCCGCGCTCGGCAGTGACCCGCCAAGGACTGGTCCGACACAGGTTGCGACGTTGCTTCACGTAACTTCGGTACACGCAGCTGGAATGGGAAATGCCACTGATTGAAGTGGCGGACACCAGCAGAAGACTTGTCGCGTTATTTAGCCCAAAACTCCGTAAATCTCGCGAATAACGACCCGGAAACAGGCCGCAGCTGCGAGGCAGGAGAATCAAACAGTCAGGGCTGAACCGGCCAGCGACGGAGAAGTGTTTTCTGCTTCGCGGGGACCTTCAGCCGAGCCATTTTTCGAAACTGTGAAACCTTCGAGGGCTCAATCTGCCTCCAAGAGTACACAAGTGCCGCGAAGCGGGATAGGCCTAAAATCACGGGGTGATTCGGATTCCGGGAAATGCGGGGTGGAAGGTGGTAGGGGGAAGGATGGGGGCAACGATCCGCTCGAAGTCGAACGGCGCGATAAAGGGAAAACCGTGGACGGATGGTGATCGCGGTGGAGAAGCAAGAGTGCCCGGGGGGAAGAGATTTCCAGTGCATTCCCGGCCGCGCAGTGTATCCCCGGCCGCGCAGTGCATCCCTCGTCGCGCGCAGCCTCCCGGATTCCCAGCTCTAATTCCCCACGCGTTTCCCTCCGGCGTAGACGTTCATCCGCTTGGCTGAGGTAAAGCCGACAAGGGTTAGGCCATACTGGGCTGCGAGTTCGACAGCGAGACTCGTCGGGGCGCCGACCGCGATGATGATCGGGACCCGGGCCGCGAGCGCTTTTTGCATAATCTCAAAGCTGACCCGACCGCTGATGACCAAGCCGAAACGGTCCAGCGGCATTTGTCGATCGAGAAAAGCCCGACCGAACAGTTTGTCGACGGCGTTGTGCCGGCCCACATCTTCCCGAACGCTTTGGAGCTGGCCCGCCGAATTGAATAACCCCGCGGCGTGCAAACCGCCAGTCAGCTCGAAGGTCGGTTGGGCCGCCCGCAGGCGGTCGGGTAGTTGGCGAATGGCTTCCGCCGAAATGGTCCAAGTGGTCTCGACAGTCCTGGCCCCGCGCAGCTCCAGCATCTCCAGCGAGGCTTTTCCGCAGACACCGCAGCTGCTGCTGGTGTAGAAGTGCCGCTGCAGCTTGGCAAAATCGACTTCGACTTCCGGACGCAGGGCGACGCGAATCGTGTTCCCGGTCGGCTGGCCAGCAGCATCTGTGCCGCGGGCCTCAATTGCCTCAATTTGCTCGGGTGAGTGGAGAATCCCCTCGGTGAAAAGAAACCCAGCCGCCAGCTCCTCGTCCTCGCCCGGTGTTCGCATCGTGACCGAGAGGCTGCGAACCGCACGCTTCTCCTGCGGGCCAAACAACAGCCTGATTTCCATCGGTTCCTCAACCACCAAGCGGTCGTCGCGGGCGTTTTTTTCGCCGCCCTCCCAAGCGTCGATCGAAAACAACCGCGTGCGGGATTCGTCGGTCTTTTGCCGGCTGGGAGAAGGATCGAAGGTCATGTTTGGCGTTGAAAAAAAGATGAAATGTTCCGGGAGCTGCTTCCAAGCTGCCCGTTGGGGAGAGAGAATTTCAAGTGGCGATTCACGGCAGCACGGTCTCCATTCTACTGTTCATTTTTGAGTGCAGGTGGTTATGAGCTCAGGTCGGAAAACAGGGTGGCTGTTTCTGTTCATGGTTTTGCTTTCCGTGGCGGTTTGCGGCCCATCTTGCGGCACAGCTTCCGCTCAGGAGGGAGACGACGTCTTGAGCGTCGATTCGTCGCCAGTCCGGACATGGAGCAGTCCAGATGGAAAGTTCAAGCGCGAGGGGAGGCTGGTCGAGATCCTCGGCGATCGCGTGAAACTGGAGATGACCGATGGCAAGTCGACCATTGCCCAGGCCGCAAAGCTCTCTCCAGCCGACCAAAAGTTCATTGCCGCCGAACGTGCGCGGATGGAGGCCAACTCGGACAATCCCTTCATGGATGAAGATTCAGCGGACAGTGGCAAATCTGCCAGCCGTGGAACCGGCGACACTGAGTCCGACGGCGGTGCTCGCTCAGAACGAGATTCACGATCCGCAGGCAACGAATCCTCCGGCATGAGCGAGGAGTTGGATGTGACCCCCGAATTTGCGACCGCTGAAATTGTCGATTTGGACTCAACCACCGCAGTCGATACGGCGGCCGCCATCTGGCAGCCGACTGCGAAGAAGCCGACCAAGAAGATCCGATTTCCAGCCTTTTCGATTCACTCCAGCGTGACTGGACATGCTTGTTCGGCTGAACAAACGATGTTTGCTGTCAGCTTGAAGGAGCCTTTTGGAGTCGACTTGAAGGCCAGTGGTGAGAATCGCGGCAGAGGTCGATCCCGACCGGCGGGGGAGGGGGCCAAGACGAAAGCCTGGATTGAAATTGTGGATCTCGGAACAGCCAAGTCCAAAGCGCGGATTCCGCTCCGCTCTGAAGAGGAAGTGCTGGGCGACTTGAATGACGCTGGGACCGCCCTGATCACGTATTGTGGCGACTTCGCTCAGGACCCAAAGGTTCGTGTCTATCGCGTGAACGGCGATCAACTGGTCCTCGCCAAGAGTTGGCTCTCCAAGAATCCCGACGAGTTCCGCTCAAGCGTAAAGTCGGTGAAATGGTTGTCGAACAAGCGGGTCCTCGTGGAATATGAAGAATACCTGATGGTGCTGCAACTCGACCCGGTCCGGACCTTGTTCAAAATCCCTAACGACGCTCCCGATTGGAAGTTGTCGACCGACCGCAGTCGGGTTTTGGTCAATAAGCAAGGTCAGAAATTCGAAGTTGACCTGAAGGCTGGAGAGTGTGTCGGGATTGTCGGCGGTGCAGCTGTGGCCGGGAAAACCGGAGCCTCCCCCGACGGCTCGAAAGTCGGGAAGTTTGAAAACAGCGTCCTGACGCTGCGAAACCAGCAAGGTCAAATCCTCGATGAGTTCTATTGCCCCGTGTTCTGGCCGGAGCCCCAATTGAGCTGGATTGACGAGCGGACCATTCTGCTTCGATCGCCCAACCTGGAGGATTACGTCGACCTCGATCGGAGGGTCGTCTTTCTGCAAGTAGCGAACGTGGGAGCCCAACCAAGCAGTGACGGCTGGTCGGTGAAGAAAATCTCCGATGCCGGAGCGTATCTGGTGGAAGTGACTCCGGAGGCCCAAGGAAGCAAGGCGGGGCTGGACCTGGCCGGAATCCAGAAGGAGTTGCCGGCCGACGCAGACTCGCTGCTCTTGCTCAAGGCCGGTGACAGCGTGCGAATCACGACACAACTCCAGGCCGATCCCTCGCAGGCGGCGACGGTTCGGCAGCGGATTGAGGGGCTGCTGCAGAAGCGTGGGGTGACGGTTGATCCCAATGCTGCGAATGAGATCCGCATCAGTTCAGCAATCCGAAATGAGCAAGTCGAGTACAGTTCCTTTGGCTTCGGAGGTCCGGGGAGCAACGCTGAAAAAGTCAATGTCAGGATTACTGACCAAAAAGTCGAGCTGGTGATCGACGGCGAAGTCGTCTGGGTCAAGGCCAGCAGCAGCGGCCCCGGCTTCATGCTTCAGATGCGCGAGGGGGAGACCGCACAGCAAGCGGCCGACCGGCAGACGGGCAATGGAGCGGGATTCTGGGAGTCGATCAGCTTCCCCAAAAACCTGTCTCGGCACCCCAATGGCGGAGCTTGGAACCGCGTGATGCAAACCAACGATGGCTTTCAGAAAATAAATTGAGGCTGTGGAACCTCTTGGGGAATCGCTTCTCCCGGCTGGCCGACCGGCGTTGGCTTAAAAACGGAGTGACTGCTTGGGCGCGGCAGAGGTGTTTGCGGCGGCGCTTGGTCGTTGGCAGGGTTCTGCAGGGGAGCGTGGTGCGACTGCGCGCCGGTTGGCGATCAGGCAGGCGAACAGTTCGCGTGTCACTGCCGCGCGGTGGACTTACTTCTTCGCGCCGGGGACCCGAATCTGAAACGTGCTTCCCTTGCCGACTTTGCTGGTCAGCCGCACGCTTCCGCCCAGGACCTGCACCAGATGCTTGACGATCGAGAGTCCCAGTCCCGTCCCGCCCAGTTCCCGGGAACGGGCTTTGTCGACCCGGTAAAACCGTTCGAAAATCCGCGGCTGGTGTTCCGGAGCGATCCCGATTCCGGTATCGGCCACCGAAACAAAGACCTCGTTGGCTTCTTTGCCCCAGGAGACGGTGACCAAGCCTCCCTCGGGGGTGTAGCGGATCGCATTGGAAACCAGATTGTCGATAATCGTGCGAAGCGCCTCCCAGTCAGCCTGGGCCACGACCTCCTCGTTTGGAGGTTGAAGCTCCAGGCGAATGCTCCGAGACGTCGCCTCCGCTTGCCGCAAACGGGCAACTTCTTCACAAACCTCACCCACTGGAATTCGGGCGATATCCAGCATTGCCTGGCCCGCTTCGACTTTGGCCAATTGCAGCAAGTCCATGATTTGTTCGTATAACAGCTGCGCCTGAGTGTCGATTTGCTGAACAAACTGCACGTTGTTCTCGGGGTCATTGATTGCTCCCAGGAGCAATGTCTCGGCATAAGCCCGAATCGAGGAAAGTGGCGTTTTCAGTTCGTGCGAGACATTCGCCACAAAATCGCGGCGCATGTTTTCCAGATGCCGCAATTCGGTGATGTCCTGCAACACCAGGGTCACGCCGGGCTCCTTCTCGTCCGCCAAAATCGAAACCCGGGCGCTGATGATTTTGCGGGGCAAATCGAGCGTCTGAAATTCGACCGAGCTGAAGGTCCGGTTCTGGCGGGTTTCATCGATCGCTTGCCGCAATTGGGGGATCCGGACCAGTTCCAGCAAATGCCGGCCGAGCAGTTGAGCCTGACTCAGGCCAAGCATCTGGCAGGCAGCCTCATTTGCCAACAGTACGGCGCCATGCGAGTCCAGCGCCAGGACGCCCTCGATCATGCTGCTCAAGACAGCTTCCAACCGCTCACTGTTTTCCGCGAGTCGGCTTTCCCGCGATTCCAGTTCCGTTTGCATGTGGCGAAAAGCGTCGGACAAGTTGCGCCACTCATCGCTTCGCCCGAGTACCGTTGGCACGTCGTCGTATTGTCCTGCCGCAATCCGGCGGGCCGCTTCCGAAAACTCATGCAGCGGCTCCATTTCCCGCCGCGCATAAGCCCACATTACGGCTGCCGCCAGCCCGGCCAAAGATAAGCCAAACAACCAGAGAAGTTGTTGGAGTCGGGAGTCGAGTGTGATCGCTTCCTGTTCTTTTTCCGCCAGCCGGATAAAACCCTCCAATTGGCCCTCGTCGCGGGACGGGTAGGCCACCGCGACATTCAGGTAGACACCAGACTGCGGAGCCCGCTCGCGGCGGTCAAACCCGTGGCGAGACCTCGCTGCCATCCGCAATTCCGGCCGGGGACCTTCCCGCAGCGGACTACCCTCCGGCCAGCTCGCCAGTAAGTTCGAATCGCGGTCGAACAGCGAGAGTTCGGCGCCTGCGCGGTCAACCATCGGGCGGAGGCTGATGATCGCATCGGGGGAATTCAGCCGGTAATTCGCCTGCCGCAAATGCTCCCCCATCGTCTCCGCCAAAACCTCCAGCCGCGTTTCAACCTGTCTGATTAACTGGGTGTGCAACCAAGGCGAGAGCACTGTCAGAAAAGTGACGATGATCCCCAGCTGCAGAGCCAGATAAACAAGAATGAAACGTTTCAGCGGACGTGTCATGGGTTCGGCGACCGCCGCTCCATCGTTTGAGAAAGATCTCGGGCCGGTTCCCGACCAAGTCTCCCGCAAATATACGATTGGATTGAGCCGCTTGGGGAGCAGGCAGGGCGACGAACTTTTGGACCCAGCGGGCCTGTAAACCGGCATAACCCGAAAAAAGGTTCCCTCGCTTGCCTCAACACAAGGCCCTCGGCAGTCAGTCTGCCCTATAATTCACGCACCAACTCGGAGAAACCGGGGGATCTTTCTGCGGATTTCAGTCTCAAGGGATTCACCGGCTGAGATTTTCGCTGGACAGGCGAATATCCAGGCACCGCTTCCCGTTTCGGATGGAGCGGCGCCCAAATTGTCTGGCTCGAAATTTTCCTTTCCCGACTTCATCGAACATTCATGACCCCAGCCTATCGCTTCTTGAACCTGTCCTTCGCCCTGACCCTCAAGTTGTCGGTCCTGACCGCTCTTGCGGTTTGGGCAACTCCGACCTTTTCTCAGGACGAGCTGCCAGCCGAGCCTCGGAGCGTGCAACTGGTTTCGGTTCCCTTGCCGATCGACCATGCTACTGCTCAAGGCGTGACCCTGACGCTCAATCGTCTGCTGGAGTCCGCGCCGCCGGTGGCCCGGGCTGACCAGCGCCCGCTGGTGATCCTCAAGTTTGAGACGGAGCGGGGCGCGACCGGCACAGGCAGCAACCTCAGCGCTTGCCTCGAACTGGCTCGCCTCCTGACCAGCCCCGCAGCCACAAGTCGCCTGCAGACCGTCACTTTCATTCCACCCTTGCTCGAGCGGTGGCGAAATCCCAACCAGCCCAACGCGGGCGTCATGCTCACGGGACACGCTGTCCTCGTGGCGATCGCCGCAGAGGACCTCGTCATCGCCAGCGGCGGAGCGATCGGCAATGCGAATGCCGATGAGCCACGCGCCGATCCTCTGACGATCGACATTTATCGCAATATCGCCGAGGCGCGGTTGACGCTCCCTCCGCCCCTGGTTTTGGCGATGGTCGACCCCGGCCGCTCTCTGTATGCCGTTCAAACGAATCAGGGAGAAATGCTTCTCGACCAAGAGCAATTGCAGGCCAAGGAGAAGGCGGGCGAGGTCGTCCAAAGCGAAACGCTCAACACTCCCGGTGAATCGGCCCGCTTTACGGCCAGCCAACTCGATCGTTTCTCGGCCAACGTTACGGTGGTTGAAGATGTGCAGCAATTGGCGGTTCGGTATGCGATCAATCCAACCCAACTCCAAGCGACTCGGGAAACACAGCGGGAGTGGCTCGCCGTCCAGCTCAATCTTCCCGACTACATCGATCGGCGCGATGTGGATTTTGGGATGCGGGCGATCGAAAACGCCATCCTTAAGGACCCGGCCATCAACCTGGTGATCGTCAATTCTCAGGCGAGGGCTGGCGATACGGCCGCCTGCCTCCGCTTCGCAACCTACCTTGCTGATTTTGATCCGGAAAAGGTTCGCGTGGCGGTGTTTGTTCCCAAGCAGTCTGCCGGACCGGCGGCTACGATTGCCCTCGCTGCGGACCATTTGCTCCTCCCCCCGGAGGCGCTGCTCGGTGGCCCTTATGAACGACCGCTCGCCGCCGATGAACTCGTTCAACTCGGTCCCGAGTTGGAGCGGATCGCAGTTGCGGCGGGGCGCGACCCGGCCCTCTTTGCCGCCATGCTCGACCCCGCGCTGAACGTCTCCCGTTGGCGGCACCAAGTGACTGGCCAAATTCGCATGCTGACCGAGAAACAAAAGCAGGCATTGCCCGACGCCGACCAGTGGAATGAAATCGCTCCCGTCGACTGTTCCGCCGGGCTCAATGGCAAACAGTTGGAACTCGAGGGAATTGCCCGGGCCTTGGTCAACTCCGAAGCTGAGCTGAACTCGTTTTATCAGCTGCAAAGTCCCCCCTTGGTGTTAACTCCAACCAAGGTCGATCAAGTCGTCCAGCGGGTCTCTCGTTTCCTCGCCTCTCCCTTGGTCGCTGCCTGGCTGCTGTTCGGCGCCATGTTCCTGATCTCGACCGAGATGAGCACTCCCGGAGTCGGTGTGCCAGGGGTTCTCGGGACCCTCTGCCTGATTCTGTTTTTCTGGAGCCAATACCTCGGCGGCAATGCTGACTGGTTGGAAATCCTGCTGTTTGTTGCCGGGGTCATCTTCATTCTGATGGAATTGTTCCTCGTACCCGGAACCATGGTTCTGGGGATCTCGGGGCTGCTGATGGTCGTGCTCTCGATCGTGCTCGCGACCCAGACTTTTTTGATTCCGCGCAATTCCCGCGAGTTGGCCCAGCTTCCGGTCTCCCTGGGAATCGCCTGTGCCGCCTTCGGAGGAACACTGGTCGGCCTGTTTCTTCTGCGGAAGTTCCTGCCCAATGCTCCCTTTTTCAAGCGGCTGATGCTCGAGCCTCCCGCAGCGGCTTCGCCCTTTGACGACCCCAAACCGGCGGGAGATGAATTTGCCGTGAGAGTCGGCGAACGCGGCGTAGCCATCTCCCGACTCATCCCCTCCGGAAAAGCGCGGATCGGTCGCAAGTATGTCGACGTGATCACCGATGGCCTGATCGTCGACCCCAAGACCGAGATCGAAGTGATCGAAGTCGCCGGCAATCGAGTCCTCGTCCGCCCGATCAAGTAAAGCACCTCGCCTCGACCAGGCTCCGCTTCCCCGTCAGCCGGTTCTTCGCGCCAGCCCCCGGTTCGGCAGCGCAAACAACGCATCCAGGCTCCGCTTCCCCGTCAGCCGGTTCTTCGCGCCAGCCCCCGGTTCGGCAGCGCAAACAACGCATCCAGGCTCCGCTTCCC
>JAJTFE010000041.1 GCA_021298375.1 Blastopirellula sp. | reverse complement strand
CGTGCATCGCCACCGTGCATCGCCACCGTGCATCGCCACCGTGCATCGCCACCGTGCATCGCCACCGTGCATCGCAACCGTGTATCGCCGCCGCGATTGGCGATTTGGCTCAAGCTCCGTTCGCTCAGGTGGCGAGCAGGTCTCGGGTCAGAATGGGGCGGACGCCGACCAAGCGCTCACCGGCCTCCACGCCGACCGACTGCCCCAAGGTCCGGGCGAGGTTGATGACGCGCGGATAGATGTCCTGCTTGGTCGGAGGAAACTGGGTCTCATAACAGCGGACCGCGGCCAGTTTCCGCTCCAGCGTCGCGGAGATATCCTGAATCACGGCCGGTCCAAACAGCTCGGGGTCGTTCAGCCGATCGAGGTCAAACGAGAGGTGGTAATAGTACTGCCGATCGATCTTGTGCGGCGGATAGCCGGCAAAGTGGTGGTCCCATTTGGTCAGCCGCGAATAAAAGACGGCGGCGTCGATAATCTGCCGCGCCTGCCAATGGTCGGGCGAAGCCATCGGCGTGCGATTGCCCAAGCCGATCACCAATCGCGGGCGGTGCTTGCGAAACTCTCGGGCCAGGGCCACTCGCGCTTCGAAGCTGTCAAACAGGGCGCGGTTGGGAAGCGGCAAGGTCAATCGGACCGCCACTCCGAGCACTTGGGCCGCGGCAGCAGCCTCGGCCAGCCGCACCTCGGGCGAGGGGCAAACCGGAGTTGGCTCGCCATCGGTCAAATCGATGATGCCGACGGAATAGCCTGCGTCGACCAGAGCCGCCAGCGTCCCCCCGCAACCAATCTCCACATCGTCAGGATGAGCCCCAACTGCAATCACATCCAATCCGGAAATAGGAATCCTCCTCTCAGGTTCTCATCCACCCTGCTGCAAAAACGGAACTGCCCCGGCACCGCTACCACTTGAGCACAACCTCAACTCGCAACTCGCCGCTCACTCCTCCACCACCAACTCTCCGTTCATCACCATCCAGTGACCGGGAAAGGTACAAAGGTAGGGATAGCGGCCCGGCTTGTCGGGAGCGCGAAACCAGATGGTCTGCGACTGCCCCGGCTCGACAATATCGGTATAGGCGATCACTGCTTCCGACTCGGGAACATACTGCCGGAGAAAAGCCTCGGGATCGGCAATCAAGCGGTTGGCTGCCTGGCCGACAGACTCCAGCGTGCCGGGTTGGATCAGCGCCCAATTATGGGGAACGACATCCGGATTGCTGAAGACGATCGCCACTGGCTCGCCTGGCTTGGCCTGCAGTGTGCGCGTTGAATAGGAGAGGTTCGTTCCGGCGGAAATCTCCAGCCGGCGGGCGGATTCCAGAGGCTGCTGCCAGCGATTGGGGATTCGCCGCGTGGCCAGCGCCAAATCGAGCTCGATCGGATGCGGAGCCAACTGCTTGGCGATGGCTCGATAATTGGGCAGGTCCGTTCGCGCCTGGTCCAGCCGATGAACGGTGCAGTACATGTCGTATCCGCGCGAGTCATCGACATTCAGGCGCAGATGGAGCTGATTCACGGGCTGCAGCTCGGGCATTTCCAGAAACAGCGTCAGGCCATCATCGAGCACGTGAGCGGCAGCGATTTGCAGGGCGTCATGACCGATGATGCCCTGATGCCCGGGTGCATACTCTGCCGAGCCATAGGCACCGCTGTAACGATAGTTCCAGCACTGGGCGAAATGGTTTCGCGGATCTGCGGCGCGGTCGCGGTCCAACGGCCGGGCGAAGCGGATCGCGACCCCATTTTCATGCACGTGATAGCCGACCGGCAGCTGGACTGGTGCTTCGGTGTAGCGAACCCGCTGGAAGCAGCCCCACTCGGGCGTGTAGCTCCCCCAGCCTCCCATCCCGCTGACATAAAGCTGCCCGTCCACGGGGGAGAACCGCCCGCGATGCGCGCCAGAGAGAAACTCGCCGGCCAAGGGCACCACCGCCCCTTGCAGTTGCCCTGCTACCTCATCACGAAGCAGCAGAAAGTGCGCGCCCATCCCGAACGAAAGGTGAAGCATCTGATTTTTCAGCGGACCCCAGCGGTCACTGGTCACCATCACTTGCCCACCTGCGCTATTGTCGACGTTGCGTGGCAGGTAGACCAGCGGCAGGGCAGGGGCTTGGCCGTCGCGCGGTCCGCCGTGCCCGAAATAAAGCGGCTGGCCGGCTGGTCGCTGAGCAGCCTCGGCAATGCGAACTCCGCAGATCATCGACGCAGGTGTCCAGTCCCCCTCCGAGCAGGGAACGGTCGCAATTCCGTCGGGCGTCAAACCGAGCCCATCCGGATTGCGAAAGCCTCGCGCGAGTGCGCGGGCGGTTTTCCCATCGGCCGAGATCTGCACCAGTCCCTGCTTCCCGGAAGCGGTATAGAAATGCCCCTCAGCATCGCGCTGCAGTCCGCAGATGTAGTCGTGCCCGGCCGGTGAGGTCTGAAACGCCCGACTGTAGCACTCATAAAAATCGGCCTCTCCATCCTCGTTCAGATCGTGCAGCCGCAGCAGTTGATCGCGGCACATCACGAAGATCCCGTCTGGCTGGACCAGCAAGCCCAGCGGCTGGTGCAGCCCCGAAGCAAAGCGCCGCCAAGTCGCCTGCACGGGGTACAACTGCCCGTCCGGGGTGGGCTGACCGGCAAAGCCGCTGACCAGCCAGACATCGCCCGGCATGGTGGCGTAAAGGGCATCGCCGGCAGAAGTAAAGTCGTGATCGCCGCCGAACAGGTTCGCTTTCCACGGATTGTTCACTGGGAGTTCGATGGTATCGACGGCATAGGGCGCACCGGTGCCAAAGCGAACCGTAGTGGTCAGGCGATCGGGCCATTGCAGGTCGCCACCGCTCAGTTTTTCCCGCAGCGGGTGCTCGCTTCGCGGGCCGAAGCGTCGCACAAATTGCCCGTTCTCAAACGCCGGCGAGTCGAGATACTCCACCTCACCGATCCGGTAGGCAAAAATGACCTCCGAACCAAATCGGTAAAAGCCATGATACTGCTGCTCACCCGCGGGCAGCTCATAGTTGGGCCATTGGATCGTTTGTCCGCTCTGCGAAATCCCATCCATGAATCCATGGCGGACATCGGAGAAGCGGAGAAAGCCCTGCCAGACAATCTCATACTTCAGCGTGTCCGGATTGAAACAGACCGCGTACTTGCCTTCGTGCCCAATTCGCACGCAGACTGCCCGCGGAACCTCCACTCGCTCGCCCCGGAATACACCGCACTGAACCGAGCCAAGGATGGTGTCGGTCCATTCGTTTCCTTTCCACGTTTCCTCGTTTTGATTCCCCCAATGTCCGTACTTGCCGCCGTCCAACTCCGGCGCTGCCTGCAGCAGCGGCCCGTGAGGCCGCTGGCGGAAGTACTCGGCCTGCTTGGTGTAAAAGTCATAAACCCGATCGCGATTGACCGGAGCCTGCCAGTTGGGCCAGTCCTCGGGATAAAGCGGGTCCCGGGTCCAGGGAAACTCCGCGGGCCGATGGGCCACGGCGTGTTCCAGCACGGCATCGACTATCGGCAACTCCAACCGGGGATCGACTCCGACATCGAGCAGCAGCCGCACCAGGTCAACCTGCTGCTGCCTCGTCAACGCGCTCATCAACTCCTCGGGCATCAACGAATTTCCCAAGCGCTGGTCCTCGATCTCCGCCCTGAGAACGGTTGTCTCCGTCCCACTGGAGGGGTCGCGCAACGTCACCGACTCAGCAGTTTCCGCCTGGCGATATCCCTGCAATGTCGTTCCATCGCTCCGCAGAATGACCGTGGCACGATACTCCGGATCAACCACCCGATTCGGCCAGAACAGCGATGCGACCAATTCAGCCGGATGGCGCCGACGGGCGATCCCCGTCAGTTCAGGCCCAATCTTCGAGCCGTAGGAACCGAGCCGGTGACAGGAGAAGCAGGAGGTCTTGAGACCGGCGAAAACCGTCAAGCCACGGGCTGCGTTGCCCGACTGGCGGGCGTCCACCAGCAAGCTGTCGACCAGTTGCCGCTCCTCATCGGAAAGGGGAACCAGCGTGCCTTTCTGCTCAGCCGGTTGGTCACCCGATTCGAAAGTCGGCGGGCGGGTCAATCTCCCGGCGTCCAGATCGCGCAACCACTCCAGGCCAGCGAGG
Organism: Blastopirellula sp.; assembly: GCA_021298375.1. Lineage (GTDB taxonomy): Bacteria > Planctomycetota > Planctomycetia > Pirellulales > Pirellulaceae > BJ22. Next base: position 18,506 of record JAJTFE010000041.1, on the reverse strand, counting down.
TTTTCCCGCAATCGCACCTCGGCGTCGAGGTCGGTATGGTTGAGGATGCCGATCGGTCCCTGATACCCGCTCGCTGCGATCGCTTTGAGGATTGCCAGGTCGAGATCGCCACCGCCAATGGGCAGGATTTTTCGTCCCACCCGGTCGCCGCCCCGCTCCATACCATTCAAGTTGAGGCAGAGCAGGTGGGGCTTGATTCCTGCCAGGATGGCGGGCAAACGCTCAAGCTGGTCGTGACCGTGGTGGAGGTTGTAAACGATCCCGACATTGGTTCGCGCTGCATCGGACTGACGAAGGGCTTCGATAATTGCGAGCTGGTTTTCGGGTTCACCAAACCAGCCACCATGGTTGTAGAGGGCCACTTGGCAACCGATGGCTCGGGCGGCATCAACCAGGGGTCCGAGCCGGCGAACTTCCGCGGCCAGGTGCGCCTCGCGGGCTGCCGCCGAATCGTCGGCGGGCTGGCCTCCACCCATGACCCAGAGTTGTGGATGAAGCTGATGCTTCCGCAGCAGTTCCAAAATCAGCCGCGCTTCGTCATTGAGCTCCGTCGGAAACCACCAGGCCGCGAGCTCGATCCCGGCGGCCTTGAGCGCCAGGATCTCGCGCTCGAAAGTCGGCACGTGCTCCGCCCGGTAGTCGTAGGCAAGCCGGCGGATTCCCAGCCGCTGGAGCATCTCGGCCCGCTCTTCCGGATTCCTCCGTCGCGCATCAAAGGGGACGATGCACCACGCCACCAGTCGGTCGCGATTCAGGTTCGAGTCTTCCTGCGAACCGGCTGACGGCTCGCTGCCAGTCGAAGCTGGCTCAGCCTGATGCCGCGCAGCTCCCCGCAACTGCGGCGCCGAGGCCTGGAGGAGAGCGGAGGAACAGAGGACGAGAACCAAAATCGCTCGCAGCATGGCGTTCACTTTGCAACAGGGCGTTTTTTGCGGATCGTCAACCAACAGTCCAAGGGCCGAATTTCCTGCACCGCAATTCAGAGCCTAACCTGCGCGGCGAACGCCTGACTCAAACGGCGAGGCTGCGGCACGGGGCAACGCTCGAGAACAGGGGCCAAGCCCTCGATAGCTGGGCGTCTTCATTCCGTTTTTCAAGTCTGTCCTTCAAGCCTGTTTTTCAAGGTTGACGCAGCAGCGATGATTGTCGCTGCTGGGGACCCTGGCTTGCCGGACAGTTCGGGTGAGGTGATCACCGACTTGAACTAGACGCTGCCCATTCGGGCCGTTGGATAGACCCGTGGAGGTGGAGTCACCGCAGCCACACCATCCCGGACCTTGATCATCAGGCTGAGGATGTTGTTCCAGGTTGCGGGCTGCATCAAAGTGGCATTGGGGAACATACAGCCATCCCAGCAGATGTGCCTGATCCCGCGCTGGGCAGCATCCTTCAGCCAGTAGAGCGAGCACTGCACGACATCCAGCTTGCCATTGGGGTCGTCCGCGGGGCAATGGCGACCGGTCTTGTCATGGGAACCCGAGCCGTGCACGGTGCCATCGTTCTGGGCGACATGGAAATCGATCGTCCACGGCCGCAGGGCCTCGGTCATCATCTGGTAGGCATACCAGAAGTCACTCTCTGAGTAGCCCGGCTTGAGCAACGCATGTTGCGGTGCGTTGTAACCGAGCAGGTAAAGGTAAGTGTGGGCCAAGTCGGCCTGAAAGCCGACCGTGTCGGGCATTCCCACCTGCTGCAGCAGGTTGAGCATGTCAGTCCAACTGTGCATTCCTCCCCAGCAGATTTCGCCCTCAGCCGCGAGCCGCTCGCCATGCTCGGCCGAGTCAATCCGAACCACGCCGTAGGGCCGCACGCCGAGTTCCTTCAGCTTGCTGGCAATCCGACAGGCCTTGCGCACGGCCCCGACGAACCCATCGCGCTTGGCTTGGTCGCCGAGCGCGGAACCATCAAACCAGATGGGCGCAACGACGCTGCCTACCACAAATCCGTGGCCCGAAATTTTCTCGGCCAGCCGCTTGAGGTCATCGTCCGAGATGTCAATGTTCACGTGTGGGTCATACAGGAACAGATCGACACCGTCAAACTTCTGGCCGTTGACTTCGGCCGCGGCCGTCAGCCGCAGCATCGTATCCAGGTCAATCGCCGGCTCTTCAGCAGTGGGCCCTTTGCCGACCAGGCCTGGCCACATGGCATTGTGCAGCTTCAATTTTGCAGATGCGTCACTCATGGTTACTCCGAAAGTGGAAATGAGAACTGAGATGAATCGGGGACGGCGAAATCGGAACAACCATTCGCTTAGCGGTCGCCGACATTAGGGAGTTGGGCAAAGACATCGGGACCGAAATACCGCAGACCGACCAGGGGCTCCGTGCCGGTGTTGGTGACGGTGACTCCAGCCTGGGCCGCGGCGTGCGAGATGAAAAACTCGTCATCGGTCGTCTGACCAAAACGAATCAGGACGGGGGTCTGGGTTCGGTGCTTGCCGACCTGACCCGCACCCTGAACGGTCAACCAGCCGCTGGCGCCGGGATCGCGGAGCGTGCAGGACGCCCCCGGCTCGAGGGTCAACTCCTTGGCGCTGAACAGTTGCTGGCCGTGAACCCGACCATAGACGACCCAGCGGTCGACCCAGCCTGCTCCGCGGTCAGCCACAATCGGCTCGAGATAATTGTGCGCCTTGAAGTTCGGGTCAACATTGCGCTCCCAATCGAGCTGGCCGACAATGAAATCGAGGTCCTGATGTTTCGCCTGAGGCATGTCTTTCACCAGCAGCGACCATGGTACAAACCGGCCTTCGACAATGTTCTGAAACATCGAGAACACGTCGCTGCCCCACTGTGGTTCATAAGTACAGAGCGAGCCGGGGGCGTGCAAAACTCCCGGCGGGATCAGCCAGCCCGTTCCTTTTTTCAGCTTATAGGCCTTGGAGAGCGTGAGAATCTGGTTGTCTTCCTTGTTCCAGTTCTCCAGACAGCGGCGAACATCTGCCTGGCTCGTTCCGGGCTCCAGTCCCATGAAGGTGTAGGGAAAGTGGTTGTCGCAGTTGTTGTACTGTGGTGGAAAGTAGTAAGCCTCTGGCTTGCCTTCCTGCCCGACCAAAGCGGCGTCTTCGTTTGACTGATGCATGTGGTGGGGAATCGGTCCCATGTTGTCGAAGAACTTGGAGTAGACCGGCCAGCGGTTGTACCGCCCGAACATCGCGGAACCGATCAGTTGATTCCCCGCCTCGGCCACGGCATCGCGCAGCAGGAATTGCTGGCCTTCGAACAGGCAGAAGCTTAAGCCCTCGTGCCATTGGCGCCCCTCGTTGGCGGCTTCGGTTGTGCTGGAGAACCAGCGTTCATCGATTCCGCCGCGCTGAGTTCCCAAAGCGTAGTAATCGTCGGGATGGAGGCGAATCCGCTTGCCAGGGTGGAGAAAACTGCGCGGGACCCAGGTCGGAGTCAGCTTGAGAATTCCGCCTCCTGCATCGAGTGCGCGATCGAGAACCTTGCCGACATTGTCTGCTTTAAGAGTGGATTGAGAGCTCATGCGTCTGTTGGTAATGCGTGAAAACATGGAAACAATGGGCAGCATCCCGCCCTAGCTGCAGAGGTGAAACTCACCTCCGTTAGAACTGGCTAGAATAACAGATCCGCAGCGTTGCTGCCGACTGTCAGTGGGGGAATCAATCGGGAGAGAGGATTTGCCCGGCTCCGAGTTGACAGGAAGTGCCGCAGCGTCGAGTTTAAGGGGGCCTGACCGGGCCCTCACGACCCGCGGGCACGGCGCCGGGGCGAACTCCCTTGCATTGCCTCCGGCCTCCTTGCATTGCCTCCGGCCTCCTTGCATTGTCTGCGGCCTTTCAGGTCGGTTCATCCCCAGCAGCCCTGCCAGCGGGCCAGTTGCTGCTTCGGAGAGGCCAGCGGTTGACTTTGGTTTACTACTCTCCACTCAGATCAGAAAACTCTCGCATGTACCCGATCACGATTGAACCAAGCGTCACAGATCCCGGCTGCCTGCGCACGGAACTGCTTGAAGACGGTGTCAGCGCCGGTGTCCAGTTGCTGCATGTCGAGCTGTCTTCCCAGCTGAGTGCGACGCTGGTCCCTTCCCGCGGACTGGGCCTGCAGAGCGTCCTCGTTGGCGATCTGCTGTTTGGCTGGCGCAGTCCCCAGCGCCGGCCGGTCCATCCGCAATACGTTCCGTTGGGCGAGCCGAGCGGGCTCGGTTGGCTGGACGGCTTCACCGAACTGCTGGTCCGCTGCGGATTGACCAGCAACGGAGCGCCGGAGTTTGACGAGCGGGGTCAATTGACGCATCCGCTGCATGGCCGAATTGCCAACTTGCCAGCTCACTCAATGTTCGCCCGCTCGCCCGAACCGGGCGTGCTCGAGGTGGGTGGATGCGTGGATGAAGTACGATTCCACTTCGACAAGTGGCGCCTGTGGACGACCTACCGCTTTTTCGAAAACGAATTGCGAATCGAAGTAATCGACACGGTCGAAAATCTGGCGGGCACCGCGCGGGATTTTCAAATGCTGTACCACTACAACCTCGGCCAACCGCTCCTGGATGCCGGGGCGCGGGTGCACCTGCCCCATCGGCGGATCGCCCCGCGAACTCCGCATGCCGCCAACGGACTGGAGCAGTGGTCCGTGGTCCCGGCTCCCGCATCGGGCTTCGAAGAACAGGTCTATTTTTTCGAACCGCTTGCCGACGATTGGGGCCGGACTCTGGCCGTGCTCGAAAACGCCTCCGGCTCCGCAGCCAGTGCAATTGGCTTTCGGCCTGACGAACTGAACTGTTTCTCGCTTTGGAAAAACCCCGCGGCCGAAGCGGATGGCTACGTAGTCGGCCTGGAGCCGGCGACCAACTACCCCAACCCCAAGTCGGTCGAGCGGCAGCATGGAAGAACGGTGTGGTTGAAGCCGGGCGAGAAGCGAAGCATCACCCTCGAACTGCAGTTTGCGATTCATTCCCAGGGAGTCGCCGAGCTCGTCGCGCGGGCCAAGTCCATTCAACTCGCCGCGATGCCCGTGGTGGTCAAGGAAATCTGAGCCTCCCCACCGCAGCACCTCCCGTCACTGACCGCGACCGGGAAGCGGGGCATGCGCTGGAGCCCGCTGGGTCGTTCGCTGCCGCCGCCCGTTGCCGCTGGCTGATTTACTGCTCGCGGGGCCGGCGGCTGAGCATCCGCAACTGCTCCAGGAGCGATTCCACGGGAATGGCAATCGGCGCTACCAGCGGGGTCGTGTTTAACGCTCCCTCGCGAAGGCGAGGCGGCAATTCCACGTTTTCAATTTCCTCCTCCAGGGCTGCGAGCCACTCGGGGAGGTCCATGCCGACGCCGGTCGCGGAGCGGGCGAAGGTGTCGCATTCGGTCTGCAGCATTTCAAACGCCGCGCGGGCATCGGACGGATCACTGGCCCGCATGGCCGGCTCGACCAGAGCGACCAGCCGGTCGATCAGCATCGGCTGGACGAATTTCCCTTCAAGATGCCGGCCAATCGAGGCCATCTGGACTGAATACTTTTCCCGCAGCTTCCGCAGCCGGGTCAAATAGCGGGTGGCCTCGCTTCCCACTCGTTCATTCAGCGACCGCCTCCAGGAACGGGCGACTCCCGTCTCGCCGCATCGGACCAGCATCTGGTGGGCGAGGACCACGGGCTTGAGATGCCAGCAGACTCGGTCGTAACGCCGCTCGAGGCGGAGAAAGTCGAGCAGCACGTACAGCATCTCTCCCCGATCGGACTGGGTCGTAGTAGCGTTGTAGTCGCGATAACGCCCGTAATTTTCAATGATTGCTTCGAGAATCAGGGTCAGCATCCCGACGGCTCGGCGGTGCGTAATTGCCTGGCCAATGTCATCGAGCAACTTTGGCCGCTCATCGAGTTCGGACCCCAGCAGCTTGTACAGCCAGGCATCGACTCCCTGATGGAGAATGGCCCGCACGTTGGAGAGTTGCAGGAACTCCTGAGTGAACAGATCGTGGCCATAGGTCTCGATAAACTTGACCACGCTTTGCCACGCGGTCCGTTCGCCGACCTTTTCCAGCACACTGAGGCGAAGCGTTCGGCTGTGTTCCAGCCAGATGATCAGCATCGACTCGGTCAGGTCTTCGACGCATTGAAAGAGCAGGCGATCATCGGCCGCAGTTGCCTGAAAGAATTGCTGCTTCTGTTTGCTGGTCCGCTTGACGGTTGGCGGCAGTCGCGACTGCTGGGCCGTATCAATCACCGCCTTGATCATCGAGGTGTAGGCCACGCGGAAGAGTTCATCAAACTCGGTCACGGCACCCTGGTCGACCGGCCAGTTTCGCTCCATGGTCATTGCCAGTTCGGTCAACTCGTAGGTTTCCACCAGCAAACCAAGGCCGGGCAGGGAACTCATCAAGGCCCGCATCGCCGCTTGCGTCGTGCGGAACTGAACCAACTCCTCGGGATTTCCTCCGCGGGAGAGCGGGATGTAGAGGAGTCGCTGTTGCCGGAGGTGATCGTTCAGGCCGGGGAACAAGTCGACGATCGCGGCAGTTCTCCGGAGCAACACCGCGGCAAAGACCGCAATCACGGGACGCTGGTGCTCCAGTCGGGAGTCGACCCGGTCGAAACTCTTGCCGTCGAGCAGATGATCGATGGCAACGAGAACCGCGGCCAGCATGCGAATCGCGTTTTCGACCTGCACGCAGCTCTGTGCGACCTGCTGCATCAACGATTCCTTGTAGAGTCGCTGGCGGTCGTACTGGGACATCGACTCCATGTCGACTCCCGAGCGAGGCAGGTCATAGGCGTTCACGCTTTCCAGAAGCTTGATCAACTGATCGCGATTGTGGATCGCCTGGTCGAGCCAATTGGCGAACAACCCGCGCCGCTGCCGCAACTGGGACTGAATCTGTTCGAGCGATTCGCCGCTGCTCTCTCCCAGCGAGGGGAGGGGAATCGTGGCGGCAATCTGCCAGTAGTCGGCGATCGACTCAAGGAACTGGAGGCGGTCGACAACGCGGTCCACTTCCGCTTCCAGCTCGGTTTCGACCGTATCGTCCGTTTCGTAAATTGGCGAATCGACACCGTCGTCGGTCTCATCGTGATAAACGACGTCTTCGTAGGCGGCCCCGAAAATATCCTCTTCTTCCGGTTCGCTGGGGAACTCACCCCCTTCTTCCTCTTCGGGTGCCACCAGTCCCGCCAGCCGGCCCACCTGAAAGTCGGGAACCTTCCAATAGTGCTCGGCGTTGGCCTCAAGATAGTCGTAAAACTTGCGAATCCGGTTCCAGGTTTCACTGGCCACGAGCCAGTCTTCGCCCGAGGCATCACGCTGTTGTTCGGCCAGCCAGCCCCAGAGCAGGTCGTGGAAGGAATAACTTCCCTGCTCAAGCGGAATCCGGTCCGCCTGGCTCAGCCAATGGACCAGCAGTGCCCGCGAGGTATTGAAGTCGCGCCGCTCGAGCAGCGCATCGATCACGAGGGCATAGGCGCTGGGTGAGTCAAACAGCTGGGCATGCTGAGACCAGAACTCCAGGTCGCCGGTCGAGGCTCCGCCGCGATGCCAGAGATTGAGCGCTTTGGCGACGATTGCTGCCGCTTCGTAGACATCGGCCGGGTCGACGGCGTCAACCGACATGACTTCATGAGCGGCAAACCTGCGCCACCACTCGACGATTTCGAGGAAGCCCCCCCGAATCACTTCGCACAACTCCGACTGATCGGCCGCGGCGGCTTCAGCCCAGAGTCGGGAACAGGCGGCAAAAAACTGATTCATCAGCTCCACCAGTTCATCGACCCGATGGTCGCGAATCGTGTTTTCTGCCGCAGGGAAGAGACTGTAGTTGGCGTCGCAACCGAGAATGTTCCAGGGATCGACAATCGCGCCGCAGCCAATCCCCCGCTGCAATTGGGCGAAAAACCGGGGCAGCATCTCCGCAGCTGCGGAAAGTTCGCCAGCTTTGGTCAGCCGTCGCATCGAGCTGAGCAGGCAGTCGAGATGGCAATTGATGCGGGCCGAGGCGACGGGCACAACATCCGCCTGCTTGAGCGCCGCCTGCTCATATCCCATCCGGGCATAGAGGGAAGCGAGCATGCAATTGACCAATTGCCGATCGCGCTGTGCTCCGAGCTGGTTGTTAATATCCTGGCGGGCCGCTCCGAACGGTTGATGCCGCTGCTGGGCTTCGATCTTCAGCCGCTGGCGGTGGTCCGAGGGTAGCTTTTCGATCAGCCCGGCATAGAACTGATCCCGGTAAGCCGCGATGATTGCCACCAGCTTGCCGAGGTTGGTATTGGAGTCATAAGCTCCCGGACCGCAGCCACTGACGCCACTGCCCATCAACATCGTGCAGGCGAGCACGGCGCCCGCTTCATAGAGCAATTGGTCCGGCGCGAGATTTTTTTCCGCGCCGCAGCGACGGAGCAAGGCGTCGAGCGTAATCTGATGCAGGATGAAACGGCGGTAGTAGCCCCGATTGTCCACCGAATGCTCATCCCACTGGCCAAAGTGGTGGTTCGGCCGGCGATTGACCGGGTGATCGAAATCGAGCGAGCGGGGGTCGAGCGCCAGCTCATAAAGTTTGTCCGGGTCAAACTGCGCGGCGAGCAGAATCCGGGGCTCGGTGTGTCGCAATATCTCGAGTGCCGTTTCAATCAGCTTTTGGTAGGGCCCCTCCGCGGCGCCGACATTTTGGATAAAGAGCGGCAAGGGCCGAATCCATTCGTGCGGATACGGCTCCATTTTCTGGGTTTCCAGCACGGCGATTGGCCGGTGGCCGAGGTAATCGTTCAACCGTCCCAGCAGCCGCGGCAATTGCTCCTTGACCGATCCATTCAGCGGTTCACTGCCGAGAATGGTTTCCAGGACGCGGCCAACAAAAAAGGAATTGAACAGGAACTCAGGCGACTGGTGAAAGAGAACGTCGCGGTGAAAATCGAGGTAGGCCGGCAACACGTGGTCGAAACAGAGCTCGATCACCCGCCGGGCCTGGTCGGAATTTTCAAAGACAGGGTTGTCTCGGGGTAGCTTCCCGAGTCTGGCCAACAAGAGTTCATGAACCCGTTCATAGGCCGCCTTCTTCGAGCGGGATCGACCGGCACTGGCCAACCCGGCAAACAAAGAATTCAGGGCAATGAAAAACGTGGGGTCGTGAGCCCCCGAGCTGAAATTCAGGTAGCCCAGGATCTGGTCAATCGTTGCATCGAATTGACTCGTTCTCGTTCCCAAGCAATTTCCCCTATGTCTCGCAGCGACTTCCTCGCGGCGGTCTGACCAGTCCAGCCCTAACCCCGGCAGTCCCTACAATTGATGCAGGCCGACCGCAGCGCCTTGGCAAGGAGATGACTCCCCCGGGCGTTTCAAAGAAACCAAGCCTCCTGGCAGAAAACACGCCCCGAGCCCTCGAGGCGAACCGGAAATCAAGCTGCAGAAAACGTCGTTCCGAAGGCAGGTCCCCCGGGAGTTACCCGGGGCTTGCCAACGGCTGCCATCGCCGCCCACTCAAGCTCCGTGGCCGCAGCACCGTCGAAAGAGCACCGTCGAAAGAGCACTATTTGGAGAGCACAGCCGCCGGCAGTGTGGCGTCGGCCCAGCCTCTGACCTTTCCAGCCCACACTTTCCGGCTTGAGGTCGGCCGGCTCGAGCCAGCTTCGCTTGAGAATGGCCGCCTCGAAACTGGCCAACTCGCTCCAAGCCGGTCTTAATCCCAACAATTTGGATAATCCGGCGTCGGCTCGGCTATCCTAAAAATTTCGCCGATGTTGGTCTAGGAGACGCGAAAAAACCCGCATTTTTGCCGGTTCAGCTCGCCGTGCTTGCGCAGTTGAGCAGTTTCCTCGACCGCGCGGGCGAACGGGACGCCGAGCCGGCTCAGGGCCGATGGGGCCGGGAATTCGCCTCCTAACTGGTTGCCTCGACCACGGATTTTGCCCCATCTGCGCCGGATTTTGGGGGCAAGCGATTGATGCTCAAGTAAACTAGGTAAGGCTGCGCGATTCTGCCTTTGGGCCTGATCCGCAGTTTGATTCCAGTCCCACCGAAACCGACGACTCGCCGTTACAGGCCGAGGTCGGTCCCCGTACGTTTCCTGCTGTAGCGAGTTTACCGATGCGCCAACTCTCTGTGATGTTGATGCTCTGTGCCGGTTTGGTCAGCCAATCCGCTGGTCTTCTCTCGGCCCAATCGATTGTCTCTGCCGACCAGGCTCAACGAGCCGGGATGGTCGTGAATTGGTTCGCGCAGGCGCGAGGCGTCGGCGGCAGTGGCCTGGTGAACACCGCGCTAGTCGTCGACGAAGACCAAGGGACAACCTTCTTCGAACTGCAGGGCGGCCGGCTGCGGGAAGTCATTTCGGAAAAGGGAATCGGCCCCGATGGCCAGCCGTTCAAAGACCTCGCCGCTGCCGAGGAGTATGCCAAGATCCGTCAAGAAGTCATGCAAAAGCACCTCGAGTTCGAGGGAAGCAGCGAGCAGGTCAGCATCAACAAGTACACACTTCCCAAAAGCTCGATCTACTGCATGAGCAATTCTGGAGTTGTCCAGGCATTTGATGCCGAGAGCGGCCGACTGCTTTGGCAAACCGAAATCGGGACCTCCTCTTTTCCTTCCTCCGGCGTGGGCGCGAGCAAGAAACTGGTGGCTGCGGTCAACGGCTCCAGTGTCTACTGCCTCGACCCGGCGAACGGCAAGCTGCTTTGGCAGAAGCGCTGCGAAAAAGCGGTGATGGGGGCCCCATCGGCCACTGAAGATTCGGTCTTCGTTCCGCTGGCGGACGGCCGGATGCAGATTTTCGACGCCACCACCAACGGCAATCGCACCCAGACGATGATCTCCAAAGGGACTGCGTTCAACCCGCCCACCGTTTCCGGCAAGGTTGTTTCCTGGGCGACCGAAGGCGGGTTCCTCAGCGTCGCCCCTGCCGACAACATGAGCAAAATCCTCTTTCGGCTGAAGGCTGGCAGCGCGATTAACGCTCCCGCCACCAGCAAAGGCAACCTGATGTTTGTTGCCTCGCATGACGGCTTTATCTACACGTTTGACAAAAATCGTGGGACCATGGTCTGGTCATCTTCGCTCGGCGAACATTGCAGTTCCTCGCCCTACCCGATTGGCGATTATGTGTTCGTGGTCACGGAAGAAAACCACTTGTTCAAATTCGACTCGCGCAACGGCGTCACGGCTCCGGGCTGGGAAAAGTACCTCGACGGAATCAAAAAGGTCGTCGGAGCCAGTCGCGACCGCCTCTATGTTCAAACCACAACTGACTTGATTCTGGCCCTCGACCTGGAAACCGGGAGCAAACTCGGGACCCTCGGCGGCAGCCGCGGCCTGGAGCCAATCGTCAACTACATTACGGACCGGATTTATCTGGTCAGCGGCTCAGGAGTAATTGAGTGCCTCCGGGAAACCGCCTCGACGACACCCTTTATCCATCTGGATGAAGTTTCGCAAATCGAGCCAATCGTTCCCGACTTGCCGGGAAGCAAACGCTCACGCCCCAAGAACGAAGACTCCGACCCGTTTTCGGATGGTGTCAATCCAAAGCAGATCAAGCCCGCAGACGCTGATCCATTCGGAGACCCCAAACCGAGTAAGCCAGACAGCAACGATCCGTTTGGCGGCGACAGCAAGCCCAGTGGCGACAAGCCCAGTGGGGGTAAGGACAACGGAGGCAAGGGAGGGGGAGATAGCGACGACCCGTTTGGCGGTGGTGGCTCGGGCGGAGGCAAGAAAGATGACGATCCATTTGGCGGCGGCTAACGGATGCTCCCCACACCCAGGCTCTGGCCGAGTTTTCCGCTGGACGCTGGTGGGCCAAAGACAACCGTGATCGATTTCTGAGGCGACCTTTTCCGGGTCGCCTTTTTGCTGCGCCGATCCAGCCACCGCCGGAGCAACTCGCGGCGATGCTCAAGGCAGGCGATGCTCAAGGCAATTGCCAGGGTGACTATCCGGCCGAAGCCGGGTTGCGCCTGCCAGAGCCCGTTCGGCGGCAAATTCGCGCCGCGGCTTGACGACACGCGACTCCTCTCGTAGAACGCGCTGCTCGCCAATCCATCCGTCCGTCGTGCCGATCTGCCTGAACATCTGCTGCATGAACTCGAACTCAACTTCCGCCACCACCCCACCGACCCGCCGAGCCCTGCTGAGCGTCAGCGACAAAACGGGTATCCGCGAACTGGCTCATGGCTTGGCCGCCTTGGGCTTTGAACTCTACAGCACCGGAGGCACTCGGAAACACCTCGAAGAGGCAGGCCTTGCAGTCATCGATGTGGCTCAGTACACGGGCTTTCCCGAAGTAATGCACGGGCGGGTCAAGACATTGCATCCCAAGATCTTCGGAGGCATCCTCTGTCGCCGGGATGAAGCTGAAGATCAACAGGCGATCCGCGACCTGGAAATCAGGCTCTTCGACTGTGTAGTCGTCAACCTTTACCCTTTTCGGGAAACGATTGCCCGCGCAGATTCCAGCTTGAGCGATGCCATCGAGAACATCGACATCGGTGGCCCCAGCCTAATCCGCGCGGCCGCCAAAAATCACGCTTGGGTCAATGTACTCACCGACTCCAGCCAATATCCGGCGCTGCTCGATCAACTTCGCTCGACGGGAGAGACGAGTCTTTCTTTCCGTCGGCAATTGATGGCGACTGCCTTCGCGCACACCGCGGAATATGACCGCCTGATCGCCGATTACTTTGGCCGCCAGTTTCTTGAGTCCGCTGAGCCATTTCCCGAAAAACTGCAACTCGCGCTGCAGCGAGTTGATCTCCTGCGCTACGGCGAGAACAGCCACCAGCAGGCTGCTCTGTATGCTTTCAGCGAGTCAACGGCACCGGCACTGGTCACGGCACCGGCACTGGTCACGGCGCGACAATTGAATGGCAAACAATTGTCCTACAACAATCTGCTGGACGCCGAGGCCGCGCTCGCCATCGTGCGCAACTTGTCGCTGCCGGCGTGCTGCGTGATTAAGCACAACAACCCTTGCGGAGCCGCCCAGCACGCCAACTTGGCCCTCGCCTGCGAGCGGGCCTTTGCCGGAGACCCGGTCAGCGCCTTTGGATCGGTGGTCGGCATCAATCGCACAGTCGACGTCGAGACCGCGGAGTTTTTCTGCAGTCATCGGGAATTGTTTGTGGAGGCAATCGTCGCTCCGGATTTTGACCCGCTGGCCCTGCAATTGCTCTCCACCAAGCCCAAGTGGAAAGCCAACGTGCGACTGATCGCGACTGGTTCCTTTGTTCCACCCGCCCCGCAACTGGAGTACCGCAGCCTCTCGGGCGGACTGCTCGTTCAAACCAGCGATAACCTGCCGGATGATTCTGGCTCTTGGCAGCTTGTGGCCGGATCAGCCCCGGATGCAGCCCTGCTGCGCGAACTCGAGTTTGGCTGGACGATTGTCCGCCAGGTCAAGTCGAACGCGATTACCGTCTCGGGCAACTCCAGTCTTTACGGCGTAGGTGCGGGGCAGATGAGTCGCGTGGACTCGGTGCGAATCGCTCTGGAGAAAGCCGGCGAGCGAGCCCGCGGGGGAGTGTTGGCCTCGGACGCGTTTTTCCCTTTTCCCGACTCGATTCCCTTGGCCGCAGAGGCTGGAATCAAGGCGATCGTTCAGCCCGGCGGCTCAGTCAAAGATCCGGATGTGATTGCCGCGGCCAAGGAACTGGGACTGACCATGCTTCTGACTGGCGTGCGGCACTTCAAACACTGACGCCAATCGCCAACTCAGGAGCGCGCCACGAGGATGAAACGGGCAGCCGCAATCATTGGCTCAACGCCACCCTTCATTCGTTGGGCGATCAGGGCGGACTGCCCCTTGATGCGTCCGAGCGGACCTGCCGCGCAAAATCGGAATCCGGCGCAAACTGCCTGGCGGCAACTGCGGGGAGTGAAGGAGGTCTCGCGGGCGATCGCTCAAGGCCGCAGCTATGGCGGCTACTGTTTCGCTCCCCTGTCCAAAGCTGAGCAAGTGGTCGCGGTGCCGATCGAAGAAGTCACCGCTCCGCTGGGAGGCGGCCAGCGCGTGAGCGAAGCTTGTCGAGCCTGCCCCGCCAACCCAACTCCCAACCTCAATCGCTGGGCAGCCTGCACTGGCCTGCTTCCGCTCGTCGTCCCGGAAGAAAGCCTTCCATTAACCAGGGCGGCCTGGGTGAAACGCCGGCAGGAAATCGAACGGCGGGCAGCTGCGACCGAAGGCGGCGAAGCTCACGATTGTTCCTGGACTCGGGTTTGGAGCGGACCTGCGCTCTCACCAGCCCAAGTCGTCTCAGCCCGAAGACTGTTGCTCGCCGCGTCGGATCTAAGTACGAAGAGCTGATCGCTGCACTGGACCATGCCGAGCAACGGGGGATGAGCCTCTGGATGGAACCTGTCCCGGCGGGTTGGTCCGATGGACAGTCCTGGAGCCTGCCAGACCATTGCCGCTTTTGCGGAGCGGAGTGGCCCGGCTGCTCACTGGGTGGTCCCTGTTCCAGCTGCGGCAACACGGGAGGTCATCAGGCAACGCGAAAGCTCAAAGTGCTCGGCCTTCGTCCCTATCTCCAACTCTCCCAAGTACTCGGAGAGACCGCAGCACGGCAGCTGCAACGGGAATACGAGCTGCAGCGGGAGGGGCCGGCGATGGGCGGGCAGCCCCCGACGGAAACCGGGCTCGGCTGCTGATTCATTTTCCCCTGTCCGGCTTCGTCCAATCGGTCATCGGCGAGTTTGATTCGGCTGGCGCTGGTCCAGCGTCCGCCTCCCGCTGGCAGCAGTTCGCGCTGGCAGCAGTTCGCGCTGGCAGCAGTTCGCGCTGGCAGCAGTTTCGCTAGCAGGCTGGGGAAAAGCGTTGGCAGGTGGTGCCGAAGTCGAGTTTGTCCGTTACTGGCGGAAAGCCTCTTCTACCCAGTTTGCCGGGGGCCTCACCCGGGAGGATGTTAAACCGTACGAATTGTGCGAATCGTAGTGAAAATCCTAATGAGTCCGATCTTTCCATGTCGATTCCCTTTACCACGTATCCGGCTTATGCGGGCGCAATGCGCCAGCATTTGGCTGAATGGCTGAGCAAGAGAACTGGCAACACCGTCGGAACAGTTCGCCACGGGAGAATTCGATGAAGAAGAGATTGGGATTGGCCTTAGCAGGATTGGCCGCGCTTGCCTGGGGAGATGCGGCCAATGCGCAGCAGATGATGCCGGCGGGTGGAATGCCGATGGGACCAGCTGTGGCTCAGCCAATGATGGCCGACTTCCAGGTGGGGATGCCCGGCAGGATGTGGGTAGCGACCAACCTGGCCGACCAAGGTCTGGGTTATCAAGGCTCGTACCTGACCTTGGGTGCAAAGACCCATCTCTTCCAGGACGCCTTCGATGGCCGCTGGGTTGGTGAGATGCGGGGGCATTATGCCTGGGAAAGCAGTGGCTTTTTCACCAACATCGGGCTGGAGCGGGTTTACTCGATCAAGGCCGCGGGCGCGGATGTCAGCCTCGGCGGCTGGTTCGACTACGACGACGACCAAGACCGGGACTTCTCGCACAGTTTCACGCAGTTGGGTTTGACTGGCAGTATCAAGACGCGTCGCTGGGACCTGATTGGCAACGGTTACTTCCCGCTGGGAACGACCGACTATTCGCAGGGTGACCCGACCGGAGCCAACTGCTTCTTCAACAATGCGATTGTGCTGCAACCGGGAATCGACAGTGCCTTGCGTGGTTTTGACGTGACCATGCGGATTCGTCCGCGGGCACTGGGGATGGTCAACGGCTCGTTCGACTTGGGTGGCTACGGTTACCAGTCAGACTTCGTCGACTTCTTCGGTGGCGGTCGCGTCCGGTTCGGCATGCAGTTGTTGCAAGGGCTGATCATCAGTGCGGAAGTCAACCAGGACGACCGCTTCGACACGACAGGTGTGCTGCAGCTGGCCTACCTGTTTGGTGTCAATGCCCGCGGCAACGAGTTTTCAATGGCAGGCCGGGATCTGGAACCGACCTTGCGGAACGACCACATCGTCCGCTTCCGCCAGGATGTGGTTTTGGCCATCGACCCCGACACTGGTGCTCCCTACAACGTGTACCACGTCGACAACACGGCCGACCCGGGTTTTGCTGACGGTCGAGCCCAGACTCCCTTCACGACTCTGGCTGCCGCCGAAGCTGCGGCCGGAACCGACGCCATCATCTTCGTGCATCGCGGCAATGGCACCGACTTCGGCATGTCGAACGGGATCGTGCTGAAGGATCGCCAGATGCTCCTCGGCGATGGCTCTGCCCACCTGATTCCGATTCAAGGCGGTCAGTTCTTCGAACTTTGCAACGACCTTGGCACCGACCGACCGCGGATCAGCGGCAACGCCGGTGGGCCAGCGATTACCCTGGCCAACGACAACGTGGTTCGAAGCATCATCATCGACGGCAGTGCCGCGGATACTGGCAACGGCATCTTCGGAACGGGCGTGAACAACGGTGTGATCGAAGACGTCGCCATCAACGATACCATTCTCAATGGCATCGCCCTGAACAACTTCACTGGCGACTGGCAGTTCAACCGGAACACCATCACGACCAGCGGGTTTGACGGCATCCGGTTGACCAACAACACCGACCCGACTTCGGTCCTGAGCTTTGAGGACAACGACATCAGCGGCAATCTGCGAGATGGTATCAGCATCTCCGATTACGACGCCGCCGAAATCACGTTCGACTCGAACATCACCGACGCCAATGGACGAGACGGTGTGCGGCTGGTCAACTTCCTGAACACGACCGGGGATGGAGCGGACATCCTGTTCCTCTCGCACACTTCCCGCGACAATCAGGCGAATGGTCTGCATGTCAACGGTGGCGATGGCAATCTGGAGTTCCTCAACTCCCTGATTACCGGCAACATCTCCAATGGCATCCGCATCCAGAACTGGACCAACACCGACCCGACGCATCGAACGCTGATCAGCTCGTTCGACGGCGGGACCAGCACCATCACCGGCAATGGCATCGGCTCCGGGGCAGGTATCTTCAATCTGCTCGAAGCCGGTACGCAGCGGCTGTTGATTCAGGACAACACCATCAATGGCAACGGAACCGGTATCGTGGCAACGGCCGACAATGTCGGGACATTGCTTGAGACCGAGATCATCGACAACCTGGTCAATGCCAATAACGCGGATGGTATCCGGCTCGACTCCTTCGGCGGGGCCACTCACAATGTGCTGATTGAGGACACCAGCGTCAACGGCAATGGTGTGGTGGGCGGAAGTGGTATCCGGCTCGTCGCCGGCGACCCTTCGGCCAGCACGTCCCTGCTGGATGTGACCATTTCCTCCTCATCGGTGAACAACACGGCAACCGGCAGCGGTATCGTTGGAGATGTCATCAGCGACGCCCAACTGCGGTTGCTGGTCGAGAACTCGACCGTTTCGGGTAACGCCGGCGACGGCATCTCGCTGGACATCGACACGACCGCGAACCTGGCTGTCAATTCGCTCACCGTTGACAGCTCGACGCTCAACAACAATGGCGGCAGTGCTGTCCTGGTCTCCACGGGGTCGGACACCTTCGCCGACATCGTGGTCAGAAACTCGCTGCTCAACGGTGGCAGTGGCAATGGTATCGGGATTCTGGCTGACGGAGACAACACCGTCGTCGGCGTCGATAACCGAACCCGCCTGCTGGCCGAGGGCAACTCGATCACCAACTTTACCGGCAGCGGTATCGGTGCCATTGCCTCGGGTGACGCCTCGCTGTTCGTGACCATCAACGGCAACGAAATCACCGACAATGGTGACACAGGTGGCCTGCCCTTCTTCCATGGCATCTCCTTGATAGCCACGGATGACGCCCGGCTCAACGGCACCATCACCAACAACCTGGTCACCGATAACTTCGAACGCGGCTTGCGAGTTGACACCTCGGGGAATGCCGCCACGAATCTGCTGCTGGCCAACAACAACTTCTCGGGTAACGACTTGGGTGAAGACCCGACTAACGACCCGATTGTCGACAACGGGATTCAAGACCTGTTGATCAGCAACGGGGCGACCTCCACAACCTGCATTGCGATGACGAACAACTTCTTCACGCTGGATGCGGGATTCACCAATCTCGGTGCCGGGCCCGACTTCCGCCTGGAACTGGATGGGGCGACAAACAGCTTTGGTGGTGGGACGACCTTCATCGGGCCAATCAACTTCCCGGCCTTCGGAGCCTTCTGCCAACCGGCCATCAATGCCGAGGCAGCCGCCTTCCTGGCCAACGGCTTCCCGCCGCAGTAATCGGCTGAACATCAGCTGAGGCCGCTTTGAGGCCAGAGGCTCAAGCAGAATCCAGCGGCTCGTCGGCCTTCCGACGAGCCGCTTTTTTTGTTCCAGCCCGGGCGTCCCGCGGGGAATTTTCGGATTGCCGCAGAGCAGGCCCTCTGCTACTCTCCCCACCCCACACGCCAGTATTCCACCATCGGCCACGGAGAACGAGCCATGACCTCCATCAACGCCGCCAGCGGACTCGACTTCACCGGATTGCAGCTCACGAGGCTCGCCGCCAAAAAGCTCGCCACCATAAAGCTCACAGCCAAAAAGGCGAGGGGCACAACTGCAGACGCCGCTATTTCCGCGGCCG
>JAJTFE010000040.1 GCA_021298375.1 Blastopirellula sp. | reverse complement strand
AGCCAAAGTCCCAGCATAACACTTGTCTGCTGTTTTCGAAATCGACCCCTCTTCGCCGCGGTCTAATCACCCGAGTTCAATTCAATCGACCCCGAGCTCGGCTGGCAAAGCAACCAGCGCGGGTTCAGTCCAAACCTGGACTCGTAGGTCGCGAGCAATTTTTCAAGTAACGACAGAGATAGCGATTGGGTCGGCAGCAGGGCAATCATGGAGCCACCGAATCCGCCGCCCGTCATTCTCGCTCCCAGCACACCCGGCAGTTGGCGGACTTGCTCCACCAGATAATCAAGCTCCATGCAGCTCACTTCGTAGTCATCTCGCAAGGAAACGTGGCTTTCGTCCATCAAGCGGCCCAGCTGTTCGGCTTGTCCGGCACGGCAGTTGGCGGTGGCCTGCATGGTCCGCTCAATCTCGCTGACCACATGCCGCGCCCGTTTGAATTCGAGATCGGTCAGAGCAGAGCTTGCGGCAAGCAGGTTTTCTAAAGTCACGGATCGCAAACTGAGAGCGCCGAGCTTGCGAGCTGCGGATTCGCAAGTTGCGCGACGCAAACCATATTCGCTGGTTGCCAGATCATGTTGCACGCCGGTGTGAATCAGGAGGCAGCTCAGATCGGAACCGGGCCAGGGTATCGGCTCGAGGGTCATCTCATGAAAGTCGATCGCCAGCAGGTGGTTCCGCTGACCAGCCAGAACCACCAGTTGATCCATCAGCCCGCACGGAACATTCGCAAACTGGTGCTCCACCTGCTGGCAGAGTTGCGCCTGCTCCCAAGTTGGAGGTTGCTCGACCTGGGGCAGGGAGGCCCTCCCCGTAGCGGCAGTCTGCAAGGCACTCAGGATCGCCACGCAGAGCGACGCGCTGCTGGAAAGTCCGGCACCCATGGGGAGGGTCGAGGTGACCGCGAGGTCGAATCCGAACGGTGGACGCTCCGTCCGTTGGCTCCATAGTTTCAGAGTTCCCTGCAGGTAGCGGAGCCAGCCGGGCCAGCGGCCCGCGTCTGGAGCAGCAGAGAGTTCGTGCACGACTCCGTCGAGCTGCGAGCTGACCCGGATCAATGAGGTTGAATTGAGGCCAACGGCGACCGCCGAGTGCAAGTCGATCGCGAAGGGGAGGACGACGCCTGAGTTGTAGTCGACATGCTCGCCAATCAGGTTGATTCGTCCCGGGGCGAGGCAAATCGAGCTGGGGATATTGGAAAACTTCCCGGCATAGAACCGAGCGACTTGTTCCCTTAATTGGGCGGCTGAGCAAGTGGAGATTTGCGGCAAGGGCGACACCAGTTGGAGAGAATCGCGCGCGTTCAGCTGCGGGAACGCGGAACCGATCAATTCAGCAACAAAAAAACCACCGCGCTGGAATCAGGCGGTGGTTTCAGGATAGCAGTCCAAAGTTGACTCAGGCAACTGGCAGTGAGCTTACAGCAGCTTCGTGCCGGGAGTGGAGAACAGTGGTGAATCCGAATTATTCTCAGTTCGGTTGGATTTGCTCGACGAGCTGGACCAGTCTCGCTCCACCGAGTCGGAAACGCCGCGGGTTTGAGCGCCAGCGAGTGTCAGCGGGCCAAACAGGCCCGGGCTCTGCAGAGGCTGAGTCGCTGCTTTTCCCGAGTTGGTGGGAGCTTGCATCTTCAGTCCGAGAATCAGGCTGGCGAGATCGCCCGCGCCGGATTGGCCATCATCGAGCACAGACTCCCCGGAGCAACCCGGGCAGCAGCACTTGCCTTCATGTGAGCCGAACGGCTTGGTGTCTTCTTTCCAGCTCCGCTGCAGAGCAGCAGCAGCCGCCAGTTCCCCCGCGGTTTCAAACTTCAAGCCATTTTTACCCGGTGCCATTACCATCTTCTCCGGAGGCATCCCGCCCGGCGGCAGTACGAGGCTGCCGGTCTCCATCGCCAGCCATCCGACGACTTCGGGGTTATGAGCAACCTCCGCGTCGAAGGAACGTTCCTCTTCCAGGAAAATGGTAGCCGAGCGATTCGTCAGGCCATTGTGCCGGACCGTGGCCGGGTCGCCACCGTTGTGGCTCTGCATTTGTGCGAAGAAGCCCGGGCGGCTGGGGAAATTGGTGGCAAAGTTAACCGTGTAGTTGAGATGGGTGACTGCGTTGGGCGTCACAGCGGCTTCGAAGTCCAGGCCGTTGTAGCTGCCAGTGCCGAGTTCAATCGCCACCCAGCTGACGGTTTCCAGAGCGTGAATCCGATCGGCCGCCTCTTCTTCTTGGACTCGCACCTCGAAACCAGACGTCCCAACGCTTCGGTGACGGGTGGTCACGGCGACGTTTTCATTAGTCGAGACCACCTGGGAAAGCACGATCGGAGCGGATGTGTACGCGCCGGCGCCACTGAAGTTAACCGCTGACCAGCGATGATTGACTTGGGATTTGCCGGCCTTGATCAAGGTCCCGTCAGGCAGCGTGTAGGAGCCCGCCTCAAGCACCAGGAAACTGACATCCTCACGGCCATGCACGCCGTCAAGGTATTCCCACTCGTCGATCCGAGCCTCGAAACTGTTGGGGGTGACGTTGCGCACGCGTACCGTGATGGGCTCACCACCCAAGCGGGTCGGCGTACCCATGACCACGACCGGGTTATCAAACGAGTTCGGGAGATTGATTTTTCGCCAAGTGCTCGTCAGTCCGACGATCACTCCCGATTCTCCCAGCACAGTTGCTGGTCGGGGGATATCGGCATCCAGGGTGTAGAAGCCGACGCTGCCGTAGTCAGTGTAAACGCCATCTTTTCCCGTCCCGTCGATCGCCAGATAGTAGGTTCCGTTGTTCAAGTTCACCGAAAAACTTGCGTTGACATCGTCCAGCGGATTGCTGGTCGCGACCAGCGTCCCAACCGAGTTGTAGACGCGGGCCACGACATCAAGATTCGGATTACCTTGGAAACCGCGGATGTTGAAGGTCGAAAGGCCGGTACCGGCTTTGAACTTGAACATGTCGACATCGGTCGAGCGGGTGATAAAGCCGTAGGTCGACGCGGTTCGCCCGGTTACCGGAAGATTAGCGGCAGTGGCAAAGGTGTCCCCGAAGTCATCCGTCTTGAAATTCACCCCGTTTCGCACTTGGGTGATTACCGCGAAGTCGTCTTCGGTGTTGTCGGCTCCGACGTATTCGCCGCGCGACCATTGAACGAGGTTTTTACCGAAGGGAGCGCCCATGATTGGCCCCCAACCGGTTGGTCCGGACCCAACTCCAGGGTGATAAGCCTGTCCGCTCAGTCCATCGTGTCGCAAGCCAAACGTATGACCAGCCTCATGGGAGATCGTCATTGCTCCGTTGTTGACGCCCTGATTAAACGAGAAGCAGGGCGTGTCCTCATTGGGCCCAAAACTGTTCAGATAGGCAACGCCACCGATGCCGTCACCGAATCCGTCAGTGGCTTGGGTTTGCACTACCCGCATGCCAAATACGGGGTCGGTCACACTGGAGCGAATCAAAGCATCGAGGGTCGGTTCTTTGGTTGTGATGTTCAGGTCAAACGGCGCGAAGTCTTCCGCGACGTTTTGAAACATCAATTGGATTTCAATCAGTTCCGCGTCGGAAAAAGCACCGGGATTGCCGTCCCGATCGAACGCGGGAAAAACAATGTCATGGCCCCAGTCGTTGTCGACAGAGCGGTGACCGTTGAAATCGAGATAAAGCGTTTTGGAAGCCGTGGGATTCGTCGAGAGGTTGAATGTCTCGGCCAGTGGGTAGGGAGCCGCAGCGGCGGAGTCCGGATTCCCCAGCGTCAGGGTCTCGCCGACGTAGACGGGGAAGAGGGGTGCCAAGACCTTTCTGAATTCCAATTGCTCGTATACGAACCGCAGATTGAGAGATGCCGTGTTGCGTGTGTTGCTGCGACGGCGGCCACGACTGGTATTCAAGTTCCTGACTTTGTCCCCCGAGCGATTGGCATCCCGGCGGCGGCGATTGATACCCATGACTAAACCTGCTCCTCGATTCAAAGGCGGCGACACATCCCAAACGGCGGTTCAATGGCCTCACTGCCAACGTGGCTTCACTGCCAGGGTTGAACCGGCTTTTTAACGCTGGTCTCCATTGTACTCCCCCTCCCCTCGATCTCAATCAGAAAAGCACTGATTGGGAAGGGCCTTCCCCCAAGCCCCTTGGGCGGTTTTGCTTCACCGCCGGGGCTCGTATCCGAATAAACACATCAACCCGGCAAATTCAAACTCGCTAGGGCTTTTGGGGGCCGGCAGGCACCGTGGAAGTCGCGGCCTAAAGTCGATTCGGCCCCTCTTGGGTGGTGAGCTTTGACAGCAACCGGAACGTGATTGGCGCCCCGGGCCACTCGCCCTCATCCAGCGGGAAAAAGGTGGCGATGAACGACTCGGTCAGAAGTCACTCGCTAAGCTGTGAGTTTTCCCAGCCTGTTGGGCGACGGCGACGGATCGGTTTTTTTTGACTTTAACGTTTCGGCGGAGGACACTTAGCCGTCGTTGCAGCGGAATGGTTTAAAAGGAGATGCCGGTAATGCAAACGGTCCAAGAGTGTCGCCAGCGGAAGATCGGATACCTGCGGGACGGGACCACCACAGTCGGAGCTTGGCTAGTGCTGCTCGGGCTCTGGTTGACGGCTGGATGCCAGCCCTCAGCCAACCCAAACAAAGCACCCCAACTCGGCCCCGGCGAATCGAAGGCCGCCGTTGAACAGTCGGGCAAACTGCGAGTCGTCGCCTCGCAGGCGTTTCTGGCCGATGCCGTGACTGCCCTGGGGGGTGAGCGCGTCGAGTTGCTGTTTCTCGTGCCACCGGGGGGCGACCCGGCAACTTGGAAGCCAACCGCCCAGGACTTGCAAACGATGCAGGGCGCCGACTTGATCATCCTCAACGGGGCCAGCTACGAACCTTGGGTGGCCAGCGTTGCCCTCCCTGCGACGAGAATGGTTCGAACGGCTAACTCGTTCCGCGAAAAGTGGATCGAAACCGATGCCTTGGTTCACACGCATGGCCCCGGCGGTGAACATTCCCATCCCGGAACCGCGAGTACAACCTGGCTGGACTTGGAACAGGCAATGGCCCAGGTGACGGCTGTTCGCAACCGCCTGGTGGAAGAGTTGCCCGCCTCAGAATCCGAGGAGGTTGACCGGAGACATGCGGCTTACAACGCCGAGTTGCAGGAGATGCACTCCCGAATGCAGCAGTTGGCCGAGGAGCTCAAGGGACAACCGATTATCGTTTCGCATCCGGTCTATCAGTACTGGCAGCGGAAATATGAACTCAATCTGCGCTCGCTCCATTGGGAGCCAACCGAGTCGCCAGACGAGTCGGGCTGGGCCGAGTTGGACAGTGCATTGAAAGACTTCCCGGCAAAGCTTTTTGTCTGGGAGTCAACTCCGAGCGCTGAGAACGAGGCGGCGCTCGCAGCGCGGGGGTTCACCAGTCTCGTTTTTGCCCCCGCGGCCAACCTTCCAAGAGGGAGTTCGTGGCGCACCGAGATGCGAGCCAATCTCGAACGTTTGCAGAAAGTGGTTGAGAAGGTGCGATGAAAATCGCGCCAGGTTGACAAAGGTTTATTTGCGTTCCATGGCCGCGAGTTCGGGATAGACTTTTTCAGCCCGTTTCCATTTGGACCAATCACCCCGCAGGAGCCGCATCCCCTGACCGATTCGGCCTTGTTCCACCCAGTCGTTGAGGACCGCTTTGGTCACGGGGCCGAATTCGCGCCGGTCCCGGTCGCGAAGAATCCAGTTGTCAAATGGACCCTCCGCATTCCAAGCCTCAGCGGAGCCATTGAGTTGCAGTGGAGCCCGAACGATTTGGGGCTTGTTGAATTTCAGCTTCTGGAGGGGCGCTTGCAATTCAGGGGGACGAGGTTGGGTGGGATCCTGCAGCCAGCGGGAGAGAGTCATCGCTCCGGGGTGGTCAGGCTGCAGACGGAGGATTTTCCGCACATCGCGGGCCGCGTTGGCCAGTTGATTGGACTGTATGAGGGCGCGGGCGCGGAGATAGCGGGCAGCCAAGTGGACGCGGAGGTGGTCGCGACGCAAGTCAAGAGCCATGTCGGCATCAGCTGCTGCCTTTGACCACGCGCCCATCGAGTAATAGACTCGGCCGCGTGCCAGGGCCGCTTGGCTGCGCTCGCATGCAGACAAGGCATCAGCCCGGCCAATGACGGCCATCAGGTTTTGCGGCTTGAGTCGAATCGCCTGTTCGAAATCGGATTTGGCACCTTGGGGGTCGCCGGTGCGGAGTCGAGCCTTGCCCCGCAATGCGTAAACATCGCCTTGGTCGGCATTCAGCTCCAGCGACCGCGTCCAGTCGGCCAGTGCCTCGCGGGTCTGTCCTTTTTTCCAACGGGCCTCGCCTCGGAAGCGATAAACCGCCGGGTTGTTTGGCTCCAGGCTCTCTGCCCGGTAAAAGCTGCGAATGGCTTTGGACAACCGGCCGAGGCGGGCGTTTAATTCGCCGCGAAGCAAATGATATCGGGTGTGGTTGGGTGAAATGCGAATCGCCTTGATCAGGTCCGAGATGGCCCGTTCCGTATCGCCGCAGCGAGCCGCGGAAACCGCTCGATAAAATCTCGCCAGATGATGCTCCGGTTGGCGATGAATGACGTGGGCGAGGTCGTGTCGTGCCCGCCGGTCTTCCCCGAGCTGTTGCCAGACCTGGCCGCGGCGGAACCAGAGGTCGAGTTCCTCGGGCGCTGTCTGCAAAGCGAGGCTGTAATCCCGCACCGCAGGTTCGTATTGGGCCAGGTACTGGTAAGCCATGGCCCGACCGATGCGGGCCGACTGCACCTGCGGCTCCACTTCCTGTTGGCGAACAGGCTGGTCGAGTCGCTCAATTCCGTCAGAGCGAAAGCGGTTGTCTGCCGGCTGGGATTCAAAAAGGTCACGCGTTGGCAGGACTCGCGTGAATTCCTCGACGGCCCGGTTGGCAATGCTTCCGCCCAGGAGGCGATAGTTTCGGGCCAGATTCGGTTGCGCGGCCTGGGCACGCAGCAAAAACTGCACCGCCTCGTTCCACTGCCCCAATTTCGATTTGGCATTAGCCAGCCAAACCCAGGCGCCCGCATGGGCGGGTTGGCAGCGAATGGCTTGCTCGAAATCGGTGACGGCTTCCCGAAACTGCTGCAATTCAAACCGAGTCGTCCCCCGGAAATAGTGGGCCTCGCCGCGCAGTCTGGTCTCCTCGGGCGAGAGCAGTTCCAAGGCGCGGGAAAAATCATCCAGAGCCTCACTGAACTGGGCCAGTCCCACCTGCAGTTTTCCCCGCAAGAGATAAGCTGGAGGGTACCGATTGTCGAGCTTCAGGGCGTGTTCAATTTCACTCAAACCTGCCGAGTAATCCTGTCGGGCGTGAAAGACAGCCGCGCGGACGAGGTAAGCGTCAGTCTCCAGCACATCGAGTTGCAGCGCCTCATTCGCGTCTTCAACCGCAGCGTCAAATTGTTGAATCGCGAGTTCCGCCTGGGCTCGAGCCAAAAGCACGCGCTGGTCGTTCGGGCGGAGTTTGAGGTAGCGATGATATTCCGCAACTTCCAAGGGGTAGTTTTGAAGTCGACGGAACGCGGCTGCCCTGGAGAGAATGGCCGGTAAATGCTCCGGCTGGAACTCCAGCAAGTGCTTGAGTACCTGGAGACTGGCCGCCGGATTTCCCAAATCCTGATAAAGCTCGGCGAGCGCCAACAGCCGTTTGGGAATTCGATTTGCCTTCGCCTGCAGGTCTTTTAACGTCAACGCAGCGGCACCTCGACTGCCGCTGAGCTGCTGAATCCTCGCTAACTCAAGTTGGCCCAGCCACGCCACTTCGGGCTCAGCCGCACCCGCCGCCCGCTGGGCTGCGAACTCGGCTTGAGGCCATTCCTGCAAGCTGCGCGAGATGCGCGCCTTGCCCAGCCAAGCCCAAGCTTCATGCTCGTCGATCTGCAGGCAGCGTTGAAACGCCGGGCCGGCCTTTTCGTTCGCCCCGGATTGCAGGTAACACCAGCCAAGTTGTCGGAGTAACGGAGGATTGTTCGGGTATTTTTCCAGCTCGGCAAGGTAATACACCTCTGCTTCGGCGAGGTAGCTCAATTGCAGTTGTTCGTAACGCGCCCGGCCGCTGCCAGCGAGTTGTTGAGCGCGGTCCAGGTCAGCGAACGATTCCGGCCAACGTTGCTCGGCAGCATACGCGGCCGCCCGCCAGGCAAACGTGCGCGCGTCCCACCAGCCCGCGTCAATTGCTTCGGTACAATCCTGTATCGCCTCAAACTGGTTTCCCAGCTGGTAATGAATGTAACCGCGGACGGCAAGCGCTTCTTGGTAGCGTTCGTCATCAACCAATTGGAGGGCGCGATTGATGGTCTTGAGAGCCGCTTGCGGATCTCCGCCCTCGAGTGAGTCCAGGGAGCTTTGATACAGAAGCTCAAAATCCGATTTGGGTGATCCCGAACTGGCAAGCGGAGTCGCTGCCGGGTTTCGTACCGCGGCTCGCTCGATTTCAGTAGTCAAGCTCCAGCGGCAATGAGGACAACTGATTGCGAACTGTTCAAGCTTTTTTTGACACTCCGGGCAGCGCATTGATTTGGTTCCTGAGAAATGGAGCGCGGAGGGGGAGTTGAGGCTCCAGATAAGGGCGGAGACGTAGTCATTTCAGACCTCGAACGAAGCGGTGAAACCGTTCGGGGAGCACTGTCCTCTGCGGGGTTGCGGCGACAGCTGCCCCGTTGGGCGGCAGCGATTTCCGGACCCCAGTCAATTATCAGGCGGCGAAAATCCAGGTCAATCGAATTTGGAGATTGGCTGGCCCGGTTCCCGAACCCCTGTCGGCTGTGGAGCTACAGCGGCTGGCTGAACCGGAGTGGTGGTAAACAGAGGCCATCGCAACAGTTCGGGGGGGGCTCTGAGCCAAAGGGCCACCGATTCCCGCCTGGTGAGCGCGAGCGAGGCGAGGGAACCGCGATTTTGGCCGAAAAATTTCTCGAATCGGCCAAGCACCGCCCCCAGTCCGCCGGCTCTTGCTCCCGGTTTGCAAGACTTTGGGAAAATCGCCAAACGAGAGGTTCAGCGGCAATCGGCGCCCCACCCGCCGTGATTTTGGGGAAAAAGACGCCCAAAGAGAATTGACGTTGATATTTGGCTCTGTCATGCTAAGGGCACGTCTGGTCGGTGTCTGCTCCATCAGTCCCTGTGAAGAATGTTTTTCGCGGATGGGGCAATCACATCGGGCTTTTGCAGTTGGTGATTGGCGAGTCTCTCTTTGAGCCGATACTTTTGCCGGTTTTGTCAGAGCAGCGGGTTTTTTGGCATGGTGACCGGACGCGATTTGTTTGTCGGAGATTTTTGATGACCAATATCTATGTAGGCAACCTTTCTTTTCGCCAGACTGAGGAAGAATTGCGGACGACCTTTGAGAGTTACGGCACCGTAGCCTCAGTAAAGATTGTGAAGGATCGCGAAACCGGACGGTCACGCGGCTTCGCCTTCGTCGAAATGCCAAACGCCGAAGAAGCCCAACAGGCAATTGAAGGTCTGAACAACCAAAGTGTCGGTGGTCGGCAGATCACCGTCAACGAAGCTCGTCCCAAGCCGGCAGGTGGCGGCGGTGGTGGCGGCGGCGGTGGAGGCGGTTATCGCGGCGGTGGCGGTGGCGGCGGTGATCGTCCGCGGCGGTTTTAATCCGCAGCTTCCCTGAAAACAGATACAACGACGCGGCCCGCCAAGGACTTGGCGGGCTTTTTTTTGCGCGACTGCCGATTTCATCCGGGCGAGTTTCAGCTTCCGAGATTTGGCTGCTTGTTGGGACATTGCCTTGCCGCCCATGATTTTGGCGAACACCAGACTCCCCGACAAGCTTCTTCCGCGTCGAAGCGAGGCAAGAGTTTTGGCTGAGACGTCCTTGACCCAAGCTCGAAGTGGTCTGCTGCACTCCGCATGGCAACTCCGCATGGCGCGTCCAATTGGTGACGCCGGAGGTCTGGGGTGATCGAACGCTCCGGCTGACTTCAGATGCGAGCCACCTGGCTGCCGCTGATGCGGCGGATCAGCCGGCGGATTTCCAGGACACTCAAGGTGGAGAGTACCCTGGCAATCGGCAGGCCTGACTTGACTACAATTGCGTCAATTTCGGTGGGCTGGGTCTCGATCGCCTGTAAAACACGGCTTTCCTGATCGTTTAATTTCAACTCAGCCGGATGCCGAACCACTTGCTGGTCAATCCGCTTGATCGGTTGGGCCAGCGGACCGAGTTCCTCGAGAACATCATCGACAGTCTCGACGAGTTTGGCACCGTCCCTAATTAATCGATGACACCCGTGTGACAAACGGCTGTCGACCCGGCCGGGAACGGCAAACACTTCGCGGTTCTGCTCCATCGCAGCCTGGGCCGTGATTAAGGCTCCGCTTTTGAAAGCCGCTTCGACCACGATCACCCCCAGGCTCAATCCGGCAATGATCCGATTCCGCTGGGGGAAAGTACCGCCTTTGGGTTCCTGGAGCGGGTGAGACTCGGAGAGCAGCGCCCCTTGAGTCTGAATCTGACGCGCCAGGTCGAGATGCTCCGGTGGATAAACCTTCAGCAATCCTCCCCCGAGCACTGCAATCGTTCGTCCGCCCGCAGCCAATGCTCCGCGATGCGCGGCTTGGTCGACGCCTCGGGCAAGTCCCGAGACGATTGTAAAGCCTGCTTGAGCCAAACCCCGCGCCAGCTTGTCGGCTTGAGTCAAACCGTAGTTAGTGGCATGCCTGGCCCCGACGATCGCGATCGCCAACTGATCGGTTGGCTGCAAGTCGCCTTGCAGATAGAGAATGTTGGGCGGGTCGTAGGTCTCAAGGAGGGCTGGCGGATACTGTGCATGCTCGCGTTGCAACAGTCGAATCTGGTTTTGGTCGCAGAGTTGCAGCAGACCATCGACCTCGGACTTTCGACCATCGGAAGCAACGATTTCTCGGGCCAGTTTGTAACCAACGCCCTGAACATCCTGAAGGCTGCCGGGGCCGGCAGCCAACACCAGCTCGGGCGTCCCAAATTTCGCCACGAGTTCACCGTACAGCCGCGGGCCGACGCCCGGAACCAAAGCCAGCCGCAGCGCTGCTTTCAATCGTTCCTGTTCTGGACTTTCGCTGATTGGCTCACTCATTTCCGTCGACTCAAGGGGGCGCTTCGATCGCTGACAGGACGAGATTGTCACCGGGCCAATTGAGACTTTCAACCAGTCCAATTTGCCGCGGCAGGATCAATCGGGGCAAGCCACCGTGTCGCTTTTTATCGAGTTTCATCGCCTCTAAAATCAGCCCGCTGGGCGCCGCGGGCCAAGTGGTCGGCAACCCGAATTCGCGGAGCAGGTGAGTTTGGCGCGAGACAAAGGCTGCGGGCACCAACCCCAGGCGTTGCGCGGTTTGCGCCGCCCAGACCATACCGATCGCGACCGCCTCGCCGTGGAGAAACTCCCCGTATCCAGCCACCTTCTCAATCGCATGTCCGAAAGTGTGACCGTAGTTCAGCTTGGCGCGGAGTCCGGATGTCTCCCGTTCGTCGCCACCGACCACTTCTGCCTTGATTTGGCAGCATCGCCAAATGACAGTCCGCAAGACCTCCGGGTCGCGCGTTCTGATTGCGGCGGTTTTGCTTTCCAGCAACTCAAACAGCGCTGCATCGGCGATCACGCCATACTTCACGACCTCGGCCAAGCCGGAAAGGTACTCTCGCTCCGGGAGGGTTCCCAAGAGTTGCGGGTCGACCCAAACTTCAGCAGGTTGCCAGAAAACGCCAGCCAGATTTTTTCCCGAATCGAGGTTGATGCCGACTTTGCCCCCGATCGCACTGTCGACTTGAGCAACGAGCGTCGTGGGGACGACAAACCATGAGATGCCCCGCATGAAAGTGGCCGCCGCAAAACCGGCCAAGTCTCCAATCACGCCACCGCCTACGGCAATGACTCCGCCAGTCCGGTCGAAACCATGCTCCGCCAATAAATCCCAAAGCCGATTGAGCCATTCCGCGGACTTGGTCGTTTCGCCTGCGGGAAGGCGAGTTTGCTGGATTTCGCATCCCGATGCAATCAATCGCCGGCCGAGTCTGGCCGCGTAAACTTCCGTATGCTGGTCGCAGACCAGTAAGCACTTGCGGGGAAGTGGAGAATCAGGTGGAAACCGCCCAGAAAGTTCCGCAGAAGGTTCCGCTGCCGCCGCGAGCCAGCCGTTGGCGATTCGAATTCGGCTGATGCGGCCATCGGTAAATTTGATCTCGATAGTGTCGCTGTTCATGTACCTGCCAACGCGATTCACGGGGGGAAATCAACGTCGATAGCATGACACGTTCCCGCGCTCTTGGATAGCCAACTCCAAGGAAAGCCAGAATGGGAAATGTTTGAATGACGAGGGCAAATAACTCGCCGGTCGAGTCCCGTCAATCGCTAGCGATCGCGGCCTGAATCGCCTCGATATTCGGCATTGGAAATAACACCATCACCGTTCTTGTCGTAAGACTTGAACTCCTGGAATTTCTCGTCCGTCCATTCGTCGGTGAACTCGTGCATTTGGACTCTGCCATCGCCGTTCTTGTCGGAGGCATTGAAAGAAAACTTGCTGCCAGAGGACCGCGACGATCCGGACCGCGAGCTACCACTGCCTGAGGAATTGGAGGACTCTCCCCCGCTGCTCTTTTCTGAACTGCCGGAGGCACTGGAAGGGCGCTCTCGGGAGGACTTGGAGCTGCTGCCGCCGGAGTTATTGCTCCCGCCGCCCCCTCCGGCCGCCATGCTCCCGTTGGCCAGAGCCTCGGTCAATTCACCAGCCGAAATCAGGCCGTTGTTGTCGAGGTCCGCATTTTCGGGACGCTGCTTCATGTTCTTCAGTTCTTCCTTGTTCAGGCTGCCGTCCTTGTCCGTGTCGTATTGTTGAATCAGACCGTCGGCATATTTCCGATAGCGATCGCCGCCGCCGCTGGAACGAGGCTCTTCAGCCGGTTCGGCTTCGCGTCGCGTTTCGCCGGATCCAGAGGCGCCATTTTCCGAGCCGCGACTGCGGTCCGAACGGCTTTCGCGCGAAGCAGCGGAGTCCTGAGCGGATGAGCCGTCTCGGGAAGAGCGACCGCGGGAGTCGCCGCTACGGTCACTCGACTCACTCCGATCGCGGCCCGATCGACTCGAGGCAGAACTGCTCTCGCTGGATGAACCCCGAGTTCGGCGATAGTAGCGTTCCGCCATCTCGGCCCGCGAAAGATTGCCATCCTTGTCCAAGTCGGATTCTTTTGGCTCGGGTTGTCCCCAACGACCTTCGCCCATTTCACCCGAATCGATCTTGCCATCGCCGTTCTTGTCATAGCGTTGAATGGCCGCGTTGACCTGTTCCATGATTTCACTTCCATACTTCCCATCCAATTCGTCGCTCGAGGGCTGCCGCGAGGCGGTAAAATTGGGAACCGGAGTCCGGGAGGGAGTGGTTGTTCCAAAACCGGGAACCTTGCGGACTACATTTCGCTCAGGTGAGCCGAGAGAGGATCCGCTGCCAGATTTGCTGTCCGACTTGCTGGAGGCAGCTTGGTCTCCGCTGATCTTGGCTTTGATCTTTTCCAGAGAGTTGGTCTCATCCGGATTAAAGCCGAGCCCCTCGACGAAACTTCGCGAGCGGTCCGACAATTCACCCGGTTCAATTGCCCCGTTGCCGTTGGCATCCAGCCGCTGCAAGTAGCTGGCTGGGTCAAACGATCGCCGTCGCCCTCCTCGCCCGCCCCGATCGCCACCTGAGTCCTGACCCCAAAGGTTGACGTCGCCGATTCCCGAAATTGGCAGGCAAAGCCCGACCAGCGATAGGAGGAGCAGTTTTCGAACGGAGCCAGGAATTGCTTGTTTCATGTTCTCTCCCGCAACCTTGCGGAGACGGTTTCTCTGATTGATTCGAACGAGCCGTTTTCTGCCCGGCAAAAGGCGCTCAGCAGAAGGCGCTGGGAAGACGGCGCTCGGCAAACGGTGCTGGGGTGAGCCTTATCCCCCGCTTTCATGCCCCCCTCCAGACTAGCAGGCCAGACCTGCCGTTCTGGTAGTCTCGCGGAAAGCCACCCTTC
Organism: Blastopirellula sp.; assembly: GCA_021298375.1. Classification (GTDB taxonomy): domain Bacteria; phylum Planctomycetota; class Planctomycetia; order Pirellulales; family Pirellulaceae; genus BJ22. The sequence goes on along the minus strand of JAJTFE010000040.1, from coordinate 7,236 downwards.
CAACCTAATTCAACCTCGGGCAGGGGGAAATGTTCCTCACCTCCACTCTAGCCAACGATGGAAACCGGAGATTTATCGTCCGGCGGAAGGAGGCCAATTCGAGTGGCTGGGCGCAGAATATAGCGGTCAGCGCGAATTTCCTCGCCTTTTGACCTTGGAAGCTGGGGGGATTTCGGCTCGAAGCCCGGCAACCCGGCCACCCCCCGAAGCCCGGTAAATTCCTCTGCCCGTGTCTCTCCCGCAGGCGATGGCACTGGCAATTTGACTGAAGCGGCGACTTGGCTTCAGAGCCGATTCAGCTTAACCGGGCAGGCGCAGGTTAACCGGGCAGCCGCAGATCCGCTGGAACCTCCAGTTCCATTTGGAGCATCCCTAGACCGTGGGTTTTCCCTTGGGCATCGGTTTTTAAACTCTCGCTTCCACCACCACCCAGCGAGTCGTGCAGTATGAAATTCAAAGCAAGCAAGTTATCGGCCTCGTAGCGATCGACCTCGCCGCAGCAGATCGCATGAAAGTGCTGCTTGACGACTTGAGGCGTGAGTGCCCGCTTCAAAAAAGCATAAATCTCGGGAGTGTACGCGACTACGCCGACATTGCTCCCATCTCCTTTGTCTCCAGAACGCGAATAGGCCAAGCGGGAGAGTTTCACTTTGGGCATCGGGGGTACCTGCGGCTTGGGGTGGGTAAGTCGTCCGGAACGTGGATTCAATCCGAATTATCCACGTTCAGCAGCAACTTCCAAGGCCGGGCCGTGCTGGGGCTGGTTTCTGACCGCCGGATTCCCGTCCGTGAAACCGAAGTCCGGTTGCAATTGGGCCGAGACTGCCGCAAGCTGAGAATTCAGCCTCTGGTCGGGGGCGACCGCGGGGCAGGGAACCAGCTGCTTCTCCGGTCATCAAGCTTGCAAAATCCATCCAATTGAGTCTGTGAACCCGTTTCCATGCCAGTTGCTCCCCAGGCCCAGCTGAAATCAGCCGTACGCAGCAGCCACTTGTCTGCGTTCAGGCAGTTGCTTGTTTGGGGAGCCGTCGCCCTGACGCTTTGGGCCGGTCCGGGGATCGCCTTTCAGGACGAGGAACTGGAGTGGCAACGGTTGGAGCCTTTGCCCGACGCGCTTGGTTTGGCAGGGGCCTTTGCCGGCTCGACTCAAGCAGGCTTGATCGTCGCCGGCGGTGCGAATTTTCCGGACCGGCCGCCATGGGAGGGAGGAACGAAAGTTTGGCACGACAGGGTCTGGCTGCTTGCTCGCCCGCCTGCCGCCTGGCGCGAAGTCGGCCAGCTCACTCAGCCACTGGCCTACGGCGTTTCCATTTCGTCTCCGCTGGGCTTGGTATGCGTGGGCGGCAGCGATCGCGAGCGGCATTCGAGGCGAGTGTTTTTGCTCGAACTGAACGGTCAGCAGTTGCGGGAGCGGCCGCTGGCTGATTTGCCTTTGCCTCTGGCCAATACCTCAGGCGGCGTCATCGGTCACACGCTCTTCGTTTGTGGTGGCACTGAGGCGCCCGATTCGCCGCGTCCGCTCGCCAAGCTCTGGTCGCTGGACCTCGCCCGGCAGGGGGCGTTGTGGCAAGCCTTGCCCGAGTGCCCGGGCGGCCCACGGATGTTGGCGACTGCCGCGGTGGCGAATGAAACCTTCTACCTGTTTGGCGGAGCGGATTTAAAGCCGGGACCAAAGGGTGGCACCGAACGGATTTACCGCCGCGATGCCTGGGCTTATCAGCCGCAGCACGGCTGGCGACAACTCGCGGATTTACCGACGCCGATCGTGGCTGCTCCGTCTCCCGCGCCGGTCGCGCGGTCGGGAAAAATCCTGCTGCTCGGTGGAGACACCGGCGAATGGGTCGGCTTCCAACCGTTGTCAGAGCATCCCGGATTTTCGCGGCGCGTTTGGGCGTTTTCGCCGCAGACCAACCAGTGGGCAGAGGCCGGAACGCTACCCGCCGCGCGAGTCACCGTGCCGCTGGTCTTCTGGGAGGGTGCCTGGATACTCTGCAGTGGCGAGTCCCGCCCCGGCGTCCGCTCACCCGAAATCTGGAGTTTGCGGGAGCGAGCGGAGCGATGACCCAAGACAAACTGAACGACTCGAATGATTGGCGGACTCCGGGCGGCCTGCTCACGGAACTGTCGGGGCCCAAGGAGCCGGACCGGTCGGCTTTGCGAACGGCCTGGTTGGTCGTGGCCCTACTGTTTCCGGTCGCCCTGCTGAATTATCTCGATCGGCAATTGCTGGCTGCGATGAAAACGTCCGTCATGCTCGACTTGCCCGATATCGCCCGCGAAGCGAATTGGGGGAAGATCCCGGCGGTCTTCAAATGGGTCTACGCCGTGCTCAGCCCCATCGCCGGATACCTGGCGGATCGCTACAGTCGCCGCTGGATCATCGGTGGCAGTTTGTTTGTCTGGTCGCTGGTGACCTGGCTCACTGGTCAGGTCCAGACGTTTGAACAGTTGCTCTGGACGCGAGCGCTGATGGGGGTCAGCGAAGCGTTTTACATTCCCACGGCATTGGCCCTGATTGCGGCTCATCACTGGGGCAATACCCGGTCTCGCGCGGTGGGGATTCATCAGTTCGGGATTTACACCGGTGTGATTCTGGGCGGCTTCAGCGGCTATGTCGCAGAAAATCCCAACCTCGGTTGGCGCTGGGCCTTTGCCGCCTGTGGGCTGGTCGGCCTGCTCTATGCCTTGCCGCTCGTTTGGCTGCTTCGCGAGCCGCCAGCGCAATCGCAACGAGGAACCTCCGTCGCGCTGTCTCCCTGGCAAGCCGGCCGCGAGTTGCTCGGAAACGTCTCGTTCATCCTGCTCGTGTTGTATTTTACGCTGCCAGCGTTGGCTGGCTGGGTTGTGCGTGATTGGATGCCCGCCATTCTGCAAGAGGAATTCCGGATTGGGCAGGGCTTGGCTGGTGTTTCGGCGACCCTCTACTGGCAGCTGGCGGCGATTGGCGGCGCGATTCTCGGAGGCTGGTGGGCGGATCGCTGGATGCAGTCCAACGTGCGGGGCCGAATCTTTGTCAGCGCGATCGGGATGGCTGCGATTGTCCCGGCCCTGTTTGGAGTTGGCTACTCACCACTGACGGGACAGCTTTGGGTAGCGATCGCCTTTTTGTTGCTGTTTGGCTTGGGATGGGGCTTTTTCGACTGCAATAACATGCCGATCCTTTGTCAGATTACCCGGCCTGAACTGCGGGCGACCGGATATGGAATCATGAACCTCGTGAGTATCAGTTGCGGCGGAGTGGCTGATTGGGGGTTCGGGCTGCTCCGCGACCGCAGCGTGCCGCTGTTTGGTATCTTTGGAGCCTTTGCCAGCGTTGCCGTATTGGCAATCGTGCTGGTGCTCCTGATTCGACCGCGCGAGCACGTGGCGAGTCCTTGAGTCCAGCGAAGTGATGTGTCTTGACTCTCACGAGCGTATCACCACGAGGAATTGCACTATGTCACTGAGCGGAAAGATTGGCTCACAACCTTTGCATGGATTGGTCGCCGCCACACATACTCCCTTTGATGCCACGGGAGAACTGAACCTGAAGGTGATAGAGCGCCAAGCGGAGCATTTGCAGGGCAGCGCCATCGGCACCGTCTTTATTGGAGGCAGCACTGGCGAGAGCCAGTCGCTGACGCTCGACGAGCGGCTCCGTCTGGCGCGGCGCTGGAGCGAGGTGCTGCGCGGTTCCGGGCTCCGGCTAGTGGTGCACGTCGGGGCGAATTGCCTGCGGGATGCGGCGGCTCTGGCCGAGCAGGCCGAATCGTTGGAAGCGGACGCCATCTCGGCTCTGGCGCCGAGTTATTTCAAGCCGCGGACGCTCGATGTGTTGATTGATTCGATGGCGACGATTGCTGCTGCGGCTCCAGCGACTCCCTTTTACTATTACGACATCCCGCAATTGACCGGCATCAATCATTCCGTTCCGGATTTTCTCGAGCGAGCCGGTGGGCGCATTCCAAACCTGGCGGGCGTCAAGTTTTCTGGACCTGACCTGATGGCCTACCAACAGGCCTTGCAGGTTCAGTCCAGGCAGTTTGACGTTCCGTTCGGGATGGATGAATGCCTGCTCGCCGCGTTGGTTTTGGGGGCCAGGGGAGCGGTGGGCAGCAGTTACAATTTCGCGGCGCCGATTTACCAGCGACTTTGGCTGGCTTTTGCGTCAGGGGATCTGCCTGCGGCCCGGACAGAGCAATGGCGGAGCGTCCAGCTAATCGGGAAACTAGCGAGTTTCGGCTACATGGGAGCTGCCAAAGCAGTGATGGAGATGCTTGGTGTTCCCGTCGGCGCGCCGCGGTTGCCCAATGCGAGCCTCGACAAGGCCCGCCAAAACGAACTGGGGAGCCAGTTGGAACAGTTGGGCTTTTTTGATTGGATCCAATCCTGAGAACGGCGATTGATCGCCGTTTCGATCCCATCGGAATACTCACGGCCACAAGGGAAACGGTCATGCAGGCGTTTGCTCTCCGTCACGGGGAGAGAGTATCTCCAGCAGGTGTACCGCGACGGATTGCTGGAGGATACGCTTCGCTTCTGGTTTCCGCGCGCGATCGATTTCGAGCAGGGTGGCTACCTGCACTGCTTTGATCGGGTCGGGAACCTGTTTGAGACGGACAAGTCAATTTGGGTCCAGGGCCGGATGAGTTGGCTGCTGCTCAAGCTGTATAACGAAGTCGCGCCGCGTCCGGAGTGGCTGGAGTGGGGGCTGCACGGACTTCGGTTTCTTGAACGCCACGGTTTCGACAGTGACGGGCGGATGTACTTTCACGTTGCCCGGGACGGCCAGCCGATTCGCAAACGGCGCTACGCCTACAGCGAGTCGTTTGCGGCGATTGCCTTTGCTGCTGCGGCGCGGGCCACCGGGCGAGAGGAGTATGCGGCTCGAGCCCGCGAACTGCTGCGTTTTTTTCTCCGCTGGAATTTCGAACCGGGCGGGATGCCGCCCAAGTATACGTCCGTGCGGCCGTTGCTCGGGCTGGGGCCGCGGATGATTGCGCTCGTGACCGCCCAGGAGTTGCGGTCCCAACTGGGGCCCAGCCTCGAACTGGAGCAGGTGATCGATCGCTGTCTGGCGGAGATTCGCGATTTGTTCGTGCGGCCTGAACTGGAAGTGGTCTTGGAGGCAGTCTGCCCCGACGGGAGTGTCAGTGACCATCTCGAGGGGCGGACGCTTAACCCGGGACACGCGATCGAAGCTGCCTGGTTCATCATGGAAGAGGGCAGGCACCGGCAGGACTGGGAGTTGGTGCAGCTCGGTTGCCGGATGCTCGATTGGATGTGGCGGCGTGGTTGGGATGAGGAGTTCGGCGGATTGTTTTACTTTCGTGATTTATTCGACAAGCCGCCCCAGGAGTACTGGCACGACATGAAATTCTGGTGGCCGCACAATGAAGCGATCATCGCCACGCTGCTGGCCTGGAAGCTGACGGGCGAGCAGCGTTATGCGTCCTGGCATCAGCAGGTGCACGATTGGAGCTATCGACACTTTGCTGACCCCGAGTACGGTGAATGGTTTGGCTACTTGCACCGCGATGGTCGGCTCTCAACTCCGGCCAAGGGGAACCTTTGGAAGAGTTGTTTTCATCACCCCCGGATGCAGCTATGGTGCTGGAAGCTGCTGAGCGGACGTGTTTCGCTCCAGCAGATCACGATTCGCTGCGTGGTGACCCACTTTGCTTCGCCTGATTGCCAGTTGGGAGGTGAGGCAACTGCGGAGGCGGACAGCCAGCAATCCCGGCCCATTTGCCCAATCCGGAGCAGATAAATGTTGACCTCCGATTCAGTCCGCTTTCGTTGCCTGCTGGCAGTCACCCTGGCGCTCGGGCTGGGGGTTGATTCAGCGGCCCAATCCCAACAGGCCACGCGGCCTCCGAACGTGGTCCTGCTCTATGCTGACGACCTGGGTTGGGGGGATTTGGCCTGCCAGAACTCGGCCTCAAAAATCCCGACTCCAAATCTGGATCGGCTGGCGGCTGCGGGTACTCGGTTTACCGACGCGCATAGCTCTTCCGGGATTTGTACGCCAAGCCGCTATGCAATGTTGCTCGGACGTTATCACTGGCGCAAATTCCACGGCATCGTCAATTCATTCGACCAGCCCGTCCTTGATGAGGAACGGATTACCTTGGCCGAAATGCTTCGCAGCCGCGGCTACCGCACCGCCTGCATCGGCAAGTGGCATCTTGGCTGGGACTGGAGAGCCGTTCAACTTGCTCCTTCCCAAAAGGCTGATCCCAAACTTGGTTTTCCCCCGGAGGTGTTTGACTGGACGCGTCCAATCCCCGGCGGCCCGCTGGCGCATGGTTTTGACTATTACTTCGGCGATGATGTGCCAAACTTTCCGCCTTATACCTGGTTTGAAAACGACCACGTGCTTGCCCCGCCGACGGAGCCGCTGAACACGACGCTAAAAACAGCTGAGGGGAGTTTTGAGACCCGCCCCGGCCCGGCAGTTGCGAATTGGGATTTTTATGCTGTGATGCCGCAGTTGACAGAGAAGGCTGTCGAGTGGATTGGTCAGCAATCATCAGAGCGTCCATTTTTTTTGTACTTCCCCTTTACGTCTCCCCATGCGCCGATCGTTCCTGCTGCCGAATTTGAGGGCGCGTCCTTGGCAGGAGGATACGGCGACTTTGTTGTGCAGACCGATGCCGCGGTGGGGCGCGTTTTGGCGGCCCTCGAGGCCGGCGGGTTCAGCGAACAGACGCTGGTCATCTTCACGGCCGATAACGGCCCGGAAACTTATGCCTATGAGCGGGTCCGCCGCTGCGAACATCGCAGCATGGGGCCGCTTCGTGGACTGAAGCGCGACCTTTGGGAGGGTGGGCACCGGGTCCCGACGATCGTCCGCTGGCCGGGTCAAGTCCCGGCGGGGAAAGTCAGTGATGGGCTACTCAGCCAAATCGACTTTTATGCCACGATCGCCGGTTTTGTCGGGGCTGAGGTTGCGGCAGGCAATGCGGAAGACAGCTACGATCAACGGGCTTTGGTGACCGGAGCGGGGCCCAGCGTGAGAACTGAATTGGTTCACAACACCAATCCCAATGGCTACGCGATTCGACAGGGGGATTGGGTGCTGATTCAAGCTCGCAGTGGAGCGGTCAGCCAGGTGCCGGAGTGGTTTGACCAAGCGAACGACTATTCCCCGCATCAGCACGAGGGGGAGCTCTACCATCTCCGGTCCGACCTTGCCCAACGCCACAACCTGTTCGGGACGAACCCGGCAAAGGTGACCGAACTGCAGGAGCGACT
>JAJTFE010000039.1 GCA_021298375.1 Blastopirellula sp. | reverse complement strand
GGGGCCGTCGCACCATCCGAGCCGGCAGATGACTTGGCCCCGCCGACCCCACCTGCGGAACTCCCCTCACTCCCTGATGTGTTGCCGCCTGATGTGTTGCCGCCTGCGGGCGGAGGGGAGGCTGACTCCGAAGAGCAGGAGGGTTCCACTCAGTCTGACGCCGGAAATGTTTCGCCTGATGACGAGACGGATGATGCCGAAGAGCCGCCGGTACGCGAGCCGGAAGAAGATGGTGCTCTGCCGGATGATGGATCGATGGGTCCGACGGATTCAGACCAAAAGGAACTCGCGGGCGATGATCAGTTCCCGGAAGAGATTGACGGGAACGCTACCGAAGAGGCGGAGCAAGCTGTCAATGACCAGGGTGACCAGACGGGGGTGCTGGGACTGCTCTGGTATCGGGAGAAGGTCAATTTAACGGGAATCTTTGACCGGGCAGCCACCCCACAGCCGGAGGTTCCCTTGAGTGACCTTGACTTCCAACTCGCCTTGGAAAAAAGCCCAATCCTCAAGCTCCTCGGGCTGCTGGATGAGTTGGCCTCGACGGAGAACTCGAACGCCGAAAGTTCGCCGAGCTTTGAACCAGAGGTATTGGACTCAGCGTTCGCTCAGCGGGCAACTCTCAGCTAAAAAACGCCGACAGATCCCCCCCGCCATCAGATGGTCTCGACGCCAACTACTGGAACATCTAGACGATGGCTGGAGTTATTGTTCGGGAGTAGCTGAGCAGACCTGCACGGTTTAGGCTGGAGCATCGGTTGCCGAGACCGATTCATCTAGCTGGTCGTTTGCGGGGTGTAACTCCATGTCGATAGTGCAAAGAGCGATTGTTCATTCAGCATTCGGGTTCAGTTGGTTGCTAGGTTCTGGTTCGCTGCAGGCTTGGCAGGCAGCGCCCAGGCCTGCTGAGCCGCAGCCGGCGAAGAAGGCTCCGGCAGAAAAGAATCTCGATTGGAAAGACGTCCGCGATTGGGGTGTCGAGGGAAGAATTCTCCCCGACCAGGCCCGGATGGGTTGGTTTGATCGCCTCCCCGCATCGGCTCAAGGCAAAGTCACGGATGCCGTTTGGAAGCTCAGCCGCGACAGCGCCGGAATGCTGGTGCGCTTTCGCAGCGATTCGCCCGAACTGCACGTTCGTTACCGTTTGCTGAATGGCGATTTGGCGATGCCCCACATGCCGGCGACCGGCGTCAGCGGCGTCGATCTCTATGCACGCGATAAACAAGGCCAGTGGCGGTGGGTCCAGGTGACCCGCCCGACCGGGAAAGTTGTCACCGCGCAGCTAGTTGGAAAACTGCCGGTTGAGGAAAGGGAGTTTGCCCTCTATCTGCCGCTGTACAACGGTGTCGAGTCGGTGGAGATTGGAGTGCGGCCGGGAAGTCACTTCGAGGGACTTGCTCCGCGTGAACGGCCGATCGTGTTTTACGGAACCAGCATCACGCAGGGCGCCTGCGCCAGCCGCCCCGGGATGGTTCACACCGCGATCCTCGGGCGGCGGTTCGATCGGCCAGTGGTCAATCTCGGCTTTTCCGGCAACGGCAAGATGGACCCGGCTGTGGGTGAATACCTTGGTCAGATCGATGCAGCGGTCTTCGTGATCGACTGCTTGCCGAATATGGGACACGAGCTGGTCGCCGAGCGCTGCGTGCCGCTGGTTAATCAGATCCGTGCGGCTCGTCCCGAAACTCCGATCATCCTCGTCGAGGATCGTCGCTTTACGAACAGTTGGCTCCAACGCGAGCGGGCCGCGGAGCATGACCTTAACCATGCCGCGCTGCGGACGGCGTTTGAACAACTGCAGCAGGGGGGAGTGCAGAAGCTTTTTTATCTTGAGGGGGATTCGCTTCTGGGTCTCGATAGTGAGGGAGCTACGGACGGCTCCCATCCCAATGATTTGGGCTTTTTTCGGCAGGCCGACCAGTTTGAGCTGATCCTGCGAGCAGCCTTGGGAGAAAGCAAGTAAGATCGAGACGACTTAAAGTCGAACGCTCATGCTTTCAAAAGTTGCTGAGCAAAAGTGGTTGTTTCTCAGAGAGGCTTTGCACGAAATGTTTCAAAAGTTGTTTTTGCTCGCAATTTCTGTCCTGGTGATCGGTTATGGCTTGCTGGGCGGGACCCAGCTTCAGGCCCAGGAATGGCAGCCCTTGTTTGATGGCAAGTCGCTCGAAGGCTGGGAGCGGGTCGGCAGCGAGACGAGCAAATGGGAAGTTGTCGACGGTTCGATTTGTGGTTCGGGCGATCCCTCGATGCTCGTTTGCACCGTCGGTCCATTCAAGAATTTCAAATACCGCGCGGAAATCAAAATCAGCGACGGCGGCAACTCCGGGATGTATTTCCGGACCACCCGCCAGCCTGGCTTTCTCGACGGTTACGAAGCCCAGATCGACAGCACCCACCGCGACCCCATCCGCACCGGTTCGCTCTATGGGCTCTGCCATGTCTACGAACAGCTGGTCAAACCCGACACCTGGTTCAATTACGAAGTCGAAGTCCGCGAGGGCAAATGGGGCAATCGCGAAGTCACCAAGATCAAGGTGACGGTCGACGGCAAGCAGCTGTATGAGTACATCGACTTCGAAAAGCGGTTTCCGGCGGGGCATTTTGCGTTTCAGCAGCATGACCCTGGTAGCCGCGTGACAATCCGCAAGGTCGAAGTCCTGCCGCTGGAGGAGTAGGAAGAGGGGCTCTCACGGAGGCACGGAGGCACGGAGGCACGGAGCAAGGAACTATTCGAAATCGTTTTGATAGCAATTGGGATTGCCTGATGATGCGTTTCCTCTTGCGCAGAAACGGCTGTTTTGTTCGCGACTTATTTTTCGGCGAGATTACCCAGCCAAAGTATCGCAAGTGACGAGTCAGCAGAACTGGCTCCTGGGTTGCCTTCCCTCTTCTCTCCGTGCCACCGTGAGAGACCTTTCTTCGCCTGCCTCGAGATCACTCCGGGCCGATGAACTCAAATCGCGGTCTTTCCATGCCGTCGATAATCACGGTCTCCAGGAACATCGCTTTGGGGCGAACCCAGAGACTTTTATCGCCATAATCAGTCCGGTAGACGACCAACTCCTCTTCAGTCTCGCTGTGCCGGGCTAAGCCGATCACGATGTAGTCGCGGCCTTTGTAGTGTCGGTATCGTCCGGGCTGGAGAGACATGGGGGCGAAGTGGGAATGTGGAATGTGGAATTTAACGCGTTCGACCTGACTTGATCCCTCGGTTGTCTTCTCCCACAAGTCCCACTCAACCAGTGCAGCCGCGGCAAAAAATCCTTCTTCCTGCCTAACTGAGGATCGACTCGATCACGTTCCCGTGAACGTCGGTCAGCCGGCGGTCGATGCCGTTGTGCCGCCAGGTGAGCCGCGTGTGATCGATGCCGAGGAGTTTCAGCACCGTGGCATGGACATCGTGAACGAGCGTCGGGTTGTCGCGATCCAGCGGCTTGTAACCCCATTGATCGCTTTCCCCGTGCGTGACTCCACCTTTGACCCCGCCTCCGCAGAGCCAATTGGTGAAGACATAAGGATTGTGGTCGCGGCCGGTCCCGCCTTGGGAGCTGGGCATTCGTCCAAACTCAGTGGTCCAAATCACGAGCGTGTCATCGAGCATTCCGCGCTGGGCAAGGTCCTTGATCAGTGCCGATGCTCCAACCGCCATGCCGCTGGCCAGCGGACCATGGTCGCGCTGTACATCTTCGTGCGAGTCCCAGTTCCGTCGCGGGAAGCCATTATCATTGCCGCTCCAAACCTGGACAAAGCGAACGCCCCGTTCCAGCAGGCGCCGCGCGGTGAGGCACCGCGTCCCGAACAAGTGAGCCTCTTCCTCGGCGTTGATTTCACTCGGCCAATCAGTCCGACCCGACTGAATGCCATACATCCGAAGAATATGTTCGGGTTCATCCTTCAGCGAAAGCGCTTCCGGAGCGGCCAGTTGCATCCGCGCGGCCAGCTCGTAGCTCTGGATTCGCGCGTCGAGTTGCTGGTCGCCGGGGCGCTGGTCGCGATGCCGCGAGTTCAGTGCCGCGAGTGTCGCCCGGACCTCAGCATCGGCGGTCGAGTTGGCAAACGAGCCCAGGGCATGGGGCTGCAAGTCGGCCAGCGGCTGGGCATTGAGCGGCTGGATCACGGTGCCGCTGTATTGCGACGGCAGAAATCCGGCGTCCCAGTTCTTCACGCCGTTGGAGGCGTAGCCGCGGTGATCGGGCAACACGACGTAGGTTGGCAAGTTTTGATTCATCGAGCCGAGAGCATAGCTGATCCAGCAGCCCGCCCCGGGAAAGCCGGGAAGCACAAAACCCGTGGTCTGCAGCAGCGTCGCCGCCGAGTGGACGCCCGAAGTGCTGACGAGGTTGTGGATAAAGGCGAGCCGATCAGCGACCTCGCCCAAGGGAGCGACGACATCCGAGAGCAGCTTGCCGCTTTCACCGTACGGTTTGAAATCCCAAATCGGCTTGAGCCACGGTCCCAGCCCATCCTGGAACGCTTCGACGTGCTCGCCGAAATCGCTCTTCTCGCCGTGATGCTTGACCAGCGCCGGCTTGAAATCGAACAGGTCCAGGTGACTGGCGGCTCCCGCCATGAACAGCTGCACGACCCTTTTGACTTTAGTTGGAAAGACACTGGCTGCGTGCGGGGTGCCATCGGCGCGGGCTTGGTCAGCCATCATCGCCGCCAGGGCGATCCCCCCCAGTCCGCCGCCGGACCGGGCCAGCCAATCGCGCCGCGAAAGGCGGTTTGTCGTTTGGTGAGTTGCACTCCGCAGTCTGGAGCGATGAAAGGGCGAACCCATTCCATTGTCATTCATGGTCGCTGCTCCCTTAATCGATCCAGACAAATTCGTTGAGGTTGAACAGCGTACGGCAGACGTTTTCCAAGCCGTGTGACTTGCCGAGCGCAACCAATGCGTCACGCTCTGTATCATCGGGGTCGCGGCCAACGGCCAACTGGTAGGCTCGCGTCACCTGCGCTGACAAATCACCCCCCGCCTCGCGTGTCACGCGGGCAGCAAACTCTTTGGCTTGAACCAGCATCAGCCCGTTATTCAGCAGGGCCAAGGCCTGCAGGGCGGAGATGCTCTGGTTTCGCCGATCGACTCGCATCGAAGGATCCGCGCAGTCGAGTACCGTCATGAAGGGTTGAGTTTGGCTGCGCACAATAAAGCGATAGATGCTCCGTCGCCAAAGGGAACGGTCTTCTGGGTTGGCCAGTTCATATTCATAGTGCGGCGAATGTTCGGGATGTTCGATCTTGAAATCCTGCCAGCCCGGCCCGCCCATCGTCAGGTCCAGCGTTCCCGAGACCGCGAGTACGGAATCTCGAATCCCTTCCGCTTCCAATCGCCGCGGAGTTTGTCGCCAAAGCAGGCGATTATCTGCATCGATCGCCAAACATTCAGCTCGCGGAGTGCTCGACTGCCGATAGGCAACACTGCAAAGAATCAATTTGTGAAGAGCCTTCAGCGAGCCACCTTGGTCGCGGAACCAGACGGCCAGCCAGTCGAGCAATTCCGGATGCGAGGGAAGGCTGCCGTTCAGTCCAAAATCGTTGGGAGTCGCCACGATTCCTTGGCCGAAGTGATACTGCCAGACGCGATTGACGATACTCCGCCAAGTCAGTGGGTTGCTTGGGTCGCTCAGCCATTTCGCCAGTGCGACGCGCCGATCGCCCTCGCCGTGATCGGGCCGAAGCTCAAAGCGGCTGGGGAGCATTTCCAGTAGGGCCAGTGTACCGGGGCTGACTTCCTGCATCGGCGTGAGGACATTCCCGCGAGCCAGCAGATGAATCGTGCGTGGCTGGCCCGATCGCTTGTGTGTGGTTGCGGCGTAGACCTTGGCGATCGGCTGGAGCGATTTCCGTTCGGCCTCGGTGGCGGCGAGATCGCTGCTTATTTTCGCGAGTTCCTCGCTGAGTGCCGTCAGCCCCTGGGCGGCAAGCAGTTCGCGGCGCCGGGCCTGCAGCGGCTTGGGGTCGGTCGAGGCGCGCGCGGGGCTGAGCCCATCAACGGCGTTGGCGCGAGTCCAACGCGGGGGTGCTTCAATCGAATCGAGGGAGCGGACGGTCTTGCCTTGCGCCAGATTCTCGCCGCTCGGCGAGAGGACTTCGATCTCGGCCAAAGCAAAAATGTAATCGTTCGCCCGGGAGACGAGTTGCGTCGCCGTGACCCGAACGTGTTGAGCTTTCACTTCGGTCGGATGGTTTTGTGCGGCGACACCCGGATTGGGGACTTCGCTGGCGGTCTGGTCGCTGACCAAGGTCACGCCTTCGCGAAATTCCGGGTCATCGGATACTTCGATCCGGTAACGAAGGGGGAAGCCGAATCCGGCGCCGATGCCATTAAAATCGTCGTAGCAGGGGTGCAGGATCAGATCGCGAATATCCCGCGGGCTACCGAGATCGATCTGGACCCATTTGGTGACGCTGGGCGAGGTTTCGATCTGGCTGTGGTAGCCGCCCTGAGCCGAGGAGGCTCCGCCACCGGCTTCAGCGATCCGCTTGTTGATTTGAGCGAGTTCTTCACCGCCTTGTTCCGCCAGCTGCTTGGCCAGTTGGTCGCGGCGTTGTTGCAGGTCGCCCAGCCGCAGTTTCAGGTCGACCAATTGCTTCTGGACAGCGGGGTCGGGGGAGTACTCGCGATCATCGCGATCGATCGCAGCAAAGACCGCTTGGAGTGAATAGTAGTCTTCCTGGGTGATCGGATCGAATTTGTGCTGGTGGCACTGGGCGCAGTGGATGGTCACGCTATTGAAGGTGCCGATCGTGTTCGCGACCATGTCGTCGCGGTCGAGATGCCGGGCGATCTTGCCGTCGGCCTTGGTTTCGGGAACTTCGAGGTGACCGATCAGATCCCACGGTCCCGCGGCGATCATCCCAATCGCTTCCTGACCGTCGCGAGTCTCAGGAGAGAGCACATCGCCGGCGATTTGTTCTTCGATAAACCTGGCGTAAGGTTTGTCCTCGTTCAGGGCGCGGATCACGTAGTCGCGGTAGGGCCAGGCATTGGGCCGGGGCTGGTCTTTGTCGTACCCGTGCGTGTCGCCGTAGTGGACCACATCCAGCCAGTGTCGCGCCCAGCGTTCGCCGTAGCGCGGAGAGGCGAGCAGTCGGTCGACCAGTTTCTCGTAAGCCAGCGGGTCGGGATCGGCGACGAAGGCGGCAATCTCCTCCGGTGAAGGAGGTAAGCCATGGAGATCGAAATAGAGCCGCCGAATCAGTGTACGGCGATCGGCCGGTGGGGCAGGGGTGAGTTTCTCGGCAGCGAGCTTGGCCCTCACAAACAGGTCGATTGGATTTTGCTCGGACTCCAGTTGCGGGTGTGATTTCCAGTCTGGATTGGCCGCGGGGACAGTCGGACTTCTCAGAGCCTGCCAGGCCCAGTGATCGAGCCGTGGATCGCGTTCCTCCGCTTCGTTCTGATCGGTATGGGGCCAAGGTAATCCGGCGGCGATCCATTCACGCAGGATGGCGATTTCCTCGTCCTCGAGCCGATCGCCATCGGGCGGCATCGCTTTCTCTTCGTTCTCGGTGGTCACTCGAAGGAGGAGTTCGCTTTTTTCCGGGTGGCCCGGCAGGACAACTGGCCCGAAGTCGCCACCCTTTTCAATTCCCTTGCGGGTATCGAGCCGTAAACCCGACTCGCTCGTCTCGGCTCCGTGGCAATCGCCACAGCGGTCGCGAAGGATGCTGCGAGCCTGATTCGCCAACGCTTGAAGCTGTTCGGTCTGCTCAGGGTCTTGAGCTCGGAGCGGAGCGAGGTGCAGCGCGGCACAACAAAAAGCCAGTATCCAACCGTGCAGTCGAATCCGTCGTGCGCACTTCTTGACTGCGCGCGCGCGTTTGACGGAACTGAAATGGGAACGATTGCGGTTCACGACTGGGACTCACCACAATGAAGTGATTGCTTGGCGTTTTGTCGATTATAGACGCAAATCCGCGGCAACGCTGTGGCGTTCTTCGGCCGGATTGGATTATCGCTCCATTTCAGAGGGTACAAAAAAATCTCTCACACAGTTACCTCGCGGGCCGTGTGAGAGATTCTGCATGGGTTAGCCAGTTGAGGACGAGCGGCTGAGGCTACCGATTATCGTTACGCTGCTCAAATGGAATCACTTCTCCGCCGCCCTGGGTAATGAGTGCCTTGAGTGTTTCCAAATCAAGTTTCGACGAGAGCGTTTGAATTGACCCGTCCGCAAATGCGGCCAAAAAGGAGTCTTGTCCCTCGGCAAGCATTCCGGAAAAGGGATTCCCGGCGTCGACGACCAGGTCGTCGGGTTTGGTCCAGGGCACGGCCGCCGAGGGAGCCGCTTGAAGCAGCAGGATCGTGTTGCTCGAGCCGTCGGTAATACTCTGCAGGCGGGCAGGTGCGCCGGCCTTGCCCATAACCGAATCGGCGGTGAGTGGAGCGAGGAAGCGGGTATGCCCCGGCTTCACCGCGCCTTCTTTGAGGTCACCGGATGAGCGGAAGATTACCGGCATCTTTTCCAGCAGGGCGAAATTGTGCGGACTGTCCCAGGCTTCGTCCAGGTGAAATTCCTTGTAAAGTTCTTCCTCACCGAGGTAGGGAAGGAGCAAGACGCGCCAGCTCAGCAATCGCTTGCCGGACTCATCCGTCAAAGCCTGTGGGGGAAAGGCATCGGCCACGCTATGGAAATTATGCATGGCCAGCGCAAGCTGCCGGAGTGCATTCATGTTTTCAGCTCGCTGACGATTCGTGAGCGCAGCCGCTGCCATTTCCGCAATCGGTTTATCGCCTTGGTTCTTGAGCATGACACGTTCCTGCACAGCTGTCAGCAGTTCGACTTTTTCCCCTTTGGTCGAGAAGGAATTTGCGAGCGAGTTCATCCTCTCGGCAAAATCGGCGGCCTGCTCTGGCTTGGCGAAGAACGCGTCACCCCGGAGTTTGGAATTGGCTGGCGTCCCACTGACCCGAGCCCATTCGATATTGACGAAGCTGCGAAAGGCTTTCGCCAAGGAATCGTTTCCATAGGGTGCCGATTGAATGACCTTGCGGTACTCCGCAGCCATGACCATGGCCATCCCGACGGCGTCTTGCCGGGATTCGAGCGCAGCCGTCAGGTCCTCCGAGGGCGCGCCATTCACCGCTGCGAGTAATTCAAGGCTCTCTGGGGACATCGTCAGGAGGACGGAATCCTTGGTAGGCTGGATTGACTGTTCGGTCAACGCTGGATTGGCCTCGAGCGCCGCGGCACAGCGCTCGGGCTGGTCGCAGCGAATGATCAACCCCACCTTCGAAAGATCTCCCAGCAAGGTCTCGGTCTCGAGGACAAAGTAAACCCGCTTCGCACCCGCATCTCGGAGTTTTTGCACGAAATCAACCGCTTGCCTCCAAGTCGGCGTGTCTTCGGCCAATTCAGGGACCTGCAGCAGTGGGCTGAGTTCGGTTTGTCTCGCCCAAGACAGGATCTCGCTGAAACCAAACTGGTCGATGTCAGCCCAAACTACAATTTGAGCGTCGGCATCGATCTGCGGCGGAAGAGGATCCAACCGCTGGGCAGCGAGACTCGTCGGAAACAGCAGCGCGAAGCTGAACAGAAACGTGAAAAGCGAGAGTCGTTTTATTCGCATGAAGATATCTCCGTGTCAGGTATGAAGTGATGAAAGACGGGGAAAGTCTTGAGGTTTGCCCTTTCAGGCTTTCTGGTCGGAACCAGCCCGCAAAAGAGCCTCGGCCATCAAGAATTAGTTGCGCCACCGCAGACGCCGGGTGCGCAGCACTTCCGGCAATTTTCCGCTTTGCAGCGAAAACTCGGCGGACTCACCGTCCGGACCGGTTTTCATTTCGTAGCCGATCGGTTCGCCAGTAAAGAGGTCGACTTGGGCTGGCAGGTCAGTCAGTTCCGCAAGGTTCTTGGGCAATTGACCGCCACGAGTTGCTGCGAAGTGACGGACTGCCTCGATGGTCAGTAAACGATGATGCTGCGACGCATTCCGCAACTCGGCATCGAACGTAGCGTTGACCGCCGGCCAGAGCATGATTCCCAAAACCGTACCGAGATTTCGCAAGCCGACCGCGTTCGCCTCTCTATCGAGTCGCTCCATTACCGAATTCACTGCAGCCCGAGCCTTGGGGTAAGGTTGCAGGGAGGCCGCGAGCAGTTCGTCGCTCATCGTCCGCAGTTGTCGCGAGGCATCGACGGCAATCGCCTGCTCGGGAGACATGGCCGCCACTTTATCCTCGGCGAGCCCGGACTGGACCAAGCGTTTTCGTGAGTCGCGGGCATCCTTGGCGACTTCGGCGGCCAGCAGCAGGTTCAGGCCGAGTTGCCCCCCGCTCAAGCCGCTTTCGAAGCCAAAATCAGCAAGCCCACCAAAGTCCGCGGCGGCTCGAGCCCACTCCCGCTGCCAGGTGGCGCGGTCCCAGTTTCGCTGCTCGGCATCCTTGAGCAGAGGAAAGAGCCGCTCGAAGCTGCTTAATTCGAATTCCAGGGACCGCAGCAGCGGACCCCGTTCGTGGGGAACCGTGGCCAATGCGAAATAGAGGTTGGGACACCCCGGGGTGCGAATCGCATCTTCGACCGCTTCTTGCATGATTCCCTCGATGGCGATCCCGACCAGTTGTTGAATCAGGGTCTCGCCTTGGCGGACAAAGGCGGCGAGGCGATAGCCGCAGCGAATCGACGCGACAGCTCCGGCGAAGTCGCGCCGTCCCAATTGCTCCAGCACTCGAAATCTGAGGAGCCGAGCCAGCTCCCGATACTCCTGGACTTCGGGCAAAAGGAATCCAAAGACATCCTTTCCCCGCAAGTCTCGTAACCGCAGGTCCCAGCTCTGGTCCTCGCATTCGGCAAACCGCTCCAGCTCGACATAGACTTGTTGGAATCGCTCAAGTCGCTTGGTGAGGTCAGCCGGGTCAGGATTGGCATCGCCGAGGGCGACTTGATACTCCGCCCAAGCAACTAGCCCGGTTGGGCTACCGCTGTGATAAAAGACCAAAGCCCGTTCGAGATGAACCGATGCTCTACCCGGCCGCAGCGAGAGCTCGCTGGGCCAAAATCGATACGCCAGCTTCATTGCTGGAGCGGCAGCGGGCTCGGTTACCAGGTCTGATTCGCGCGGGATGCTCGGCACAGTTGACGGAGCGGGCTGGTCGCGCCAGCCATTTTGAATTTGCTTCAACGTTGCCGTCGAGCCCAAGGGCTGGTCTTGGCCGAAGCTGCTGGGCGAGCTGACTGTCGACAGGGCGAGCCAAACCAGACCGGCGACCGCGAACGCCCTGGGAATTTGTCGCGGGTAGCGAACGGATGAACTCATGCTCAGACCTCAAGAAGAAGGAAAATTTAACGTTTGGTTTTCAAATCAATCCACGTCGCGTTTCCGCCAGCTCCGAAAACCTCATGCCTCGATCAGTCGCGTCCCGCTGACCTAGAACCGCAAATTTCGAAAATCGCCTCGCCCCGGCTGGTAGCGGAAGAACTCGTCGTTGGGGCGGCCATCGCCAGGAGGCGCCTTCATCGATTGGGCCTCGCCTGCAGGCGCCCTCGCCGATGCCGAAAGCAGGCGATCCAATTCATTGCCGCTCCGCGGTGCCGTTGTCAGGACTGTTGAGCGTCGAGCCACGATCGCTTGAGCCAGATCCTCTGCGTTCGATCCGAACCAGTCGAGCAAGTTAAAACCTGCAGAGCCTCGACCGCCTTGATTGCTCGCGTTAACTGCAGATGCTGAGGGGACAGCGGCAGCCTGCGGGTTACCCTCCGCAGCGAGCTCGGAAGTCTTCGCAAGCTGCTCGCTTGGCAGGACGCTTTCAGGCCGCATCGGATTGGGCCACCATCCACTCGAAGCCATCGCGACGAACAGGAGGCTGGCGGCAACCAGCCCGCTCGCTGCGCCGCTGGCGAAGCCGATCCAATGGCGGTGCCGAATGCGAATAATTGAAGTCTCGATCGTCTTCGAGGTATCGAGAGCTGTCGTCGTCGCAGTCGCCTCCGCAGCCGTCTCCGCCTCCGCCGCTGCGCGACCCGCCTGCCAGCCCGCTTGATACAGCATCGCCTCCAGCCCGCTGACCGGCACCGGCCGCAGCTGACCTAACTGCTGCTCGAAAGCACTGGAAGAGTTGCGTGGTTCATGGGGAGTCGTCATGCTGGCATTCCGGTAAAAAAGAGTCCTGACACCTTTTCAGTCGACGTGGGCGGTGAGGAGTTGTTTCAGGCGATCGAGCCCGGCGACGTACTCGCGGTGGGCGGCCGAACTGGAGAGCTCAAACGCCTCGGCGATCTGGCGAAAAGTCAAACCGCTCCAGAGATGAGCCACCACAATCTCGCGCGTTGACTCATCAAGTTGCTCGAGCGCTGCCTGAACCTCGGCTGGAGAAGCAAGCGAGTCATCGCCCGCCAGCCGCGGCTCGATGAACCACGCCGGACGCTCGGCCGCCACCCGCTGTTCGCGCTGCCGCCGCCGCTGGTCCGATCGCCAGCGGCTGAGCGCCTCGTTCCGGGCAACTCGCGCCAGCCAGGCGACCGGGTCATCAGGCACCGGCACTTCGCGGGCCAAGCGAATGAAGGCTTCCTGCACGCAGTCCTCGGGGCTGGAGC
>JAJTFE010000038.1 GCA_021298375.1 Blastopirellula sp. | reverse complement strand
CGACTCCATTCGACCATAGTGCACAATCAGTTCGCCATCGCGTTGGGTATCTTCGACGCGAAACCGCCCTGCGGAACCGAGCAGAAGGCCGGTATCTCCAACTTGCCCGCCTGATTCCGAGTAAAAGGGACTCTCACTGAGCACGACAAATTGCTGGTCGTCGAGGTGATGCTCGGGCGCAATCTTTTCGACTCGGGCATCACCCTGAGCAAGTCCGACCACAGTCGCCTCGCAGCGAGTGGTTTCATAGCCACGAAAGGCACAAGTCTTCACATCCCGCTTGATTTCATCCAGTGGTCCGAACTCGCCCATCACTCCTTCGGCGATCACACCCGAGCGGAGTCCGTGCTCTTTCATGGCTGCCTGGAAGCCGGTCCAGTCAAAATGCGCCCCGCGCTCGACAGCGATCTGTTCGAACAATTCCGGTGGAACGCCGAATGTCTGATAGAGCTCGGCAGCTTCGCCGCCGGGTACGGTTTGACTATTGCGAGTCCGCATCGCATCGAAAATCCGCTCGATTCGGGCGAGACCGGCATCGAGATTGCCGAGGAAGGCCTGCTCTTCCATTTGCATCACGCGGGCCACTCGGTCGACAGTCTCGGTTAACTCTGGATAAGGACCGCGCATCATCTCGGCGACCTTGCCAACGAGCCGGTGGAGGAACGGCTGGCGCAACCCCATTTGGTGACCGTCGAGCACAGCACGGCGGAGCAATCGCCGGACGACGTACTCTTGCTTCGCCGGTCCCGGATGCACGTTTTCGTGAATCGCAAAGCTGCAGGCGCGCACATGATCCGTGATGCGGCGCAGCCGCCGACCTGACTCGCTCTGCGCGTCATACTTGACACCGCAGACCTCGGCCGCAGCCTCGACGATTGGTCGCAGAATATCGATATGGTAGTTCGTGTCGACACCCTGAAGTTGCGCAGCGGTCCGCTCCAGCCCCATGCCGGTGTCAATATTTTTGCTCGGCAAGGGTTTTAGGTTGTGGGGAGGATCCCCTTCGCGATTGAATTGAGTGAAGACGAGATTCCAAATTTCGACATCCTTCGTGCTGCCCGGAGGGAGATAATAGATTTCGCTGCAGGGACCGCAGACACCATCCGGCCCGAGCGTCGGCGCGCCAGCGGGCCAGAAGTTGTCATGTTCGTCCATCCGTCTGATCCGATCGGTTGTCAATCCGACATCGGATTGCCAGATCCCGGCGGCTTCGTCATCGTCGAGATAGACGGTGACATACAGCCGGTCGGCGGCAAGTCCGAGCCAACGTTTACTGGTGAGAAATTCCCAGGCCCAATTAATCGCCTCGCGTTTGAAATAGTCGCCAAAGCTGAAATTGCCCAGCATCTCGAAAAAGGTGTGGTGGTAAGCCGTCCGGCCGACGTTGTCGATGTCTCCGGTTCGCAAACACTTCTGGCAGCTGGTCGCGCGGGTGAACTCCAACTCGACTCGGCCGAGAAAATGGTCTTTAAACGGATTCATCCCTGCGGGCGTAAACAGGACGGACTTGTCCCACCGCGGAACGAGAACGTCGCTGGCGCAGAGCCGATGTCCCTTGGAAACAAAAAAATCGAGATAAGCCTGGCGAAGTTCGTCGGTTTTCATGCGGTCAATTGGCGTTAATACGGTTTGCAATCATTCAAATCAGCTTTGGCGGCAGGCTCTCCGTTCGGAATCGAACAAAGTTGAACAACGGCGCGCCTGCAGTCCACACGGGAGTTCCACACGGGAGTTCCACACGGGAGCTCTACACGGGAGCGATGACCAAGCCTTGGAGCAGGTCGGCTCAGCAACCTACCGGGAAGGCCACCCGATTTTGGCGTAATTCACAGGAGAAGTGAACACCAACCATCCGGCACGATCAGCCCATCGCTGGGGGCTCAACCCCGGCCTTGGCCTGGATTTCCAGACATTAGAAAGCGGCCGCGCATTTTCCGACAGCCCACCGGACGATTTCAACCGACTCAAGTTCCCTCCAGGAAAGCTCCCCAGCAGGCGCCGCCTCAGTCTGAGAAACCCGCCAGAGGGGGCTTGGCCGGGAAATTGGTCGGGAGACAAAAAAAGGGAGCCCATCCGGTGACGGATGGACTCCCTGTGGGCGTTCGGCAAGGTTTTCCCTTTTCGGGCTGATTTCAGACCGATGTCGCGACAATTGTCGCGCTGGATGATTGCCCGAGAATGCTAGGCTTCGACCATCTCTTCCATTTCATCCGACTCCGCTTCCTCAGGGGAGGGTTTCTCAGCAGTGAGGTCGGCGATTTGGCCGCTTTCAGCCAGGACTTTCGCCTTGATTTCCTCGGTCAAAGCTGGATTCTCGATCAAGTAAGCGCGGGCCTTCTCCTTACCTTGACCGAGGTGGACGCTGCCATATTTGAGCCAAGCTCCGGTGCGCCCCACAACCTTGGTGGCGATACCGAGGTCGAGGATGTCTCCTTCGTAGCTGATCCCGTTGTTGTGCATCATGTCAAATTCGGCGGTGCGGAACGGAGGCGCGACCTTGTTCTTGACGATCTTGCACTTGACCCGTTGGCCAACCACATCTTCGCCATCCTTGATAGCGCCGATTTTGCGAACGTCGATCCGGCAAGAGCAGTAGAACTTCAGAGCCCGTCCGCCCGGGGTCGTTTCGGGACTGCCGAACATCACCCCAATCTTCTCGCGAATCTGGTTGATAAACACCGTGCAGGTCTTGCTGCGGGCAATCGCCCCAGTCAACTTCCGCATCGATTGGCTCATCAAGCGAGCCTGCAAGCCGACAAACGTGTCACCGATCTCCCCATCCAGTTCCTGCTTGGGAACCAACGCGGCAACCGAGTCGACGACGATGATATCAACTGCGTTGGACTTGACCAGCATTTCCGTAATCTGCAGCGCCTCTTCGCCGCTGCTCGGCTGGCTGATCAGCAACGTGTCGAGGTCGACGCCGAGCTTCTTGGCCCAAGTCGGGTCAAATGCGTGCTCGGCGTCGATAAAGGCTGCGACGCCGCCAGCCTTTTGAGCCTGAGCGATCGCGTGCAGGGCGATGGTGGTCTTGCCGCTCGACTCTGGACCGAAGACTTCGATGATTCGCCCGCAAGGCAAGCCTTGACCGCCTAGGGCAATGTCGAGCGACAGGCTGCCGGTCGGAATCCCGCGGATCTGCTTCACCGAATCGCCTCCCAAAGTCATGATCGCGCCGTTGCCGAACGCCTTTTCAATCTGCTGGACCGCGGTCTTGAGATTTTCATTTTCCTTCATCAGGGTTTCAACCGGATTCTCCACCGACTTTTTCGAACCGCCCCGAGACTTGGTTTCTTTCTTCGCCATGACATGCTCCTCGCTTGCTTCTAGACCCGTAACCTTTGTCGCTACACCCGCGTCCCTTGCTACCGCAATCGCCGCTACCGCAATCGCCGCTACCGCAACCGCTTTCTTTTCTGCTCCATCCGTGTCCAACGCTCCATCCGCATCCACAGCCACCACACCCGAATCCAACGCCGAATCGGCCATCGGACTGCCTGCAATTCCATCCCTTGTCTTCGTTCTTGCCGCCATCCTGAAAGTTCCTCCCCCGTTCCCAAGGCTGAGCTGCCAGCACTGAAAATCCAGCACTGAGAAATCAGCACTGAGAAATCAGCACTGAGAAATCAGCACTGTCCGCTCGGCAACTCCTGATCAACCGCGTCGTACCCACGTTGAGAACCTCAAGTCCCCTCAAAGCAACACTCCGTTGCGGCAACTTTTGGGCAGAGGAATCAACGAATCAAGTCGGCACTGGTTAACCCCCACTTGAGTAGCTTCCCACTTGAGTAGCTCCGCAGTGAGTAGCTCCGCAGCATCGGCAATCGGCAATCGCGAGAATCCCAGGTTCACAGGCAATATCACAGCCTGGAGTCTGGTCCCGAAATCACGTCCCGCCAAGTTTGCTCAAGCCGTCAGCTGAACAAGTTCGAACCTTTGACCACTTCCCCGATACAGCCTTGCTTTTGCACGCTTGCTTTTGCACGCTCACTTCTATCCAGCGTCGACCACAAAACTTCACGCTTGATCGAAAAAACCAAAGCGGAAGACTGGGCAAAATAAAGGCTTTCGGGCAGGTCAGTTAGTACGATAGGGCTCGTCCAATCGACTGACAAGTGCCGGACACAAGTAAATACGGCAGCCTTGAGACACGTTTGGTCCTGCGGCAGATCGAGTTCCCAAAAAAGGGAAAAATCACAGCCGAGCAGGAACCAATCCTGGCTCTTCGCTTCGCTGAGGGACGGGACAAATCACAAACCACAAACGTCCAAAGCCAGCCGATCAACGGCAGCCAACCCACAGAGGCGTTCCCCGCGGACGCTGCTCACCCTTGCAAGTCAATCGTCGCCATTGGCGTGTACGTCGGGCCTTCCCGGTCGAGGAAACTCGAATAAACAATGACTTGGTCGATTTCAAACGAGCCAAAGGGGGTCTCGGCATGTGCGGCAATCCAATCGGCAACCGGGTCGTCGAGTTCAGTTGCGACAGGAATTCGGCCCAGCGTCAAATGCGGGCGAAAATCGCCGCGCTCTGGAGGAAAGCCCATCCGCTTGAGGCCCTCGCCAATTTGCCGATGGAGTTGCTGGAGCTCCGCCAAATCCGGTCCCAGCCCCAACCAGATGACTTTCGGATGACGCTCGTCAGGAAACGCACCGAGGCCTCGGACATCGACCACCACGGGCTCCATCTGGCGCACTGCCTCGGTCACGACTTGGCAGAGTTCAGGTATTTCACGGTCGAGGAGGTTCCCCAGAAACCGCAAGGTTAAATGCATGTTGCTGGGCTTCACCCAGCGAAAATCAGCCCCCGCCCGCTGCAAGGCAACAATCTGTTTTTCGGCACAGGCCCGAATTGATGCCGGGATGTCGGCTGCGATAAACGTTCGAATACTCGCCATCTTGGAAAATCCCTGAGGTCTTCGGCTGGTTTGCATGCCCCGCGCGGCGGGATGTCACCTTGCCAGTGCGGACAAGGAGCGGATAATCGCCCGGTTGCCTCGCGGCGAACTCGCGGGCTGCTGGGCGTGTCAGTTTCGTTCGTTTCGCAAGCGAGAGCAAGCGGACAGACGAACGACGGCCAGACGTGCGACAGCTCGGCCACCGGGCAGGCGGGCTCGGGCTGTCAGACCCACCTTGGATGCAGCAAACGCGTCGGGAACGCTCACGTTATTTACGTGGGGCTATTTACCCCAGCGGTACTTATCCCCGTGCTCTGGAAGTCTGGGCTCTACCGCGTCCTGTTGCCTGAACTACCCACCCGCCAGCGCCTTAACTTCCGTTCTCAGAAATTCCGTCCTCAGCTCACCTCCCCAGCGGAGCCCAATCACTGTGTCCAACAAAAAGTTTGATGTGTTCGGTGTCGGAAATGCCATGGTCGATATCCTGGCCTTTGTTTCCGATGAGTTTATCTCCTCTCGGCAGCTGAATCGGGGGGCAATGACGCTGATGAATTCGGCTGACCAGAGCCAGATTTTGCAAGGTCTGGAACTGCAGAATCTCAAGTTGGCTTCCGGTGGCTCGGCTGCCAACACGATGGTGGCAATCGCCCAGAGCGGAGGGACGGGGATCTACTCCGGCAAAGTGGCCAAGGACACCTACGGCCAATTTTATCGCCGTGATATGGAAGCGGCGGGGATTCAGTTCGAGGTTGAACTTGCCGATGAAGCCTCGCTCGGGACCGGAACCTGCGTCGTGCTTACGACTCCCGATGCCGAGCGAACCATGTGCACGCACCTCGGTATTTCCACTTGGCTGACTCCGCAGGATATCGATGTTTTCAAGCTGGCCCAGTCTCAAATCAGCTACATCGAAGGCTACCTTTGGGATGCCGAACAACCCCGAGCTGCCTGCCAAAAGACTTTTGAGGAGTCTCGCAAGCACGGAGTCCGAACTGCATTCACTTTCTCGGATTCGTTCCTGATTGATCGCTTTCATGCCGACTTTCAGAACCTTCTGCAGAACCACTGCGACATCGTGTTCTGCAATGCGGACGAGGCGAGGAAGTTTTTCGGGCAGTCATCCTTGGAAGCCTGCATTCGGGAATTGGGCCGCAAGGTGCCACTGGGTTTTGTCACCGACTCAGCCAATGGCTGCTACGTGATCGAGTCGGGCGCGATCGCGCACGTTCCAGGTTTTTCGGTCAAGCCTGTCGATACCGTGGGCGCGGGAGACGCTTTCGCCGGGGGAACGCTCTACGGTCTGACGCATGGCTACAGTCCTGCCGCAGCCGCCCGCTGGGGAAATTACCTCGCGGCCCAGGTCGTCGCGACGGTCGGTCCGCGGCACCCAGGCCCCCTGCGAGAGCATGCGGAAAGCATCCTGAAAGGTTAAGAGACCAGCCTTCGGTAACCGAGGTCGCCTGACCCGCGTGGCAGCATGTCTGAAGGCCGCCCCGCCTCATCGCCGGAATCAGGCCGCGCGCCTGCCTTGACGCTGCTCACGTTTCAGCCGTTTCCGCTCGGCGCGCGAAAGAGGGCCGTTTTGGTTGCTCTCGTCCGAGTCCTCGTCTTCGGACTCTGCTTCATCCGCGTTTGAGCGACCGTAGTTCCCGCTCGACTTTCCGCCGCGGCCTGAATCCTGACGTCTCGAGGACCGGCTCTCTGCGGCGTCCTCCTCCTCTTCCGTTTCGTCAGTCTCGCTTTCAGACCAGTCAGAGTCCTCTGCCTCTTCCTCTGCCCCCTCCTCATCCTCTGCGGAAGGTTTTTTCGTTCGCTTGCGACTCGTCGCTTTGCGCTTGGTCTTGCCACCCGCCGCGCGGCGTTTTTTCCCTTTGCGTTTTGCCACTCTCTCCGCGACGTAGATTGCTCCGCTGGAGTGCAGGATAACGAACCGGGCATAGACCAGCAGGCTCATCAGCGCCAAACCAGTCCCCCAAAGCTCCAGATTTGCCACAACAAATTCTCGATTGCTCGCCAGCTTTTCGCCCAGCGAGTCCAGTTCCATCCAACAGGCCACCAGACTGCAGGCTGCCGCAGCAGCGAGCAAGGCGGCGGCCGAACGGGAATGCCAGAGTTCCAACAACAGTCGAACTGCGACCGCCACAACGGCCAGGCTCTGCAGGGCGAGGATCGCGACCCCGTCGGTGGCGAAGACCTTGCCAGTCAACCAACCCGCCAACTCGGCGGCGATTCCCAACAGGTCCACGAGCACTGCCAGACTTAAAAGCCAACAGCCCAAGGCCAGCCACCGCCACAATCGGTAAGTACCCCGAAAATCGTTGGAACGATGTTGGCGGATACTGAAAATCACAAGACAGCAGACCGCAGCCCCGGCCCATGCAAGCACCTGCAGCCAAGTACTCAGCGACCGCGCTCCGAAACCGAAAGCTTCCGTCAACCGAGGAAAAGTCTCGCTCGATTTTGCTCCGAGAAAGCCAAATCCGAGATTGACGGCGAGAAGCAGGCCGAGGCAAATGCACCAGGCCGCCAGCACTTTCAAACGGCTGACGGGTACGAAATCGGCGCAGCGAGGAAGATTTCGGCGGTCCGCGTTGCGGGAGTACTGCCGGGGACGACGCCCCTTGGCAACCTCCTCACCGGAGGTGGTGACAGCTTCCTCGGTCCCCTCGGAGGCGGTCTGCAACGCCTCGTCCATGACGACGCGGCGGCGGCGTTCACCCGTTCGTCGCAAGACCATGGACCGTGACCTTTCTGCTTACACCCAATGACAACCAGCCCCGTTCGACCGGGCAGCCCCGTTCGACCGGGAACCGTGCGAGGCTCTCCGCACCTTTGCCAAACTTCGGGCGCAGCCTGTCTAAATATGTCGGCTAGGCAAAGGGAGCGGCTTGACCGCTAGCAGGCCAGAAACCCCAATCTCACTAACCAGACTGGGCAACTCTGCCAGCAACGGGGCGGCGATCCTTTCCCATCGCCCCGAGGGACAAGCCGTCCAGCGGGGCGCTCAAGGACCATTCGGTCGCCGCCGAGCTTCCCCGCCAGCCGCAGCCAGCAGGGCATTTCCAGCAGGGCATGCACGGTCAGGCGAGCACTCAAAAGCCCCCGGGCAAGCGCAAGGGCCCGGGGTGACGCCGAGCAGTCGCCGCCCATCAAGTTTTGATTCATCCAGTCGCTCGGTACCCTGCCAGTCGACAGCCTGCCGCTCGACAGCCTGCCGCCACTTACTCCGCCGCCACGACTCGATTCTTCAATTTGCCGAGTCCGGAGATCTCAATCTCGATTTCCTCGCCCGCCTGAAGAAAGCGTGGAGGCGTTCGCCCCGCCCCGACGCCTGCCGGGGTCCCGGTGAAAATCAGGTCACCCGGTTCCAGCGTAATGAACTGAGAGAGATGCGCGATCAGGTAGTCGATTCGGTAGATTAACAATCCGGTGCTGGCTCGCTGCATGACCTCGCCGTTCAAGCGCAGTTCGATCTGCAACTGATGTGGATCGGGGACTTCATCGCGGCTGACCAGAAACGGTCCGAGCGGACCGAACGTATCGAAGGTCTTCCCCAGCAACCACTGGCCTCCGGGTCGCCCCTTTTGCCAATCGCGCGCCGAGACGTCATTCCCGCAGCAGTAGCCTGCCACCCACTCAAG
This sequence comes from Blastopirellula sp., assembly GCA_021298375.1. GTDB lineage: Bacteria > Planctomycetota > Planctomycetia > Pirellulales > Pirellulaceae > BJ22. Next base: position 4,123 of record JAJTFE010000038.1, on the reverse strand, counting down.
GGCTGAGGATACTGGAATATTTCGGCCTCGCCTGCCAATCGCGACCACGAGTTCCGCCTCCCAATCGACTTGGGTACTGATCGCGGGGAGGACGATCGGTTGGCGGTGGCCAATCAGGCAACTGGCGAACTTGCTGAACACTACCGGAAGTTCAGGAGCGTCGCCCCCCATTTCCTTGGCGTGGTCGGCATAGTTCTTGCCGATACAAATGACCTTGCTGGAGGGGAGGGCAGGGGGGAGCCATTGGATGCTTCCCACATCGATGGAATTGGGAAGGCCGTCTGAGAGCAGTTGTTCCGGTTGTGCCGCCGCGAGCCGAAAGATTTCTTCCGGGGCCAGAGCTGGAGAGAGCGGCGTCAGCCGCGTCGGTTCGGTGAGCACCCCCCAACCGACCTTCCCGAGCTGAGAAAACTGGACAATTTTCATCGTTCCCCTCCTGAATTCCTGCCCGCCCGCAGTAGCCATTCACGCTTTTTCACCGGGCCGGATGCCGAATTTACGGCATGATGCGCATGATTGATACGACCCACCCAATTTCCGGCGGTTCCTCTGAACGGATTTCTTTGACCGCTGCCTAGCCGAGACTTAGACTTCCCTGCCAACTGCTGACAGGGCACCCTGCACCGGCCGAAAATCTTTTCTGCGGTGCATCTTCCCTCGAGCCCGATAACGGTTGGAGCAACTCGTCTCGGCCCCCCTCCGGAATTCCGGTAGTTCATTTATGTCTCAGGCTGCCTTCCAACCCGATGCTGGAAACAACACCGGGGAGGCATTCACGATACCTTCTCACCCCTTGCCGCCTGGGGGGCCCGCAGCCTCGTTTTATCAGGCACTGCTCGACAACCTGTCCCAGGGCGTGATTTTCCTCGACCAAAACTGCCGCATCACCGCCTGGAATATGGGGATGGAGCAATTGACGGGGCTGGGCAGCTCCGTCCTCGGCCGGAGATTTTCGCCAGGCTTGCTGCAACTCCGCAATCTGCAAGGCGAACCGCTGAATGAGATTCAGTGGCCCGTCCAGCAATGGCTGCAGAACCGCTCACCGAATTGCGACCAATACGTTTTGACCGGGCGGAGCGGGCGGGAAATCCAGGTTGAATTAGGATTCCACCCTGTCGCCAATAGCGCCTCTGAATTGCTCGGCGCGGTCGTGATCGTGAGCGATACATCTGCGCAACAGGAACTGCAGAAACAGCTCAATGACCTTTACGCCATCGCAGTCCTTGACCCGCTCACGCAAGTGGCCAATCGGGCAGAATTTGAACGCCTCCTCGACGAGTACGTTCGCACTCACCTGGCGATTGGTTTAAAGTGCAGCATCATCATCGCCGACCTCGATTTCTTCAAGCAAATCAACGACAACTTCGGACATCACATTGGCGACCAGGCGCTCATCGCCTTCGCCCAGCATTTGAAACAGTTCATTCGCTCCCACGATTTCGTTGCCCGCTATGGAGGAGAGGAATTTGTCATCCTCTGCGCCAACTGCGACGAGAACTCAGCGGTTCAACGAGCCGAGGAGATGCGCTCGGTTCTGGCGATGACCCCACAGGTCGCGCTCTCCGGCAAATGCATCACCGCGAGTTTCGGCGTGTCAGAATTGATTCCGGACGATACGGCGACCGGGCTGTTTGTTCGCGCTGATCGAGCGTTGCTCAAAGCCAAGGAACTGGGAAGAAACCGGGTGGTGGCAGCCAGCCTGATGACGGCTTCCTCGCCCGACGTAGAAGATGACGGCGCGCCCTCCGGGGCCGCTTCGGGAGTTCAGTGGCGCCCGCTGACAACCGACCCCATGCTCTGCGAGGAATTCTGGTCGCCCACCCCTCTGGTGATGATGCTGGAAAAGGTGCGCGGCTTCATCGAAGAGACAGGAGCGGAGATCCTCCGCATTGAGGATGGTTTTGCCGGACTGAGAATCCTCTTCCCTGATCCGCAACGTCCCTCCCGAAAACTGAGCTTCCACTTCGAATTGGATTTGGCGCCGGCCGAGAATGCTCCGGACAAAAGCCGCATCGCCTATCCCAAGTCGAAGTTCTTTCTCCGCGTAAGCATGTATCAGGAAATGAGCCGCTGGAATCGCGAGTTGCGCGAAGACGCGGCTCTCCGACTGCTGCACCTTTTCCTCGGCCTGACCGCGCTCGGCAATCCTGAGTTCCACATCAAGCGACTGGTGATGGCAACGGAAAACAAGGCCCGCTACTAAGGGCCAGAGCGACTCCTTTCTCGGGCTCTTCTGGCCCCTCTTGAAAACTGCCGATTGCTGCAGTTCACCCCCTCGCCCAACGCGCTCCCTGCCAATTGTCGCTGCGCTGGAAATGCGGTATTCTGCTGGGGTTGTCGGTCTCGCACTCTGCACACATGCGCGCGGTGACGGCCCGCGAAATTTCCAGAACACCTTCAGAACTGTCTCCCGGCAGTTGTGTCAACACTCAACTCTAAGGATGAACCCATGGCATTCGAACTCCCCAAACTGGGCTATGAATACAATGCTCTCGAGCCCCACATCGATGCGCGGACAATGGAAATTCACCACACCAAGCACCACAAGGCTTACATCGACAAGGTGAACGCCGCCATCAAGGATACCGAGTGGGACAAGAAGACCGTTGAAGAACTGATTTCCAACTTGGCCGCGCTGCCGGAAAACATCCGGACCGTCTGCCGAAACAATGGCGGTGGTCATGCGAACCACGCCCTCTTCTGGACGATCATGAGCCCCAAGGGGGGCGGCGCCCCGGTCGGCGACTTGGCGACCGCGATTGACTCCACATTCGGCAGCTACGACAACTTCAAACAGAAGTTCAACGAGGCAGCGACCACCCGATTCGGCAGCGGCTGGGCTTGGCTGTCACTCGACAAGGGCAAGCTGATCGTCGAGTCGACTGCGAATCAAGACAGCCCAATCATGGAAGGCCGCACACCGCTGCTCGGCTGCGATGTCTGGGAACACGCTTATTACCTCAACTACCAGAACCGCCGCCCCGATTATGTCAACGCGTTCTACAACGTGGTTGACTGGGCCGCAGTCAACAAGCGGTTCCTGGCAACCAAGTAAATCCGAGCGCACGGGCCGGTTCACCCCGCCGAGTCGGGATACCGATTGCCGTAGCCCAACGGTCCCCTCATCGACCAGCACCGAAATCCGTCCCCGGACGGGTTTCGGTTTTTTTGTGGCCCGCCGGAAACGGGGGCAGTCTGCGAAGAATCGGGCTGGCCAAGCCCTTGGCTCCAAGGAAAAATCACCGCTCAGCCGCCCGGAAAATCGGCTCTCTTTTCAGGCTTGACGCCAAAGACCGCCGGTTCTACTATCCCCGCCGAATCGGTCGTTTTCCGGCCGCTTTGATTGCGCTTCGCTGGCAAACATGGATGGTTCGCCGAGTCGACGTCGCATCCCCTCCGCGTGGCCAAGCAAGCGAGGTCGCCGGAACTTATTCCCCACACGGGCATCGCGCAACGTACAAGGAAGTCCTGTCATGAACCGCTCGGTCTGGCTTTCGGCACTGGTTCTGTTGACTGTTTTGGAAACCGGTTGCCAAACCGCCAAACTCCCCACCCCCAAATGGCCTGACTTCGCGATGTTCAAGAAGAAGGACAAGGACTTGGCGCCTCCGTCCGAGCACTTCGACCTCTCGACGTCCGAAGTTGCCGCGACAGGTAACGCCATTCGCAAGCCAAACGAGATCCCCGGCGAAGCATCGGCCTCGGCCGTGACCGCGCCCAGTCAGTTGGCCCGTCCCACGGCACCAATCGCCGCAAGCAAGGAAAACGGCACCAAGCCCTCCGCGATCGCTCAAGCTGCCGGAACGGCCGCTGCACCCCCGGCCGCTGCACCCTCTGCGGGCGCCGCTGCTCAGCCGATTCGCAAGCCCTACGAGTTGGCAAAAACAGCGACGGAGTCGCTCGAACAATCGGCTGGGGCACTGGCCAATCAGCTGGACCAAAACGCTCGAGCTGCGACCGAAAAGCTCAACAAAAACGCGAATGAAGTGGTTGGGCAGTTTCAACAGCAAAGCCGCGGGTTGACGGAATCCGCGAATGATGCCGCTCAAAAAGCAGCCGAAGCCTTGGCCCAAAAAACAGATAACGCCTTTGGGTTTCCAGCCGCGAAGAACAACTCTCCAAC
>JAJTFE010000037.1 GCA_021298375.1 Blastopirellula sp. | reverse complement strand
CGCCATCCGGTCGCGAATCCGGTCCGGCTGGCAGTGATCGAGCGACTACTCCAAGTGGCCGGTGAGGGCGCCGCCGACCCATCCGACTTGCGGCTGCGGCAGGCAGCGATTTGGGAGGCCGCCGGCGAGGAAGCCAAGGCCTTGGCGAGCCTCGAACAACTGGCAGAACAGCTGCCCCGACGGCTGGATGTGCAGTTGCGTTTGGCTCGGGCCTTGGCCAGGAATCCGGAGCGACAAACTGCGGCCTTGAGTCAGTGGCGGCGAGTTTCGGCCGGCGTCAAAGACCGGTCCGACGAATGGTACGAGGCGAAGTATCAGGTAGCGAGGTTGCTGCTGGAGAGCGGGCAGAAAGCCGAGGCGAAAAAGCTGCTGGACTATCTCTCGGTCGTGCCGCCCGGCTGGAGTGATTCGAAGTGGAAGCAGCAGTTTGATGCGCTGTATGCGCGCTGCAAGTAAAACGGCCGGAAGTCTCGCTGGACTCGCCAACAAGCGTTTGGCTGGTGCTCTTCTCTTTTTCCCAACGGCTTGAACGCCCGAGCAGAAGCCTTTGGCTTTGGCTTTGGCGACGAGATGGCCGGATTGCTTGACAGCCGGCAAAACCAACTGTACTATCCAATTAATACAGATGCCAGAAAGGGCCGTTGGGTAAGTTGCCTTGGAGTGAAAAGATGAGCGACCGAGTGGCTCCTGCAAGTTTCGCGGTTTTGACCGATGGATTAACTCGCTACTTCGGTCCGCAGTGCGCGGTCGATGGCGTTGAGTTGAGAGTTGAAGCTGGAACATTTTACGGCTTCCTCGGTCCGAACGGGGCCGGGAAATCGACAACGATCAAAATGCTCACGGGTTTACTGCAGCCGACTTCGGGTATGATTCGGATTCTTGGATATGACCCTGCGGTCCCGAATGAGGCGATTGAAATCAAGCGTCGGATCGGGGTGGTCCCTGAAAATCTGGCGTTGTATGAGAACCTTACGGCGATTGAGTATCTGGCTTTCGTAGGAAAAATCTATCTGCTCGATCGCCAAGTGATGCGTCAGCGGATCGACGAGTTACTCGAATTGATGCAGTTGGCTAACGAGCAGCGGAAGCTTGCGCGCGACTTCTCTCACGGCATGCGCAAGAAGTTGGCCCTTTCGGCGGCTCTGTTGCCGAACCCTGACTTGCTGTTTCTCGACGAGCCATTCGAGGGCGTTGACGCATTAGCTTCGAGTATGATTCGCGAGGTCCTGAATCGTTTCCGGGCGCGGGGGGGGACCGTCTTTTTAACCTCACACATACTGGATATCGTCGAGCGACTTTGTACACATGTCGGCATCATTTTCGCGGGAAAGCTGGTTGAGCAGACTTCGCTTGCGGAGTTGCGACAAGGCGACTCGCTGGAGAAACGGTTTCTGGAAAAGCTTGGATACCAAGCCGAAGCGGGACCACGCTTGAGCTGGCTAGAGGGAGGCTTACCGGAATGAATCTGAGCCACTTCCGCGCCGTTGTTTGGTTGCGCTGGCGTTTACTTTTGAATCAGATCAATCGACTGACGCCCCTCAGTCGCTGGTTTCTTTTGTTTATCTTGGCAGGCAGCTCTCTACTCGGCTTTGGCTCATTTGTTGCCACACTCTCTGGAGGCGGGTGGCTGATAACTCGAGCTTGGACGGAGTTTCAACCGCAACTTTGGAATAGGCTGGTTATTAGTTTCCTTATTTTCTTCATGCTTGGTACCGTGACAGGTTTCAAAAGCGAAAGCGGCCTGTCACTGCAGAAAATTCTATCGCTGCCGATGTCCCCATTCGGTGCATATCTTTTGAATGTCATTGGGCTGCTGCTCGTTCCCTCGGTCGTGATGTTCCTGCCATCGATGGTCGCGTTTTGCCTCGTCATGTCGTGGCGTTGCAGCCCGCAAATGTTACTGAGCCTCCCGCTGCTGCTCTGTTTTCTAGCAATGACGGCAGCCCTATCGATGCTACTCCGAACTTGGCTAATAAGGATGTGCGAAAAAAAGTGGAGTGAGTGGCTGGTGCTCGGAATTGGATTAGCACTGTTGATCGGGTTGGTGTTCGCGTTTTATCTAACGTTATCGCGGGCTGAGGCTAGGGAGCGAGAAATCCTTCCCGAAATCACCTTGGAAACGGCTGCCCTGCGCAGGCAAATCATGGCGGAGGAGTTCTCGAAGGTGTTCAACCCGATCTGGCGGGTCGCGACATACCTTCCTCACTTCTGGTTGGTGACTGGCATCGACGCGCTAGGAAGGAGCAATTACTGGCTTGCCCTCGCCTCTGCCGCCGGGATGACTGCAATTACCGCGGTGAGTTTACAGCTTGGGTACCGCGGTGCGCTGCGAATCTGTCGGCGCGACGATTCAGGTCTGCGACCGGTCAAAGCAATGGAGGCAGGAGACGCTCCACTCGCAGAGCCAAGAATCAAACGTCCCACAGAGAGAGCATTCAATTGGCTTGACATGGAGTTGAGTTGGCTGAATCCGCAAGCCGCAACCGTTGCGATTTTGACGCTGCGGCATCGGTTCTGGACATTCGAATGGGTGTTCCGCATGGTGTTTATTCTGGCCGGCGGGATTGGACTGTTTTGGTTCAGAGAAAGTTTGCCAAAAGCCGAGCCGCTGGAGTCGCTGCTTGCTTTGGGGATTGGCTGGACGCTCATCAATTTGGCTTGGGATGGCACGGGCAGTGAATTTACCGCCGACGGGACGGGCTTTCGGGCCTTATTACTCGCTCCGCTCAGGGAAGAAGACATCCTGCTCGGCAAGAACGCTGCCGCATTCATACAAGCGATTCCAATTTGCGCTTGGGCCATCGTGATTTATCAGCTCGCCCTGAATTTGAGCTGGAGCCACTTCTTGGCGAGTCTGTTTCAGTTAGGTTCTCTGTTTTTGGTAATTTGCCACGCGACCAACCTGATGTCGATTTATTTACCGCTTGGTGCCAAAGTCGAAGACATCAACGCCATTGTAGTTTTTTGGCGGTTTCTGGTCAGCCGAATAATTCTCTTAGCCTACATTCCGATGCTGCTGCCGTTGGGGCTGGAGTCACTAGCGGGTGAGGCTGAAATCCTCATGGGCGTGCCAATTTATTTGTGCGGCGCCGCTGGATACTTCGTGGTGTTGGCTTTGCTTTATTGGCCAGCGGTGTGCTGGGAAGCGGCGCTTTTTCGCAAGAGGAAGTGGAAAGTGCTTGAGGTTGTGACAAGCGGCGGCAATTAGCAGGGCGGTCGTCAGTGGACCGTCTCCAATTCAACTCTGGACGCGGAAGTTAAGGGTCCATCCGGGTTCTCCGTGGGTTCGGTTAGAATTCTCGGTAAAGGAGACCGCCGATGCAAGACCGCGAGCTTTACCAGAAGATTCTTGGACTTGAGGAACCGTGGGGAGTGGACGATGTCGAGCTTTTGCTTGAGTCCGGCGAGATTCGGGTGAGGATTTCGCACCCCTCTGAGACGAAGTTTTGTTGCCCGGAATGTCAGCGGGAGCTGGCCTGCTATGACCATGGACAGGAACGGCTCTGGCGGCATCTGGACTCCTGCCAATTCAAGACCTATTTGGTAGCTGCGCCCCCGCGAGTCCAGTGTCCGGAGCACGGAGTGAAGACCGCGCGAGTTCCTTGGGCGGAACCCGGCTCGCGGTTCACGATCTTGTTCGAGCGATTTGCGATTGACCTGCTCCAAGCGACGCAAACGGTGAAAGGAGCGAAAGAGATTCTTCGAACCAACTGGGACCAAACCTGGAATGTCGTGCAGCGTGCAGTTGCCCGAGGGTTGGACAGAAAGCAGGTCAAAGACGTTCCTCGACTTGGCATCGATGAAAAAGCGTTTCGCAAAGGCCAGGATTACGTCACGCTGCTGGTGAATCTGGACACCAGTACGGTCGAGGCCATCGCCGATGGAAACAGCACCGAGTCCGCAAACGCCTGTTTTTCGCAGCTTTCAACGGAGCAATTGAATTCCGTTCAGGCCATTGCGATGGACATGAGCGCGGCCTTCGTCAAAGCTGCCAAGGAATCAATTCCGTTGGCGGAGGAAAAGATTGTCCATGACCGCTTCCACGTCATGCAAATGGCCAATCAGGCAGTCGACCAGATTCGCCGAGCGGAAAACAAGGAACTGCTCGCCACCGGAGACGATTCTCTCAAAGGGACACGCTATCTCTGGCTAACCGGACAAGAAAACCTGACTACTAAACAGTCCGAGCGGTTTGAAGCAGTCTACCGAGCCTCCCTGAAAACGGGAAAGGCTTGGGGTTTCAAGGAACTGCTTCGTGACCTTTGGAACCACGACAGCATCTCGCAAGCCAAAGCCTTCTTCGATGATTGGTTCAGACGAGTCATTCGTACTAACCTGGCTCCGCTCAAGAAGGTCGCCCGCACCATCAAGGAACGACTTTCCAACGTGATCAACTACTGCCTCCTGGAAATCACCAACGCGGTAGCCGAGGGACTCAACAGCAAAATCATGTCGATCAAACGCCGCGTCGGCGGCTTCCGAAACCGTGAAAACTTCAAAACGGCTATCCTCTTTTACTGCGGCGGGCTGGATCTTCACCCACGCTAAACCCGGATGGGCCAAGTTAAGGAGTGCGAGGGGAAGGTATCCTTCCTCCAGGTTCGCCTTTAGCGTGCTCCCTAGACGATCTCTTTGCGGTAGTTGCGGTCGAAAGGATTTGATTGGTGGGTCGGCACCATGACGAACATGGCGAAGACCAGCAGCAGCAGTCCACCGGAGCTGACAAGAAGTTCATGGACCAGCATGGCAAGTTCCTTTGAGCAAAGAAGAACGCGGCGAAAGTTCAACGTCACAAGACAATTGCAACCACCGTGCCACTGGCGAAAATTGAGGCGGACTGAGGAATTAACGGTTATTTATTCTGGAAACTCTGTGTTGTGCTCGGGTTCCGATAATCAAAGGCTGGGGGCTGTCATCAATTTGGCCACGCACTGTGTCAGGATCGCGGCGCTCGAACTGACGGCGGGAAGCTACTTGGGGCAGCTCAAAAAAAACAACGCGGCGGCAGGGTTTGAAGCTGCCGCCGCGTTTGCACCAAATCAAGAGGAAAAAGGTTTGCCTGTGAGTCGAGTCAGGATGCTGAATTTCTGCTCACCAAGCGTTGGGCGGCGGGCCCAGGTCGACTAGTGCCAAGGACCACGCACGGGATAAATCCCGAATTGGCTGGTTGAGCTGGGCCAGTAAGGGGTCGGCGGGAAGCCGGCTCCGCTGCCGCCAACAGGAATCGTGCCGGCACCGGCCGAACCATATTGGTGATAGATCGGAATGCTGCGGGTTTGTCCGACGCCCCAGTTGTACTCACTTTGGAAAGCGGCGGTGGGAGGAACAACCAGAGCCGTTGGTTGCTGCCAGCGCCAGTAGGAGTAACCTCCATGCCAGGGGCCGAGTTGCATTTGCGAGACGTTCCAGTCGTTGGTCCTTCCGGCGAGCACGCCGTTGCGGCTGTAGGCGTAGTAAGGATGCGGACTGTAGTGGTCATGAATCGCATACTGGGCAGCATGCCAGGGGCGGGGATACTGTTTGCCTGAGGGGAGGCAGACCGGTGACATCAATTGAGTCGAGCCGCCGATCGGTGACTGGTTGTAATAGTTCAAGTACGTGCCGCCGCCGAAGCCGGCTGCTCCAGCTGCGCCGTTATTGCCGTCGGCGAAAGCGCCGAAGCTGCCCGTTCCGCCACCGCAGCTGCTGCAGGTGCCATGCAGTTGAGCTTGGGCATTGCCCACGCTCCACAGCACGAGGGCGGCAGCGACCGCCAGTTGAAGTGAAGTGCGTTTCATCTGAGAGACTCTCCCGAAATTGAGCTGAAATGTTTGGTGATTAGGTTCGCGATTGAGAACCCGTCCGCGAGGATGCATGAGGCGGTTGGGTGATTAGCGTTGAAACTGACCAGCCTGTTGGGCAGCGGCTGTGCAGGTGGGGCAACCGCCGGCAGCGCCGCCGCACTGGCCCGTGCCGCAGTCGCCTTGATGGCGGTGCAACAGGTTGTGCCCGTGGAGGCCGCCGTGCAGGCCATGGCCACCGCAGTTGCCACTGGCGCAGTTCCCGCCATGGCAGCCGCGACCCAGCAGGCCGTTACCGCAACCTTGACCACCGAGGCAGTACCAGTGATTGAGCACGCGGCCGTGGAGGTTGGCGAAGGGAGTGATTGAGCCCGGCAGCGGCCCCATGTGGTTGGTGCAGGTGCTTCCCCAGACGACGGTGGTCTTGTTCAGCCCGCCAAAGCCGCCGCCTTTGCAAGGGTCGGTGTAGAACGCGCTCGGCGGGGCGTAATAGTTGTAGTAGTTGCGGGAGTGTTGCCACATCATTTCGTGCGGCATCAGCGGCTGGTACGTGTAGTACACATTGCCCACCTTGTAGGGTACCGGATGGGGAGCCGGATAGAGGGCGGCGTCGGTCAGGTTGGCTCCGCCCTGGGTGTAGTACTGCTGGAACAAATTGTTGGACAGGGTGCCCGGGCCAGAGCCTTGGGCTTGGACAGCAGAAGCCATCAGGCTTCCGGCCGTCACGATCGCGGCTGCGATCAGACAGGTGAACTTACGCATCGATCCATCTCCTCAGGACTAGTGCATCACGAAGCGGGTCTGACCGAGGGATGTACATCCGTGCCCCTCGAATCATTCGTTTTCAGTGGAGTCTTTCGGCGTCTTGGTAAAAGCGTTATCAGTCATTCGCGATGAGAGACCGCGCAAATCGGAACCGGTCACGGTACAACCGGCATATCCGTCTGTAACGTTTTTCCGCCAGCCGCTATAATCTCGCCAGTTTGCCGAGACTGCCTGCGACAGCCATCGTCAATCGCGGTTTGGGAAAACAGCAAAGGATCGGCAATTTGACGATCGTGCCAAACTGGAAACCCAGGCAAGCAGGGCAGACTTTTCCGAGGCGGCTTTGCAGCCCATCGATTCCGGTTTTTTTGTGGAGCAGCGGCGGGAACGCCCCAGCTCGAGAAATTGCAGAACAGGTAGGGAGGCTCGGCGCTCAAGCCGATAACCGGTTCCATCGGCGGTGCCGTCGGGGGTGCCGACCAGTTTCAGTCAGAACAGGAGTCCAACGTAGTGAGTGGTGAGAGAGAGGAAGCTCCGGCCAGTGGACGGCGGGCGACAGCCGAGAGCATGGCCGCTCAGCAGCGGAGCATTTCGGTCAGCGAGTTCTTCACCAAGAATCGCCACCTGCTCGGCTTCGATAATCCCCGCAAAGCCCTGCTGACTACCGTCAAGGAGGCTGTGGACAACTCGCTCGATGCCTGCGAGGAAGCGGGCATCGTTCCGGAGATTTGGGTCCAGATCACGCCCACCAACAATTCCCGCTTCAAGGTGGCGATTCAGGACAATGGTCCGGGAATTGTGAAAAAGCAGGTTCCGCTGATCTTCGGCAAGCTGCTCTACGGCTCCAAGTTCCATCGACTGCGGATGAGTCGCGGCCAGCAGGGGATCGGGATCAGCGCCGCTGGCATGTATGGTCAGTTGACCACGGGCAAGCCGATTAAGATTGTTTCCAAGACCCACAAGACCAAGCCTGCCCACTATTTCGAAATTCACATCAACACCAAGACCAACTCTCCGGACATTCTCAATGGCAAGGGAGAGGGTGAAGACATACCGCCCGGCGACAAGGGGCAGGCATACTGCCAGAAGAACGAGATTGAGTGGATCAACGACTATCCACTGGAGAATCCGGAAGATAAACCTCAGCCAATTGCCAGTGGCACCCGGGTGACCATTGAGCTGGAGGGACAGCACAAGCGGGGCAAGGGCAGCGTCGATGAGTTTCTCGAGCAGACGGCGATCGCCAATCCCCACGTCACCATTCACTACTGGGACCCGGAAGGTCAGTCCCGGACGTGGCGCCGAGCGACCCGCACGCTGCCGCCGGAACCGAAAGAAATCAAGCCGCACCCTTACGGCGTGGAGCTGGGCCGATTGATGACGATGATCAAGGAACAGCCAACCAGCACGACGCTGTCGGCATTCCTCACTGAGAACTTTTCCCGAGTCAGCGCGGGTGTGGCCCGAAAGATCTGCGAGACGGCGAAACTGAGCACGCGGTCGACGCTGAAAAAGATTGCCCAGAGCGATGTTGACAAACTCTTTCAGGCGATTCAGGAGACCAAGATTGCGGCTCCGGCGACAGACTGCCTGGTGCCGATTGGCGAGCCACTGTTGCTGCAGGGTCTGTATCAGGTTGTCCCGGGCGAGTTTTTTACGGTCGCCTCGCGCCCTCCGGCCGTTTACCGCGGCAATCCATTTTTGATCGAAGTCGGCCTCGCTTACGGGGGCACTGTCTCGACCAAGAAAGTCAACAAAGAGGAACTGGTTGCCCTGCTCAATGAAACGGACGCCCGAACCGTCAAGCAGTTTCTGGTCAGTACCTTCGACGGGTTGGGCCCGGACGGAGCGGACAAGATCATCTCGGCCTCGGGAATTGGGACGCGTCAGAATCCATCCAAGCTGAAGCGAACGGAAGTCGAGGAACTGTTCACCGCGATGCAGGATGTGAGCGTCAGCGAGACTCAGCAGATGCAGCTGTATCGCTACGCCAATCGGGTGCCGCTGCAGTTCAAGATGGGTGATTGCCTGGTGACCAAAACGGCCTCTTCCCTGAATTGGCGGAGCTATGGCCTGTCCCAATCACGGGGCGCCTTGCCCAACGGTCCGCTGACATTGATGGTCCATGTGGCGAGCGTCTGGGTTCCGTTTACCAGCGAGTCAAAGGAGGCGATCGCTTCCTACGATGAAATTGAAAAAGAGATCCGCCTCGCGGTGCAGACGGTGGGGCGCAGGCTGAGTGCCTTTTTGCGATTGCGATCCAATATCAGGCAGGAAGGCGAGCGGCGGAACATCTTTCTCCGTTATCTGGGCGAGGTTGCCGCGGCAGTCAGTGATATCAACGGCTTCAACCGCGGCCAGCTGTATGAAGAGTTGCTCGCAGTTGCCCAAAAGAAGACGCGGGAGGCAGATACCAAGCTGGACAAGCACGGCAAACGCGTCACCGACGAGGCGGAACTGAATTCCGACAACGTGCTGATTGTGGAAACACCGCTGCTGGCCGGGGAAGGCCTCTCCACTGGCGGAGTTGCCACAGGCAAAGGACAGGTGCACGATACCGAAGCGGTCCGCTCGCTGAAGAAGAAGGGGGCGCCCCGCGCACCCCGGACCAAGCGCGAAAAAACCAAACGAACCAAACGATAATTTTTCATTGGCTGCAGAACCCTCGGGCCAAGCCGGCTGGCTCCACTTGGCACACGGCATTCGCATTCAACCCTAATCTTACCGAGTCGAGTACGGAACGATGGCCAAACGCAAGCAAGCACCCGCTGAAACCGCGAAGCGAACCGAGCCTGTGAAGCTCAGCAGCAAAGACAAAAAGACGCTCTCGTCGCTGGTCGTGATGGCGGACCGGGTTGTCGAAGCGGCTCACAAGGCCAAACCGCCGGCGATTGACATCCCCAGCCGCTCGCTCTCCAACGTTCGGTTCAACAAGGCGCAGAAGATCATTGAGATGGGAGGCGGCAAGAACAAACGGGAATTGTTCAACCTCTCCCAGGCCAAAAGCTACATGCAGACGATGCTCGTCGGCAGCGGCTGCAAACGGCTCATCGACGAGGGAAAGACCACCAGCATCCGGGGTTTGTACTATCTGCTGAAGCACACGATTGAGGGGACCAAGGAAGAAACCTTCAATGACCAGGCTGAATGCGACCCGGTGATCGAGGATGTCGAGGTTGCACTCGATGCACTCCGCGAAGAATTACACCTCTACGCCCAGACCAAGGGAGCGATGGTCGGGCCGATTGAAATCACTGACTCGGGTGATGAGATCGACTGTTCGCGAATGGGTTCGGGAGGCTACGCCATTCCTTCGATTGTCGAGCCGGAGCGGATTCAGTTTCGCAAGCACGCGGCCAAGTTCGTGCTGCACGTCGAAAAGGACACGGTCTGGCAAAGATTCAATGAGGACAAGTTCTGGAAAAAGCACCACTGCATCTTGACGCATGGTGGTGGCCAGCCTCCGCGAGGCGTGCGGCGCTTACTCAACCGACTGCATTACGAACTGAAGCTTCCGGTCTACTGCCTGCTCGATAATGACCCCTGGGGTTACTACATCTACAGCGTGATCAAACAGGGCTCGATCAATCTCGCGTTCGAGTCGCGCCGGATGGCGATCCCGGAGGCGAAGTATGTCGGCCTGCGAAGCAAGGACTACGAGCGGTGCGGGCTGAGCAGCAGTGTCAAAATCCGGCTGAATGACACCGACAAGAAGCGGGCCAAGCAGATCGCCAGCTATCCCTGGTTCGAGCACAAAAAAGAATGGCAGAAGGAGATTCAGCAAATGATCAGCAACGACTTCAAGCTGGAAGTCGAGTCGCTGATTAGCAAAGACATCAGTTACGTGACGGAAGTCTACGTCCCTCAGCGATTGCAGGACCGCGACTTCCTGGACTAGGCTACGGTTCCCGACCCTGTTCTGCCCAGGCCTGGACTTTCAGGCGTTGTCATCGCGGGTTCGCCCGACGGCGCAATCTTTCCGCTTAACTGCGGGCTTTCCGCTTAACTGCAATCTTTCCGCTTAACTGCGGGCTTTCCGCTTAACTGCGGGGCGCCGTCCGGCTGGGGGAATTCAGGAACAGGGAACCGAGCAAGGTCAGCAGTCCCAGTCCAGCCAGCCCGAACAAGACCCAGCCGGTGAAGCGGAAACTTTCGCCCAGTTGCTGGACATCGCGGGCGGCGGCCAAATCCCATTGCGGCAGGACGCGGTTGGCGAGCATCGTCTCCCAGGTGGCCCAGAGGTCAGCGGGGGCATAGCTGTCGAGATCCTGCTCGACATCAAGCGTAAACTTCTTGGCCAGTGCTTCGTCGATGATCATCGTTTTGGCGTATTCGGTCACGAAGTAACCGCCGATGCCGCACAGCGCGGCCGTGGCCAGCCCGATCACGAACAGCCAATTGCGGAGTGGAGTTTGCCCCGCCCTTGCCGCAGCCCGCCCAGCGCCCGGCAGCGGAGCCGGTAACAACTGCTTCAACTCGCGAAGCTTTGGGGCGGTGAAAAATTTGCCGCAAGCCTTACAGGTCAGTTCCTGCCCAGCCCGCCGAAATTCGACAGTTTGTTCGGCTGCACAATGCGGACAAGGAACGGCGACCTGTGGTGACATGAGAAGAACCGGTTTGCTTGAGAGTGAAGGGATGGCAGGCAAGCCCGAAGCGGGCTGACAGGCGACGTCGAGCGGATCGCTTGACGGGACGCGGCCGAGGATGGTCCTGGGGTGATTTCCCAGAGGGTAAATCGAGGCAGACCGGGCCGGCGTCGAGCAAACGCTTGAGTTGAGCACTATTGAACGGTCAACTGCGACAAATTGCAACTCACAAACCCTCTTTCTGCGGCGACTCGCCTGGCCTGGTGAGGCAGAGCGCCTGGTCGCCAAACACCCCTCAAGTTGCGGCTGAAAGCGGGAGCGAGATGGTCCAAATCGAAGGACTAGCGGGTCAAATTCCTCCGAGAATCCCAAAATAGGGAGAAACAGGCAGGCCTTGCTTCCAAACAGAGCGCCAAGCCTTCGGGTTCTCACTTGGAATTCCCGCAAAAGTCCACATTTCTCGTTTCCATTTTTCTGTCGTCCAAAGGGGCGTCTGCTCTCGCCCACCTTCCCTGCTGCACCCCTGTTTTTGCTTCTGGACCTTTGAGACCGAGTGAGTAAAATCTGTGAAGACGATGCCTGTCGCTCATGCTGTTACCACAGCCCGAAAACAAGATTCTGGAACAAGAGCGTCCACAGGCACGTACATGACAGTCCGCATGATGTGGTGAATTAAGAAACCCTTGGTCTTGGCGGAAGGTACTGCCAAGGCGGATGGGTGCCGGGGACGGGGCCTTTACAACCCTGCGCCGGCCTTGATTCACAGTTCATCATTCGGTTCGGTCAAGGCCACAAATGCAAGGCCACAAATGCAAGGCCGCTGAGTGCAAGGCCGCTGAGTCAGGAGTCCTCTCGCAACACGAGACACTCCCTGTTCTCCGCGCGGTGTTGCCCCTTGGAGCCTTCGGATGTTTGAAGTTGAGAGGCGTCAGTTTTCGCTGGGTGAGTTCGCTGGGTGAGATTGCTGCGGCGTTAACTTGTTGCGGGGTGGTTACCCATCGGTGATTCCGGTGGGGAGGGCCCGCAGGTTCAGGCAGAAGCCGAATCTGAAGATCGCGAGCGGGGCCAACTGGAGAGAAATTTCCGGTTGGCATCACTTCGCCCACTTTTGACTGGCCCCCCGCAGTGCGGGAAATGAGGAATCGTTTCCGGCAACTTGGGTGGCTGTCGTGTGGGGACGCTCGCGAGAGCGGCAGCAGGGACGAGTTGCTGATGGACGATACGCTGATGACTGGGCGCTGACAAAAGGGCGCTGACAAAAGGGCGTTCTCGGGTTCACGAGAGCGGTCGGATGAATCGGCAAAGTCCCGGTAAAAACTGACCAACTTCAAATCGCCGAAACAGGAACGAGAGCGGGTTGTTTTTGCGCGAGTCATTCGGTTCAGGTCGGCCCAATGAAATGGACTGGCCTGAGCAGACGGGAGCCAACTACCCCGGTGAAACGCTGGGGTCCTCCGGTGAAACGCTGGGGTCCCCCGGTGAAACGCTGGGGCTGGGCAAACGTGAGCGATTGGCAGTGAGGAGCAGACA
>JAJTFE010000036.1 GCA_021298375.1 Blastopirellula sp. | reverse complement strand
CAGCTATTGCCCGGATTTCTGTTTTTCCGGATGATTGCCTTGAGCGAGTTCCAAGCGGGCGATCACGCAGTCATTTTTTCCGTCCTCGCCCGTGGTGCTCTGGATGGTCCAAAGGTCCAAGCCATTGTCCGCGTCAAAGACGCTGCCGCTGTAGTCGCCCCAGGAGGTGCCATCCGTTGCGGCGCGACCCTCCCCAATTGCAACCATGGGTCGCAACTCGCCCGGAGCATCGTCGGCCAAGCGCCAGGCGAGGCGCGGGCTGATGAACATGTCCGGACTCGTTTCCTGAAAGCCGACCAGGACATCACCCCGCCGATTGACGGCCAAGGTGGTCTGGATGTAGCTGCTGGTTGGGCTGGAAATCAACCCGCGCTGAGCGATCTTCCCTTCCGGGTGCAGCTGAATCCATTGCACCGCTGCTCGCCCCTCGCAGTTGACCGCTTGCGAGAACCAGATGTGACCGTTCTGGTAAACGATGACTTTCGGGTTGCGATCGCCGGACGCGGTCTTCTGCTCAGTCCCCTTCTGCGGTGACTGAGGCGGGAATCCGATGGAATCCAGTCCGTGCTCGCTGGAGCTGACTTCCTCGCAACGCGGTGTGCCATCGGCCGACTCGGTAATCCGGCGAACGATGAAGCGTTCATCGGTGACGGCCAGGAAATAAAGATCGTCGATCGCATCCTGCATCATCACCGGATTGCCGACGTTGCCCGAGAAGTGGTAGACCGTCGCGGGTTGGCCCGCTTTGGCCTCGGCCATTCGCAGGACAAACGTTTGCTCTGGTCCGCCCGGAAAAGAGTAACCGATCCACTTGCGACTGTAGGCAATCGCCCCGCCGTCCACGCCCTGCGGAGCCGGGACCGGATAAGTATGCCAGACGCCCCGCGGATCGTTGCTGGCCGAAATGGAAACATTGACTGGCTTGAGCTTTTCCTTGTCCCAGGGGTTCCAAAGGTCAAAGCCAAAGACCTCGTTGTGGGGATCGAAAAAAAGCTTCGGGTCAATCCCGCCGTTAAAGGCTGCCTGGTTGACGCCCTCGACCTGTTTGCCCGTCTTGTCATAGATCACCAGGCCATCATTGGTACCGTGAAGGAGATAGCCCCCGCCCACGACGATTTGCGGATCGACTTGGCGGTAGCCGTCCTGAGAGCCGTCGAAAACCAGCAGTCCGTTGACTTCCCGCGGGTTGCCCCCTTGTGTTCGCTGGTGGCCGGCGACGCCGTCGTTGAAAGTTTCCTTCCGCAGCGGCTGGATGACTTCGCTGCGGACCGGCTCGCTGCTCGGCGCCGGCCGGTTACCGCGGCGCCGCTGGCGGGGCTGCTCCTGACTCCAGACGCACGAGGTACCCGCGACGAAAGCAAGCGTTTCAGCCAGCAAGAAAGCCAGCAACAGGTTCCAAGTTCCGGTTTTCAAGCGATTGGTTCTGGACATCAGTCTTCCCTGGTTCAAGTTGCGATCGGACAGAGCGCTCGGAGGCCACTCAGCGGCAGCCCACTCAGCGGCAGCCCACTCAGCGGCAGGCTTTCCACTCTGATGACTCACTCTTTCGTCGCGTCTATCGTGACAGGGCCATTCGCAGAGAGCAAGCGCGGCTGCGGCCAGCGCCTTGCCCGTCCGGGACCGGGGCGCCGGTATCCAGCCTATTTCGCTGGAATGGCAATCATTCCGGCGAGTTGCAGCAACCACACAAACCAGTAAGCCAGCAAGGCCGAGACGGGAATCGTAAACAGCCAGGCCCAGACCATCCGCTCGACAATTGTCCAATTCAGTGCGCCCCAGCGCTTGGCCGCTCCAACGCCCATGATCGAAGAGGAGATATTGTGGGTCGTCGACACGGGAATTCCGAAATAGGAGGCCAAGCCAATGATCGTCGCGGAACTGGTCTCGGCGGCAAAGCCATGCACCGGCTGCAGCCGGACCATCTTATGGCCCAGCGTCTTGATGATCCGCCAGCCACCGGCGGCCGTCCCTGCCGCCATGACGACGGCGCAAAGCAACTTGATCCAAGCCGGAATTTCCAGTGATCCGCTCGCCTTGGAAATGCGGAGAAAGTGCAGGCTCTCCGGCAGATTGTCGAGCAGTCCCTGGTCGGTTCCGGCAACCAGCGCCAGAGCCACGATGCCCATCGTTTTTTGGGCATCGTTGGTTCCATGCATGAAGCCCATTCCGGCCGCACTGGCCAGCTGCAGTTTGCCGAACAGGGCGTTCACCCAGCGCGGTTTCCAGTTCCGCAGCAGGATATAAAGCCCGCCCATCACGGCAAACCCGGTGACAAACCCGGCCGCCGGCGAAGCAAACATTGGAATCACAACTTTCCACAACAAGCCTTTGCCGAGATACCAATGCTCCGAACTCGGTTGCGACCAAATCACAACCTCCCAACTCCGGGCGGCCGCCACTGCTGCACCGACCAAGCCACCGACGAGCGCGTGACTCGAACTGCTCGGCATCCCCCAGTACCACGTGATCAGGTTCCAGATGATGGCGCCCAGCAGCGCGCAGCCCAGCACTTCCTGCGTGACCACTTGGGTTTCAACCAGACCCGAAGCGATGGTCTTCGCCACCGCCGTGCCCCAGAGCGCGCCGATCAGGTTGGTGAAAGCGGCCAGCATCACGGCTTGCCTGGGACTGAGCACTTTGGTTGCCACCACCGTGGCGATCGAATTGGCCGTGTCGTGAAAGCCGTTGATGTATTCAAAAATCAGGGCGATCAGGATGACCGTGAGAATCAGCAACATGGGACTACCGCTGGCAAAATAAGGCGGGCAGGATGCAGGGCAGGAGGGCAGGGCAGGAGGGGATCGATTTTATTCCGGCTCAGGAATTCTTGAGCGTAATGTGCATGATCGCGTTGGCCGCGTCGCGACAGCGGTCGATGACCTTCTCCAGCAGATCGTAAAGGTCGCGCACCATCATCGCCTGAATCGGTTCGAATTTACCGCCGTAGACTTCGCCCAACAGCTTGAGAATCACGTCGTCTGCCGCGCTCTCAATGGTCTGCATCCGCTCGTTCATTTCCTTGACCACCTCGAGAGATGGATTCTTGCGGAGCAGTCGAACCATCTCGGAAAGCGTCTTGGTCGCGCGCTGAATCAATTCCGTCTGTGCAGTGAAGTCGACGTTCTGCAACCGCTGCGGAGCCAGATTGAACCGCTCCGCAAACTTCTCGATCGTCTTGCAGGTACGGTACAGGGCATAGGACAGCATCTCGATGTCCTCCCGCTCCAGTCCGGTGACAAACGTGTTGACCAACTCTTCGCTGATCTGGTCAGTGATTCGTTTGTCCTTGCCGCGAGCAACGGCAAACTGGTCGAGCGGATGGGAATGCGTCCGGTCCTTGAGCAAGTCGACCAGCAATTCAGTCAGCTGCAGGATTTCGTCAGCGCTCGCTTCGAGCAAGTCGAAAAACTTGGTGTCCTGGCTGAAAAAACGCTGTAGTGAAAACATGACGAACTCCCGCCTGCGGATGAATCGGCTCGGGCACTCATCGCCAGGAGCCAGTCAGCATCTTAACGAGACCTTCATCTTTGCTGAATCCACCCGGGAAATACCGGGGAAACAGAGGGGATTCTCGCGACGCGCGACTACTGGCGTTGGGGAAAGAGGGGGTCGAAGCCCAGCGGCATGAACATGGTCGGACTAAAGCTCAGTCCAGGCGCGTGCGGTTCGGGATTGGCCAGGCGATTCGCCGCCAGCATCAACAGTTGGTCCAGATGGGGACGATCGATCAACCGGCGGGCTTCCGCCAAGCGGACCCAGACCCGCGCCCGCTGCAGCGATTCCTTCCACGAGTCTTCGCACTGCTCGACTTGCATCAGCCACATCAGGACTTCAAAGGTCTTGCCCTTTTTGTTGTAGCCATATTGGCCCAACTGGGTGCCGTGGATTTTGCCAATTAGTCCAGCCTCTTCGCGGGCCTCGCCTAAAGCAGCAGCGAGGAGGGAGTTGCCTCCGGAAACCCGGCCCTTGGGAAATCCCCACCGCCCCGAGCGACGACCGGTGACAAGGCAAAATTCGGTTTGAGTGCCAACCACCCGAAAAGGGACCACCCCGACCTGAGGAATCGGCTGCAGCGGAATGGCGGAATAAGGTGCATCCATGGGATCCGTCCCGGAAGTCGTGAGGGCAATGGCTCGGCAAGCTCCCTATGCCGAGCGGTCTTGATTGCCCTCTCAAAGGTAACCTTTCCTGAATTTTTGCTAAAGCCCGCTTTTTTCCCCGTCCCCGCGGCGTCCCAAAACAGCGATAATCGGCGTGGGTTGCCCTGCCCGCAGGGAAAGTCGCCCCGAACGGATGAATTTCCGATACCGGAGCAAGCCGCGGAGGTTGACGTTCGGTGGGGCAGCGGAGATTAGCTCTCCAGAAGGACGCTAACCGAGGAAGTTGTCGACCGCCAACAACGCGGTGGGCGGCAGGTTGGGGTCACTCCAGCCAGCTCTGCTGCGACCAAACCCCTTCCTTTTCCAAGCTGTTCCGTTTTCGGTACTGGATTCCCGAACCCTCAAGCGAGCTGAAGATGGCGACAACCGGCAAAAGGCGAGTGGGGCCAAATGGCTTTCAGGAGAACCCCTGCGGCCGCAGCTCGATTGGACTCACCGCGACCCTCTTCGGGCTGGCTCTCCTCGCCGGCTGGATGTTCAGTGGGGGCGTGAGTCTCGGATCTGCCCAGGAGGGGAAGCCAATCGCCCAGCCTCAGTGGTCAGCCGAGCAGCTGGAGTTTTTTGAAGCCAAAATTCGCCCCGTGCTGGTGGAAAAGTGTTATCAGTGTCACTCCGAGGACGCCAAGCAGCTGGGAGGCGGGCTGCGCGTTGACACCCGGGCTGGGCTGCTTGAGGGGGGCGATTCGGGAGCGGCGATTGAGCCAGGCAAGCCGCGCGACAGCCTGCTGCTGTTGGCGCTGAAGTACGAAGATGAGGACTACGCGATGCCACCCAAGTCGGCTGGGGGCAAATTGCCTGATAACGTGATCGCCGACTTCGAGAAGTGGATTCGCCAGGGAGCGGCCGACCCGCGCGAAGGCGCGGCCTGGGTTCCCGACTCCGGCGCGGGGGAAGAGGCGAAGCAGTGGTGGGCTTTCCAGCCGCTCAAGGTCTCCCCCGCTCCCGCTGTCCAGCAAGCCGCTTGGCCAACCAGTGACCTCGATCGCTTTGTCTTGGCCAAACTGGAAGCGGCCGGAATGCAGCCCAATCCTGATGCCGAACCGACTACTCTTTTTCGCCGCTTGAGCTTCGACCTCGTGGGGCTCCCCCCCGACCCCCAAGCAGCGCGACAGTTTGCCAACGACTGGATCGCGGCGGGCACTCCCTCGCTCCGTCGTGAATTGCTCGCCCGCGAAGTCGATCGCTTGCTCGCAACCCCACAGTTCGGCGAGCGCTGGGGCCGGTACTGGCTCGACGTAGCCCGCTACTCCGAGTCGACAGGCAAGGATTTCAATACGCTCTATCCGCTCGCCTGGAGGTACCGCGATTATGTGATCGACGCGTTCAACGCCGACCTCCCTTACGATCAGTTCGTTCGGCAGCAAGTCGCTGGTGACTTGCTCGAGGCGGATAGCGCGGCCGAGAAGTCGCAGCATCTGGTTGCCACGGGCTTTCTTGCGATCGGCCCCAAGTCGCTGAACGAGCAGATGCCGCGGCAGTTTGTCGTCGACATGGCAGACGAACAAATCGACGCCGTAACGCAGAGCGTCCTCGGATTGACCGTGTCCTGCGCCCGCTGCCACGACCATAAGTTCGATCCGATCTCGCAAAAAGACTATACCGCACTGCTGGGGATCTTCCTTTCCACGGAAACCCGCTATGGAACTGCCGGAGCCGTCGGCGGGCGGAATGCGGGCGAGTTGCTCCTGCTCCCCGATGCCGAGGCGGTCAGCCATCTCAAGCCGCAAAGCCGGGAAGAGATCGAGCGGAAGAAACAGCGTCTGGAGGACCTCCGCGAGGAACAGCGCGAGGCATTTGCCGAACGCCAACGCAGTCGCCGCGAAGGAAACACAACGCGGACGGGAGCGTCAAAGCGCTGGCGATGGGGGTTCGGGACAAGCCGGCCAATCGCAGCGGCTTGAGTGCTGCCTTCACCCGAGCCCGGCCGCCGCGCGCCAGGAATGCCGGCTTTGATACCGTGTCCGACAGCCCGCTCTTCATTCGCGGCGAGGTCGATCGCCCCAGCGAGCGGATTCCCCGCAGCATCCCCGCGATTCTTCCCGGTCTGGAGGCAATCGAGATTCCCCGCAATACGAGCGGCCGAAAGGAACTCGCCGGGTGGCTGACCGACGCGCACAATCCCCTTACCGCCCGGGTCTTCGTCAATCGCGTCTGGCACTGGCTGTTCGGCCAGGGGCTGGTGACGAGTGTCGACAATTTCGGGACGACCGGCGCGACGCCCAGCCATCCGGAACTGCTCGACTATCTCGCCGACCGCTTCATGCAGGAGGGTTGGTCGCTGAAGAAGCTGGTTCGGGAACTGGTCCTCAGCCGTACTTACGGCTTGAGTTCGGAGTACCGCGAAGCAAGCTTCCAGCTCGACCCGGCCAATGCCCTGATTTGGCGGCACAGCCCGCGTCGCCTGGATGCTGAGGCGATTCGCGATGCGATGCTGGCGATCGGCGGCAAACTCGAACTGACCCGCCCCGAGGGCTCATTGGTCGCTCGCGCCGGAGACGGCCCGCTCGGTGGTCCGAGATTTCTCACCGTGTCCGAAGACGCGATTGTCAAAGTGAACAGCAATCTTCGATCCGTTTACCTTTCGGTCGCCCGCAACGTGGAACCAGAGATCCTCGCCGTATTTGATTTCCCCGATGGGAGCACGGTCCAAGGTGCCCGGCAGATCACCAATGTCCCGGGGCAATCGCTCTACATGCTCAACAGCGACTTTGCCAATCGGACGGCCCGCAATCTGGTCAAGCGCGTGATTGGCGAACCTGCCAAGGGTGACGTCGCCTTGAAACTCGATCGCGACGACGTTCCGGAGCAGCTGGAGGAGCTTTACTGGGTGGCCTTGGGGCGCGGTCCGGAGAAGGCTGAAGTGGCGGCTGCGCAAAAGCTCCTCTCGCGCTATCGGCGCAACCCGATTACCGGTTGGCAGAGCGTTGCCCGGGCGCTTGTCGCCAGCGCAGAGTTTCGCGGAATTGACTAATCGCCGATCGGTTCGCCGGTCGCTGAATGGCCGGTACGTTTTTTCAGACTTTGAGGTGAACCATGCCCTTTGGACTTTGCAATCAGATTGCTCCGCTGTTGAATCGACGCCAGCTGCTGCAAGGCGCCTCATGCGGATTTGGCTGGTTGGCTTTTTCCGGATTGCTCGGACAGACAGCTGCTCCAGGCGGGGCGATCTCGGCCTGGGAAAATCCGCTGGCTCCCAAGTCGCCCCATTTCGCGGCCAAGGCCAAGCACGTCATCTTCCTCTGCATGCGGGGCGGCCCGAGCCACCTCGACACATTTGATTACAAGCCGAAACTTCAGTCAGACAGCGGCAAACCCGGACCGCGGCCCGGTTCAAAATTGCTCGGCTCCAGGTTCAAGTTCAAACAGTCAGGCAAAAGCGGGCTCTGGATCTCGGAACTGTACAGCGAATTGGCCAAACAAGCTGACGAGCTCTGCCTGGTCCATTCGCTGCAGACCGACTTGCCGGCTCACCCTCAAGCGTTTGTCCGGCTGCACACCGGCACCTCGCAATTTATTCGGCCTTCGCTGGGGGCCTGGGCGCTCTATGGCCTCGGGACCGAGAACGAAAATCTCCCCGGCTTTGTCAGCATTACTCCCTCCAGCGGCTTCGGTGGCGCGACGAATTACGGCAGCTCGTTTCTCCCCGCGATCTATCAGGGCACCGCGTTGGGGCGGGACAACCGTCCAATCGCTTCTGCCGAAATCGCGCACCTCAAGACCCGTCAGGCCAAGGACGAGCAACGCGCTGAACTCGATTTCCTCCAGACCCTCAATCGCCGCAAGTTGGAACGGGACCAAGTCAACCCCGATGTCGAGGGCGCCATCGAGGCGGCTGAACTCGCCTTCAAAATGCAGAGCGAGATGCCTCAGGTCCTCGATTTGAACAAAGAGAGCGAGTCGACCAAGCGACTCTATGGAATTGGCGATCGCCAGACCGAGGACTTTGGTCGCAAGTGCCTGCTCGCGCGGAAGATGGTCGAGGCAGGTGTCCGTTTCGTCGAAGTGACTCACGGCAACTGGGATCATCATTTCAACATGAATGCCAGCCTCGAGCGGAGTTGCGGTGAAGTCGATCGGCCGGTCGCCGGATTGCTGCAGGATCTGAAGAAACGGGGATTGCTGGATGAGACACTCGTCGTTTTCACCGGAGAGTTTGGCCGCACGCCCTATGCCCAAGGTCAGGATGGACGAGACCACAACAACAAGGCCTTCACGCTCTGGATGGCGGGGGGCGGGGTGAAAGCGGGTTTCCGCTACGGCCGGAGCAATGAATACGGCTTCGACGTCGAGGAGAATCCGGTCTCGATTCACGACTTGCACGCCACGCTGCTCGCCCTGCTCGGGCTCGACCACGAGCGGCTCACCTTCCGCCACGCCGGCCGCGATTTTCGGCTGACCGATGTCTATGGCAATGTGGTTAAGGAGGTGATCGCCTAAGGGAAGGGACAGACGGTGGGGCGGAATGCGGAATTTTGGAATCGTTTGTTGGACGGGGTTAGGTGAGGGCGACGAGCGATTTTGGCCTCGCCCTCACCGGCGATTCTCCTGCTTGGGGAAAACAACCTCGGCAGCAGCCTGCCGTACAGCTGTTACATTCGTCCCCGCCGCGTCACCTGAGCGCCCCTCAAAGTCGCTGGTTGATTCGAGCCGATCATTCTGGGATAGTGAATTTCCGGCCCCGCAGGCAGGTGCCTCAACCTCCAGCGGCGGGCACCACCGCTCGGGAGCCTCCCGACGTTTCGCTCTCTCAGGTGATCCAAGCCATGCTTGCTGCTCTTCTCCAACCGGTTCGTTCAAGCTCGCTCCGGAACCTCGTTGCCCTGTTGGCCTTTTTTGGAGCAATGGGGCTGCTCTCCAGAGAAACGACCCACGCCCAGGACCCCGCTGCCGAGAAAGTCGACTTCGTCAAACAGATCAAACCGATCTTCGAGCAGCACTGCCTCAGCTGCCACGGACCGGAAAAAGAAGAGGACTTTCGCATCGACGTCCGCGATGCCGCGATGGACTACATCATCCCGGGCAAGGCCAAAGAGAGCCAAATGTATACCGTGCTCTTCTCCGAGGATCCGGAAGAGCTGATGCCTCCGCCTGACGAAAAGAACCCGCTCAAGCCCGAGCAAATCAAATTGATCGAGCAGTGGATCGACCAGGGCGCGGCCTGGCCCGATGGAGTCGAGTTCAAGCTCCCCGAAAAGAAGTCCGCTGGTGCTGGCGATCAAGCCGCAGCCGCCCTCGCCGCTCAACCCTCCGTCCCACCGCAATCGGGCGCCGCGCCGCTGCTCGACGATGCTGCCACCAAGCCCGCTCCCAATCCACCTGCCGCCACTCCGGCAACCAGTCCCCAGGAAACCGCTTCGCAGGAGTCAAACCAGAAACCGAACGTAGGCCAGACCTCCGGTGAAGGCGCCGAAAGCAAACCCGCCGAGGTCAATCCGCCAGCTGGCCAAGCAGAAGGCGGTCAGGATGCGAAGCCCGAAAAGAAGGCTTACAGCATCTACAACGCCATCGGCTCGCTGCATCCGGCAATTCTCCACCTGCCGATCGGCTTGCTCCTCGCAGCCGGGCTGTTTGCCCTGGTCGGGATTCGCGGAAATTTCGTGATGAGCGATTGTGCCTACTACTGCCTTTGGCTCGGGACCTTTGGCGCGGTACTCGCCTGCGTCTCGGGTTGGTGGTTCAGCCCCATGGAAGGTCGCGGCACCGTGACGGCGGTCCAGGATCTCTGGAACCAACAGCAACCGATTTTCTGGCATCGGACTTCGGCCCTGATCGTCACCTTCCTGTCCGTCTGCCTTTGTCTTTACGCCCGCAGCGCCCGACTGCGAGACCCCGATGACGGTGTTCTCTGGAAGCTCGGTGCGCTGCTGCTCGCCGCCGGGATTGGTTTCGTCGGGCACAACGGCGGCGAGTTGACCCACGGCAAAAATCTCTATCGCGACCTGACCGGTGTCGTCGAGGAGTGGACTGGTTGGGAGCTCGGCGGGAAGTAGAGCAACTCGGGCCTGCCGTCAGCCCTCATCCCCTGGGTCTGCTTTCCGCTGGGAAATGGCGTCTGCTTACAGCAAGGCAGGTGTCAGAGAGGCGTCTGGAAAGGTCTAGCGGCTCCGCTCGATAAGCCAGCAGGACTCGTGCGGCTTCATCCCGATATGCGGGTAGTAGCTGCGGGATTTGGGAGCAGCCAGCAAGACCAGCAGCGCTTGTTCTCCGCCTGCCAGCCGGGTCTGGCGGATCAGTTCGCGTCCAATCCCCCGGCCTTGAAAGGCCTGATCGACTGCCAAATCAGAGAGATAAGTGGCGTAGCTGAAGTCGCTTAACGCCCGCGCGACGCCGACGAGTTTTCCCCGCTCGTCCCGCGCAGTCAGAATGATGTCCGCTTGCCGAAGCATGGACTCGATCCGCGCTCGGTCATCGACCGGACGACGCTCGGCCAAAGTCGAGCTGCGGAGGACTTCAATGAACTCGTCCGCTGTCAGTTGCGGCTCAAGTTGGTAAGTAATCGCCCCGCTCGGCACTTGGCTGCTCACTTGCTTGCTTTCGCCTTCACCCGCTGATAATTTGCCAACAGCAAACTGCTGCCATCCGGAGACTCAAAGGTCGTGGGACGGGCCTCACCACCATCCAATTGATAGCAGACGACCAGCTGTTCTTTCTCAAGCTTGACGATGCAGGGAATTTTTGTCCCCTTGTTCGGCCCCTCAGTTCCCTCGATCGTCAATTGATACGGAACCGCGCTGGTATCCACCGTCAGCTTGCCCTTGTCCGCTGCGCCGGGCATCGTCAGTTCGTACTCCCGACCTTTGATCGTCAGCACCGTTTTTGCATCCAGCGGGAAGGGCTTGCCCCCGAAAACCGCCTGAGCGATTTCCCAGGAGCCCTGCATTTTTTCCAGCAGCGAATCGTCAGTCTCGCGCGGAGCGACTTGCGGAGCGACTTGCTGCGCGGCCTGCAGCGGGGCCAAGGTCTGGGCCAGTGTCGGCCGGGCGAACGCGATGCTCAGCGAGACAACGGTCAGTACACAAACGGTACGCATCATGGCAGTTCCTGAAAGCTGGCGAGGGAAACACGGGTTGCTGATTTTCAGGAAATGAGCAGCGGGCGGCAAGACCAATCACCCGGGAATCAAGCCGCCCGGGAAAAACCGGCTCCAACTGCTGTCGCACGGCTCCCAGTCCCTCTGCGCCTCAACCCCGGCGAGGCGGTGCAGTCTCGTGGGCCTTTGCGGACTCGGTCAAAAAGGGGCAGCCCAAACAGCAAATAAAAAAAAGCCGGCAGCCTGAAGGGGCAGGCGCCGGCTTCGTTACCCAGCCGCTATCGGGCAGGGCAACAGTCTAGCTTGTGGAGTCAAGCACTCAATCGTTGTAAGAAAAGGAACGGGCGAAACGAGAGGCAAGGGAGGGAGATGAGGGAGGGAGAATGTCTCGCCCGTTCCGACGAACTACTTACGCAAGGAGCGTGCCAATAGTTTCAACAGCCAAAAAATTCTTCAACTTTTTGTCGAATCACAGATTCACTCAGCAGCAGGCTCGCAGTTCAGCTCTTTCTCTTCTCCATTCCAATGCGATAAACGCCCGGAAGCCGCGTTGGTTGCTTCATGCCTAACGCCATCGCGCTTTCAGCGTCACGAATTGAGACGCAACCCGAGACGTTTTTCGCAACCTGAGACGAATCGCTCCAGCAATCGGTTTCAGAGTTGTCGCGTTCGGCAGGCGTGCTGTTTCGCTCAATGCGGGTCGGCCCGCTCGGCTCAAACCGCTCACGACTCGCTTCAGACTCTGAGCCTTCCGATGCCATGCAGCTTGTCGGAATCGCGCCGCGGACGGCGCTCGGCGATAGCCAGTCCAGTCAGAACCCCGATCGGGACTCGCCTGGCACCGCGGCGAGTCGCTTCCTTTTTTGCCTGCTTAAACTTTGGCGGGCTTTGGTGGTGGGGTGATCGGGTTCCACTCCCCGGCATCGACTCGAGTCCCGGGCGGAATCTGCAGGTTGCAGATCCGCTCAATGTCACTTGCGGTGTAACCCCGGCGAATCATCTCCAGCTTGAGATTCGCCTCGGCCCGCTGGCGACTGATGGTCACCACCATTTGAGCCACGGTCGCAACGAGACCCCAAACCAAAGCCCCGCCCAAGCTAAAGACAATCGCAGCCAGAGGAATGATCGAAGCGTTCATGATGCGGACTCTCTATCGCCAGGGTGGACCCGATTGCCAGAAATTGATTGCCAGAAATTGATTGCCAGAAATTGATTACCTGTGAGTACTTTCGTCGGACGAACCCAAAGTCCGGTGGCCCTGGGCGCAGTCACCGCTTGCGAATTTTATGTGATTCGTCGCCGAACTGGAAATCTTGGCGGTCGGGTCGAAAAATTTCTGCGCTTCGAAAAGTCCCAAACCGGGCCCCTTCCCACCGCGGTGCCTGTCAAAAAGGGGCTCATTGGGGCAAAATGAGCGTCCCGGACATTTGTTTCCTGTTTTCGCCCAGATTCTCGAGCTCCCTCATGCTGACCATCCGCGACGTGCTGGCCCCGGGCCAATCGATCAGCCGCCGCCTGGAGCATTACGAAGACCGCCGCGAGCAGCTGGCGATGGCCGAGGCGGTGGCTGCCGCAATCGCGGAGAAGCGGCATCTGGTGGTCGAAGCGGGGACGGGGGTCGGCAAGAGCTTTGGCTATCTCGTCCCGGCAATTCTTTCCCTGCAGGACAGGAGCGACGGGGACCAGGACAAAAAGCGGCGAATCATCGTCTCGACTCACACAATCGCCCTCCAGGAACAACTCCTCAACAAGGACATTCCGCTGCTCAACAGCGTCATCCCGCTGGAGTTTTCCGCCGTCCTCGGCAAGGGGCGGGGCAACTACCTCAGCCTGCGGCGGATGCAAAACGCCCTGCAGAAGTCGGGCTCCCTGTTTGCCCTCCCCGAAGAGACCAACCAGTTGGAGGAGGTTCGCCGCTGGAGCAGCCAGACCGGAGACGGCAGCCGCTCATCCTTGCCGTTCCAGCCACTCGGCAGCGTCTGGGACGAAGTCCAGAGCGACAGCGGCAATTGCCTCGGCAACAAGTGCCCCACCTATGACAAGTGTTTCTACTTCCTCGCCCGTCGCCGCCTGCTCAACGCCGATATCATCATCGTCAACCATGCCCTGTTCTTCAGCGATCTGGCCCTGCGCCGTCTCGACGTCAATATCCTGCCGGACTATGACTGCGTGATTTTTGACGAAGCCCACACCCTCGAGGCAGTCGCCAGCGACCACCTTGGTCTCAGCGTCACCTACGGCCAAGTTCAATACACCCTCAATCGGCTCTACAACGACCGCACCCAGAAAGGCTTGCTGGTCGAACACAAACACGCCCAGCCGATTCGGCTCGTGACTCAAGCCCACGTTGCGAACGACGAGTTCTTCGAGCAGGTCGCCAACTGGCTCAAGCGGACCAGCGGCGACAGCGGCTCGCGGAGCAAGACTCAACGGGTACTCCGCCCGGAAGTCGTCCCCAACCAGCTTTCTCCCGTGCTCGATCAGTTGATGCGGAAAGTCAAGCTGCTGGCCAACGAGGCGGAGGACGCCTCCGAGAAGCAGAATTTCAACTCGGCCGCCGACCGACTCAAAGGGCTCTCCGCGGCGCTCGAATCGTGGCGGATGCAAAGCGAAGCGGACAGCGTCTACTGGGTCGAAAGCTCGACTGGACGTCGCGGCACCAATTACAAACTGGTCTGCGCGCCAATTGACGTCGGCCCCCAGCTCCGCGAACACCTCTTCAACGAAGTCGATACCTGCGTTCTGACCAGCGCCACGATCGCCGCCGGCAAGCAGCGTTCGTTTGATTTCTTCTGCAGCCGGCTCGGGCTGGCCGGTGCGAAGACCCTCCAGCTCGGCAGCCCCTTTAATTATGCCCAGCAGTGTGAACTGGTCATCGTCAACAACCTCGCCGATCCGACGACCAGCAAGGATCTGCATTACCGCCAAAGCCTGGAGGCGATTCAGAAGTATCTGCTCCGCACAAATGGCCACGCCTTTATCCTGTTCACCAGTTTCGATGCCCTGAATCGTTCGGTGCGCGATCTGAAAAGCTGGTTGGTGCAGCATCAGATGCCGATCTTCAGTCAGGGCGAGGGAACCCCTCGCGGCGTGCTGCTGGAAAAGTTCAAACAGACGCCCCGGGCCGTGCTGTTTGGGACCGACAGCTTCTGGCAGGGAGTCGACGTCCCCGGCGACGCCTTGCAGAATGTGATCATCACCAAGCTGCCGTTCAGTGTTCCGGACCATCCGCTGCTCGAAGCGCGGCTGGAGGCGATTAAGGAATCCGGCGGCAATCCCTTCCGCGATTACCAATTGCCCGAAGCTGTAATCAAATTCAAACAGGGCTTCGGCCGGCTGATCCGGACCGCCAACGACCACGGGATTGTCGTCATCCTCGACCCGCGGATCACGACCAAACAGTACGGCAAGACCTTCCTCGACTCGTTGCCCGAATGCCCGGTCAAATATGAACCGCTTTAGGAATGGGGAAGCAGGAATGCGGAATTTCCCTGACCATCCCGGCGCCAGCCACCAGGAATCCCTCCGCCCCGCAGCGCCCCAAATTTCTCCCTTCACTGGCCGGGCGCTCACTGCCGGCGCCCAGCCGGCAATCCAAGGTGCTGCAATTGCCCGATTCCCCGATTAGACTGACGGCAGTTCGATGTTCAGATCCCACGCTCGCAATGTTCCAGGAGCTGCGCGATGTCTCGCCTGTTTACCGTTGCCTTGACCTGTCTGGCTGTGCTTCTTCCCGCTGCTGCTTCGGCTCAAATCACTCTCGAGATTTCAGGTGAGAGCCAAGGAGGCACGTTCAGCTTTGGTGGTCCGGACGGAGCGCCGCTGGTGCTCGCGCCTGTCCCCGGTTACATGCCGACCGCACCGGAACAGTTGCTGAAGCTGCCGCGGGTCGAGTCGGACCTGCAACTCTTGCCCGAGCAGAAGGAAGAACTGCAAGCCAAGCTGCAGAAGCTCCGGGACGAGTTCCGGGCCAAACGGGACGAAATTGCCAAAGAGATCACTCCGGAACTTTCCGAGCGGGACCGGGAAAAGCTGAACGGGGAACTCGCTGACCTGGAGCGGGAACTGCGGGAAGAGATCAAGGAAGCGATCGATGATGTGCTGCTGCCGTTTCAAAAGCAGCGACTTGAGCAGATTGTGGCTCAGTCGAAACTTAACAATAACGGCAGCGGTGCACTGGTGAGCGAAGAGTTTGCCAAACTCCTGAAGCTGACAGAAGAGCAGAAGAAAGAACTCGAGAAGAAGCAGCAGGAGATGCAAAAGAAGCTGCAGGACGAGATTCGCGACCTGCGGCGGAAACGCCAGCGGGAGTTGGTAGAGGCGGTCCTGACCAAGGAACAACTCGCCAAGCTCAAAGAGCTGATCGGTGACGACTTGGCACCGGAAGAAAAGCGGGAGCGCGACTAACGCGGCGCGAGCCGCAGGCGCGTTGTCCTTCCAGGCTGCGTGCTGCCAATTTCCTCCCGAACGGCCCGGTGGTATCTGTCGGCACAAGGTTCTGCTTTCCAGCCGCTGCTCCCTGCCACCGGCCCCAGTGTTTTCAGATAAAATCGGTCCGGCAAAACTCAAGCTGTTTATTCTCTCCCGAGGAGTTCAATCGATGTGCTGCTTTGGTAAGTCCTGGATGCTGCCTGCGATTTTGGCTGCGGCTGCAACGGTGTTGGTCGGTTCTCATTCTCCGCGGCTGGATGAATACAAAAGCGGAATCGTCTGGCCGGAACCACCCGTGGTCCAACCCGGCGATGCCACGACACCCCCCTCGGATGCGATTGTCCTGTTCGATGGCAAAGACCTTTCTGCCTTTGAAAACGGCGACAAGTGGCTGATCGAGAATGGCTACGCCCAGGTTCGCAACGGCGGGATCACCAGCAAGCAAGCCTTCGGCGATTGCCAACTGCACCTGGAGTTTGCGACTCCTTCGAAGGTCGTCGGCGACGGGCAGGGCCGTGGCAACAGCGGTGTCTATCTGATGGGCAAGTACGAGGTACAGATTCTCGACTCGTACAACAATCCGACCTATTTCGATGGACAATGTGCCGCGATCTACAAGCAACAGCCGCCGACCGTGAACGCTTGTCGGGCCCCGGGCGAGTGGCAAACGTACGATATTATTTTTGAGGCACCCCGTTTCGATGCTGCGGGGAAGTTGACCAAGCCGGCCTACCTGACAGTGATCCACAACGGCGTGGTCGTGCAGAATCACTTTGAGCTCCCCGGCGGGACCTCCTGGGACCAGCCGCCGCATTACGAGCCGCACGTCGAGAAGTTGCCGCTGCACATTCAGGACCACGGCAATCCAATGCGGTTCCGCAACATCTGGATCCGGGAAAACATCCAGCCGCTGGTCGGCAAGAAACCGGAGTAAGCGGGGCAAGCGGTTGGGGCGCGGCGGGGATTAGGGTCCACCGGCCGCTGGCACCAGGCCGGTTAGGGGAATTCCGCATTCCCGCTTCCCCCTTCCACAGCTAACCGCCCTTCAGCTCGAGCATCCGCTCCAGCGCCACCAGCGACCAGCGCGAGGTCTCCGGATCGACTTCAATCACGTTCACCGGCACGCCAGCGATCAGGTTCTCCAGACTCCAGCAGAGATGCGCCAGATCGATCCGGTACATCGTTGCGCACATGCACATTACCGGCGAGAGGAAGTGAATCTCCTGCTCCGGGTGCTCCTTCTTCAGCCGATTGACCAGGTGCAACTCAGTGCCAATCGCCCACTTGCTGCCGGCCGGGGCAGATTTGACCGTGCGGATGATGTAGCCGGTTGAACCCGAAAGGTCGGCGATGTCGTTGACCTCCTGGGGACACTCCGGATGCACCAGAATCTTGATCCCCGGGATCTGCTGTCGGAAGGCGGCGACATGCTCCTTGCGGAACATCTGATGCACGCTGCAGTGACCCTTCCAAAGCACGACCTTG
Source organism: Blastopirellula sp. (assembly GCA_021298375.1). Lineage (GTDB taxonomy): Bacteria > Planctomycetota > Planctomycetia > Pirellulales > Pirellulaceae > BJ22. The sequence continues at coordinate 8,183 of JAJTFE010000036.1, read as the reverse complement.
CTGTTGAGAATCGCATCCGCGGAATTGCCACCATTGCTGTCGGCATACGGATCCCAGACCGGCATCTGCTCGTTAGTCATCCCCATCTTCAGCGACGTGTTCCGCCCCAAATGCTGGTCGGGGAAAAAGAACACCCGGCTGGTTCGCTCAAAGGCCCAGCGAATCACCTGTTCCGCATTGCTCGAGGTGCAGACGATTCCCCCATGCTTGCCGCAGAAGGCCTTCAAGCTCGCGGCCGAGTTGATGTAGGTCACTGGCGTGATGTCGTTGGTGTCGATTAACTCACCCAGATCATCCCAGGCATTTTCCACCTGCTCGATCGCGGCCATGTCAGCCATCGAGCATCCCGCAGCCAAATCGGGCAGGACCACCGTCACCCGCTTGCCGCCGCGGGCCTCCAGCCTGTCCGGCCGATTCGCCACGATGTCGGCCGTCTCGGCCATGAAGTGCACGCCGCAGAAAACGATGTAGTCGCAATCCCGCTCGGCAGCCATTTGACTCAACTGCAGACTGTCGCCCCGCAGGTCGGCGTGCTCGATCACTTCATCTTGCTGGTAATGGTGCCCGAGAATCAGCAAACGCGAACCAAGTTGCTGCTTCGCTTTGCGAATCCGCTCATTCAGCGTCTCGTTGTCGAGGACCCGATAGTCGTTGAAATTGAACCGTGCGAGAGAGACAGTGCTCATGAGTTCGTCTGGGGGACAAGCAGCGATTGTGACCGGGCAGTGATCGCCAACTGCCGGGCGTCAAAGTAAAAGACCCTTCTCCGTGCGGCTGGGATCATCTGCCGCGTCGGATTAACGCCCATTATATCCCGCTCTGTCTCCAGCGGCAGGCTGCGCAGCCTGCTTCCCCGCAACTACTTGCCCACAACTACTTGCCCAGCGCATCCCGCACATCGCCGGGAAGAAACGGCTTCGCTTGCGGCACTCCCGGCAGCTTGGCCGCCTCCTTGAGGCTGATCTTGAGCTTGGTTTCATTTTTCTGCAGCTCCCGATTGAGCTTCTCAACCAAGTCCCCAGACTTTTTTTGCAATTGATCGTCCAGTTCACCGCGAACGGCCGCCGTCAATTGCTGGGCAAACTCCCCACCCAATTTGCTGACGCGATCGATTCGGAACTCATCCAGCCGCAATTCTGCCGCGCGGACTACCGGCTTGAGCTGAATCACCGGCGGCAATTGGCGCAAGTCGAGCTGCGATCCGAGTTCGCATCCCACTCGCAAACGCACTCGAGCGCTCCCCTCGGCGCTGAAGCTGTACAACTGCACGCCCCGAATCCATTGGGCTTGTCGCCCGTGCAGATTCAAGGCCGCAATGAAGCTCAGGTCAAAGGCGACAATCCCCGGTTGCTGCTCTCGCAGGTTTTCGAGCTTGACCTCGAACGTCTGAGCGGGGTCGATCAGTTCGGCTGAATACATCCGCCAAATACCGTCGTTGACCTTGGTCCATTGCCGCTTGGTCTCCAGCTTCCCGCCCGGGTCGCGCCGCCAAGCCACGCCGGTGAATTGCTCCGCCTGTCGCCCCCAGTCATCCCATTTTTGACCGCGCACTCGCTTCAGCCGGTCCACTGGCAGGCTCTTGAGCGAATACGGCCATTTGCGCGCCGCCGAGACTGCCGAGCAGGCAGCCGATCCATGCCAGCCCCAGCCCCAGCCACAACCCCAGCCACAGCCACTGCCCTAGCCACAGCCGTCTCGCTCGTCCTTGTTCCGCGTTCATCGTGCCTGCTTGATCCATTTCTTCTGCGTCGCGAGTTTCCCTTCCGACTTCGTTCCCTCATTACGATACTGGAACCCGGTTGGTGCGCTCAGGGCAGTTTGTCGAGCGCATTTTTCGACTGATAGCATTCCTCCGAGCTCGGTGTGGATCGCGCTTTTTCATGAGTCCATTCTCTTCCGGCCAAGCCGCGGCGCCCGTCCTCCTTTTGCAGCTGTTAAACTGGAGCGGAACCGTTTTTCTCTTTTTTCGCGTGAATCATGTCTCACATCGCTCGTTTTGCTCTCGGTTTCTTTTGCGGACTGGTCGGTTGCGGGGCGCCGCTGGTCGCGGACGAACCCCGGCTGAAGTTCAATCGCGACATTCGCCCGATCCTGGCCGACCGCTGTTTCCAATGCCACGGTCCCGACTCGCAAACGCGAGAGGCGGGACTGCGACTCGACCAAAGCTCGGCGGCGACCGCCGAACTCGACTCGGGTGAACGGGCCATCGTTCCCGGCCAGCTTGAGCAGAGCGAACTGGTCCGCCGGATCCGCTCCAACGATCCCGACCTGCAGATGCCTCCGCCGGACAGCGGCAAGCAGTTGACCGACCGCGATCGCGGGCTGCTCGAGCGGTGGATTGCCGAGGGTGCAGAGTATGAGCGGCACTGGGCCTTTGTTCCGCCACAACGCCCCGAGCCTCCCCGCGTCGAAGACTCAGGCTGGCCGTCCAATCCGATCGATCAATTTGTGCTTGCCCGGATTGAAGCGGCTGGACTGAAACCGAGCCCTCTCGCGATTCGCGAGAAGCTGATCCGCCGGGTCGCGTTCGACCTCACCGGGCTGCCGCCAACGCCGCAAGAGCTTCAGGATTTTCTCGGTGACGAGTCTCCCCAAGCGGTCTCCCGGATGATCGACCACTATCTTGGCTCTTCCGCTTATGGCGAACACCTGGCCCGCACCTGGCTCGACCTCGCCCGCTACGCCGACAGCAATGGCTACCAATACGACACGGAACGCCAGCAGTGGGTCTGGCGGGATTGGGTGATCGCCGCCTACAACCAGAACATGCCGTTCGATCAGTTTACGATCGAACAGCTTGCGGGCGACTTGCTGCCCGAGGCCACGCCCCAGCAGCGGCTCGCGACCGGCTTTAACCGCAACCACGGCGTGACGATCGAAGGCGGGGTGATCGACGAAGAATACCGGACCGAGTACGTCATCGATCGCGTGGTGACGACTGGCAGCACGTGGCTCGGTCTGACGCTGCTCTGTGCCCGCTGCCACGATCACAAATTTGATCCGCTCTCACAGCGCGAGTTCTACCAGTTCATGGCGTTCTTCAATCAGGTTCCCGAGCGGGGGCTCAACGGCTTCGAACCACAAGAGCGCATCCCTTCGCCGCTGGCCGCCGAACTGCTGCAGAAGTACGACCGCCAGATTGAGCAGCTGCGGGAGGAACTGAAAGCCACCAGCCGCGAATCCCAGGCTGAGTTTGCTGCGTGGCTGGAGCGGCTTCGCTCCCAGCCCGCGGCGGAGTGGCAAGTGCTCCGGCCCGGCCAGCTCCACTCGACCGGCGGCAGTACGCTGACGCTGCTCGCTGACGATTCGGTGCTCGCCGGGGGAGCCAACCCGCAGCACGACGTTTACGAGATCACTGCCGTGACCGAGTCGATCGGATTGACCGCCGTGCGACTGGAGGCCCTGACCGATCCCTCACTTCCCGGCGGTGGTCCGGGGCGACACGCCAACTCCAACTTTGTCCTCAGCGAATTCGAACTGACCGCGGTCTCGGTTCGCGATCCCCAACTGACCCGCGAGGTGAAGTTCGTCCGGGCCGAGGCCGACTACAACCAGAACAACTATGAAGTGATCAAAGCGATCGATGGGACGGTGGCCGGCAACAGCGGCTGGGCAGTCGACGGCCCGACGCGCAAAGAGCCGGCAATCGCGCTATTTGTCGCGGCCGAGCCGTTTGGTTTTGACGGTGGTACCGAGTTGCGGTTCCGCCTCCGGCACGAAGCGAGCTTTGCAACTCACGGAGTCGGCCGCCCGCGATTGTCGGTGACGGCGCATCCAGCGGGCGAAGTCTCGCTCGGCGGGCCACCGCCAGCAATCGTGGCTTTGCTGAATCGTCCCCAGCAGGAACTCACGGCCAGCGAGCTGGCGGACCTGGAGCGCTATTACCTCGAAGTCCAATCGACTCGAGGTCAGGCGATCCTCGCCGAGATTGCGCGCCTGGAGCAGGAACGCGCGAATGCCTTCCCGCCGACAATGATCATGCGCGAGCTCGACCAGCCGCGGCAGACGTTTGTGCTCAATCGGGGGCAGTACGATTCGCCGACGGAACCGGTGACGGCCGGCGTGCCGCAGGTTTTCCCGCCGCTTCCCGCCGATCAAAAACCAAACCGCCTCGCCCTCGCCCGCTGGCTGGTCTCGCCCAACCATCCGCTCACTGCCCGCGTCGCCGTGAACCGGATCTGGCAGCGACTCTTCGGCGTGGGGCTGGTCAAAACGAGCGAGGATTTTGGGCTGCAAGGAGAGTTGCCGAGCCACCCTGAGCTGCTCGACTGGCTGGCGACCGAGTACATCCGCAGCGGCTGGGATACCAAGGCGATGTATCGGCTGATTCTTAACTCGGCGACCTATCGCCAGTCTTCCGAAGTTGGACGCGAGGCCTATCTTCGCGATCCGGACAACCGTCTGCTTGCGCGCGGACCCCGGTTCCGGCTCGAGGCAGAGGAAGTCCGCGACGCCGCGCTCGCCGTCAGCGATTTGCTCGTCCGCCAAGTCGGCGGCCCGAGCGTCTATCCCTACCAGCCACCCGGATTATGGACCGAGCTCAACAATCGCCCCGGCTATTCGCTCGAGTATCCCGAAGGGAAGGGGGAGCAGCTCTATCGCCGGAGCGTTTACTCATTCTGGAAGCGGACTGTCCCGCTGCCGATGCTCAAGATTCTGGATGCGCCGGACCGCGAAGTCTGCACGCTCCAGCGTTCGCGGACCAACACGCCGCTGCAGGCACTGTTACTTTGGAATGCACCCCAGTTTGTCGAAGCGGCCCGGCACTTGGCACAGCGGATGGTCGCGGAGGCACAGGCCACCGGGACCGACCCGGCCGCTCGCGGCTTTGAGCTGGTGACCGGCCGAGTCGCGACCGCGGGAGAGCTGAATGTTATCCGCGATCACTTTACTGCCGAGCGCGAGCGGTTCAGCCACGATGAAGCCGCCGCTCGCGAATTGCTGGACGTCGGCGACTCGGTCCCGGATGCGAACTTGCCGTTGGCGGATTACGCAGCCTGGACCAGCGTCGCGCGTCTGCTTTTGAATCTCGATGAATTCGTTACCAAGGAATAAGTCGTGAATGTTTCACCTGCTCAACTTGCACAGGCTCAATTGACCGAGACGCGTCGCCAGTTTTTTGGCCGCGGCCGGCATGGACTCGGCGCGGTCGCGCTCGGGTCGCTGCTTCTGCCGGGTTTGTTGCAGCGCCCGGCTGCCGCCTCGGGGCAACCCGATGATCGGGCTGGCGGCTTGCCCGGCCTGCCGCATTTTGCGCCGCGGGCCAAACGGGTGATCTACTTGTTGCAATGCGGCGCCCCCTCGCAGGTCGACCTGCTCGATTACAAGCCCTCTCTGGACAAGCTGCATGCCACGGAGCTCCCGGCCAGTGTCCGCGGCAATCAGCGCCTCACCGGAATGACGGCCGGGCAGGGGAGCTTTCCGCTCACCAAGTCGCCCTGGAAGTTCGTCCCCTACGGCCAGTCGGGGATGATGCTCAGCGAACTGCTGCCGCACATCGGCAAGGTGGCCGATGAACTCTGCCTGATCAAGTCGATGCACACCGAGGCGATCAACCACGATCCGGCGATCACGTTCTTCCAGACTGGCAACCAGCAACCGGGCCGGCCGAGTATTGGATCGTGGCTAAGCTATGGTCTCGGGAGCGAGGCAGAGAATCTGCCCGGCTTTGTCGTGTTGCTCAATCACAACACGTATGACCAGGCCCAACCGATTTACGACCGCCTCTGGGGCGCGGGCTTTCTCCCCTCAAATCATCAGGGGGTAAAGTTTCGCAGTCAGGGCGACCCGGTGCTCTACCTGCAGGATCCCGCCGGGACCGAGCGCCCGCAGCAGCGCGAGTTTCTCGACCGGCTCGGCCAGTTGAATGCTGCCCGGGCGGCGGAAGTTGGCGATCCGGAGATCCTCGCGCGAATTGCCCAGTACGAGATGGCCTATCGGATGCAGATGTCAGTGCCCGAACTGACTGACCTCTCCGACGAGCCCGCCAGTACGTTCGAGCTGTACGGCGAAGAGGCCCGCACGCCGGGAACGAACGCCGCGAATTGTCTCCTCGCTCGCCGGTTGGCGGAACGCGGCGTCCGGTTCATTCAGATTTTCAATCGCGACTGGGATCACCACAGCAACGTCAAGTCGAATGTTCCGATGCTCTGCAAACAGACGGATCAGGGTTCGGGGGCGCTGATTCAGGACCTCAAGCAGCGCGGCATGCTCGACGACACGCTGGTGATTTGGGGTGGCGAGTTTGGCCGCACGGTTTACTCCCAAGGTGGCGGCGAAGGGTTTGGCCGCGACCACCATCCGCGCTGCTTCTCGATCTGGATGGCGGGAGGTGGCGTCAAGGCCGGCTTCACCTTCGGCTCGACCGACGACTTCTGCTACAACATCGTCGACGACCCGGTCCACGTCCACGACTTCCACGCCACCATCCTGCACCTGCTCGGGATCGATCACGAGCGGCTCACCTACCGCTTCCAGGGTCGCGACTACCGGCTGACCGATGTGAAGGGAAATGTGGTTGATGAGGTAAGGGGGGAGTTGTTAGTGGCGAGTGGCGAGTGGCGAGAGGCGAGTTGTTAGGTGTTAGGTTGAGGTTTGAGGGTTGAGCCAAATTCCATTCGCTTTCTCCCCTCGCCCCGCTCTGGGAAAGAGGGGCCGGGGGTGAGGGGGCGAACCCTCCATCCCCCATCCCATTCGCTTCAGTGGTTCGCTCCCCTCCTCCCATCTCTGCTAAAATTCCGGGTGAGAAACCTCTGAACCAATGCCGGGTTTAATACCGGAGGGCGTCAGGGAATCACAACACGGGGAGTGCGTGCGATGCGCAAGCGGACTTGGCTGGTGGCGTTAGGAGTGTCGGCTGCGATTTGGACCTCGAGTGCACTTGGCACCGCCCAAGACTCGGCAAACTGGGCCGCGTGGCGCGGTCCCAATGGCAATGGCTCCGCCGCAGCAGATTGCCAGCCCCCGCTGAAATGGAGCGGCACCGAGAACATCAAGTGGAAGACGGAGATTCCAGGCCGCGGTCACAGCACGCCGGTGCTCTGGGGCGACAAGCTTTTCCTCCTGACGGCGATTCCCAAGGGGGGAGCCGCTGCGGCTGGGGAAGCGGGAGCACCTCCGCGGGGCGAGCGTCCGGACGGGCCGCCTCCCCCTCCTCCCGCTGGCGGTCGTGGTCCCGGTGGCGGACGCGGTGGACGTGGTGGTGGCGGGCCGCCCGCGACGGAATACACGTTCGCCGTGCTCTGCGTTGATGCCGGCAGCGGCGCGATCAAATGGCAGAAGGAAATCAATACCCAGAAGCCGCACGAGGGGCATCATCCGACCAACACCTTTGCCTCCTGCAGCGCCGTGACCGATGGCCAGCACGTGTTTGCTTCATTTGGCTCATTTGGGATCGCCTGTTTGACCGTCGACGGCGAGTTGGTCTGGAAAAAGGATCTCGGCGACATGCGGACCCGCAACTCGTTTGGCGAGGGCGCCTCGCCCGCGCTCTGGGGCGACACGCTGATGGTTCCCTGGGATCACGAAGGGGACTCCGCACTCTACGCGCTCGATGCCAAGACCGGCGATGTCAAGTGGAAAGTCGATCGCGAAGAGCCGACGATCTGGGCGACGCCGTTGATCACCGAGTTCAAGGGGCGGGTTCAGGTGATCACCAGCGGCATGAATCGCGTGCGGAGTTATGACCTCAAGGACGGCAAGTTGATTTGGGAGTGCGAGGCGTTGGGAACCAATCCGATTCCGACCCCGATGCGGCTGGGGGATACGGTGATCGTCGCCAGCGGCTACCGCAGTTACCACCTCGTGGCGATTCCGCTCGATGGCGAAGGGAATGTGACCGAGCGAGTGGTCTGGAAGCGGAATGACACCGCGCCCTACGTCTCGACGCCGGTGATGTACGAGGAGACGCTGTATGTGACCAAGTCTCAGGATCCGTTGTTGACGATTGTCAATGCGAAGACGGGCGAGACGCTGATGGAGCCCCAGCGGTTGCCGTCGCTGAATAACCTCTACGCTTCGCCTCTGGCCGCAAACGGCCGAATTTATTTCTCCTCCCGAAACGGAACAACCGTGGTGCTCAAACACGGCAACGAAGCAGAGGTGCTCGCCACCAATGAACTGGGCGAGGGCCTCGATGCCTCCCCGATCGCAGTCGGCAAGCGACTCTACCTCCGCGGCGAAAA
>JAJTFE010000314.1 GCA_021298375.1 Blastopirellula sp. | reverse complement strand
CGGCGCGGCGCTGGACTTGGGCTTCTACAACGGTGGGCACCACAGCTGGGGTTACGAGGGCCGGCCGGTCCACGCGCACTTCTCACCCGCCACACTCGGCCCCGGCCCGGGCGAAGACTTGGCCTTCTGGGACGACTCGGCCAATCCCGACATGGCCGCCGGCCCCAGCCTCTTAAGGCAGGATGGAGGGGGAGGGTTGGAGACAGGGCTGGGATCGGGGAGCGATGCGGATCAGATCCTGACGGCCTGGGCCCGCGTTCCTCCCGAGGTTGAAGCGAACCCCGAAAAGTACTACAGCCGAGTTGAGTACGACAATTGGGGCCATTACGCCTCATTTTACGGCACGGCTGGCTTTTCAGTGTGGTCAGCGGTCTGTCCGCCGCTTGCATTTTTGACGGGGATGAAAACGGAGGCCGGAGGAGCCTTTTGGAGCGGGCTCTTCCGAACCTCGGATGACGTGAGCAGTGAGTTCTATGCGGTCAGCAATGGAATCACACGTGTCAGCGGTGCGGCGCTGATGGTGCTTGCCTGCCCCGCTTCCGCTTCGACGATTTATCGCCTGGGCTTGTCATTTTGGGCCTCTGATCAAACTTTGACCGGTATCGACTCGATGGCAACCGGACAGGATCGGCAGACGTTGGGCGGTCGAGCCTTGTCGCCGGTGCTGGGGAAGTGGTTTGGCAATTTCGTTTACGACTTAGGCCCCCCCGGTCCATCGGCGGTCAATGGCCTGCGAAACGTTGCCGGTTGGGTTAAAAACCTCCTGCGAAATCCATCCAAGGCCGCAGATGATGTGATAGACTTGGCGGACGAGGTTGTTGCCCCAGTTCAGGGAACAAGCTCGCTGTACGATGACGTCACCGCAGCCGGAAGTAGATATGCAAATCGAGCGACAGACGTGCCAAAAGCAACTTTCGAAAAGAATCTCATCAACGATGGATGGGCGAGTTCGGTAAGCAAGGATGGCAAGACGATTATTCTTGAGAAAGACGGAGCGCGTTATGTTTTAAGGGACGGTGCGCGATCCACCGGAGGCCCGACCGCAGACTACTATCGATCCGGTAGTCAAGGAATTGATCTCAAGATTCGGCTCGGTCAAGGAGGGACGCCATGACCTCCTTACCTTTTAAAATTCTAGAATCTTACGATTATGAAGTCCAGAAATCTTTCTTGGAATCGGTGGTCAATTCTCATTCTAAACTCCCAGACAATCCGTTCTTGGGAACGGGACTGAAGTACCAATTTGATGAGTATGATTGGGCTTTGAGCGGCGAATTTTGGCAAACCGTTCAGAGTCTATCAAGTCGTTCGTTGGATAGCGAAGTACTCATGGCGGTTCTTGAACCTGACCCAACAGACTATTTCAAGGTCAATTTTGGGTTCTATGGGTGGACAAGACTATCGGTTGAAATGAGCAACAAAGAGTACTGGGACTTTATCAATCAATCGCCGCCGGAAAGCCCGGCTGACTCAGTTCTCGGAGTTGCCGAAAAAATTGTTTTGATTCCACAATCAAAAAGATGGTGTGTTTGGGGTGAGCGGGAATCTGGGTTGTGTGTCATCGCAAGTACGATACACCATTTTGAAAATAGCAGTAAAGGGATTGAATGGGCAGTGCAATGGTGTAGACCGTGGGCGACCGCTTCTTACCTCGAACAACTTAAACTGAACTTTAAAGAGTGCTAGAGTGTCAGTGGGCGCTTTAAAAGCGGCCACTTCTGAGCGCTTTTAAAGGGGCAAATTTTGGTTGATGAGATGGTCCCCTACGCTTTGGCCCCTTTTGGAGCATTGTCCTCTACCTTTTAATCCGACGCTTCGCTTTTCGCTCCTTCGCTCTTCGCTCGGTGCCAGGCACCTATTGTGGTAAACCGCTCCGCGTGACGCTCGATGACCAGGTGGATTGGAGCGAGGAGTTCCACAGCGACGGGCTGCACCTCACAGGCAATGGCCAGCGGACGACGATCGAGGAGCTGGATGACAACTGGAAAAATCCGGCGGAGATCTTCAAGCGGGAAGTCCGCGCGGCTGGTGACGGGACCGATACCCTCACCTGGAAGACCGAGCCCGGGAAGCTGCGGCAGGCGGTCAAGGACAAGACGACGACGACCGAGAAGCTGGAGGACTGGGGCGAGATTGTCACCTGGTCGTACAGCCAGCCGCTGAAGGAGCAGGACGTGATGCTCGCGCCCTGGAGCCTGGAGCTTGACTCCCGGCTTACGGGCAAGCTGACGACGACGGTCGACTCAGAGGGCCACGGCCGGCTGGATGTCGAGCTGACGCGGCGGCAGGAGCGGCGGGTGCCGCCGCCGGACAAGCCGGGCGAGATGCAGGGCGGCTTCTCGGAGCATACGGACAACTGGTATGGGCTGCCCAGCTGGGCGACGAGCGACACGTATGTGGCGGTGGCCGATGACCAGGGCGGGCTCGAGCTCACGCACACGATTGGCGGGACGTTTGGCCAGCTGACCGGGCGGCTGACCAAGGGCGTGCACGACTACAACGAGTGGGTGCAGGATGGCTATCTGAATGCCTGGGGCCAGCAGGAGCGGAAGGGCGAGTACAGCTCCCGGGGGACGATTGACAGCAGCACGCTCCGCAGCGGGACGGTGACCAGCCAGTACGACCCGGAGGGAAAACTGCGCTCGGCCGAGGGTGAGTTCCGGCACGTAAGCAAGTCCCGCGGCGAGGCGACCGCGCGGGATCGGGAATCGGCCAAGGGCAGCTACCTCAATTGGCGGGCCACCCGCCAGTACGCTCGCGACAGCGAGGATTATTTCGACTCGACCCAGACCCGGGTCTGGACGCCGGTGGTGGTGAACGAGGAGCAGCTGGACTACCGGCGGAAAGCGGACGCGGAGCAGTACGAGCAGACGTTCTGGGGCGAGTACTCGGAGTCCGACACGCGGAGCGTCTGGGACGGCTACGCCTCGGCCGCGCGCCGGGCTTTTACGACGCGGGGTTTGCGAGCTGGGGTTACGAGGGGAAATCGGTCTACGCCCGCTTCGACAGCGCACTCGGTCCAGCCAGCGCCCAGTCCCCCGGCGAGTGGAACGACGCCTCCCGCCCCGACATGGCAGCGGGTCCGAATCTCCTCCGCCAGGACGGCGGCGGAGGAAGTCAAGAGCCACAAGAGCCTCAAGCTGATTTGGTTCGGCGACCCTATGGCCCAATCCTACCACCCTATTTGAAAGGGCAAAGTCCTCCTGGTCAACGATTTTTTCTTGACACGCCCTCGCCATACCGCCCGCGCACGGCGGGGGGCAATATGACCATTCTTGTCGTGATGGCGGATGGTTCCATCAAGCAAATGCCGGCAAGTATCGATCCCAAGGTGATCGAGCGACTAGGCGGACAAATTGTGAAGGGACATATCCCGGGACTCCACGGTTCTGATTTTGAAGGTGCCGGCGGACTCAATGATTTAGTTGATTCGCTGCCGCTGGAGCGAAAAACCAGGTTTTACCTCGAGCCAGTTGATCCTGCGGAAGCAGCGCTGGCACGAGAACTTGTTTTAATCGGGCTCGATGTGGTGGGAATCGTTGACCCAACGCCCGTTACTGATGGCGCCAGTGGACTATTGTCATTATCTCAAGGTGACTTAATCCAAGCGGGATTTTCATTTGCCGGTCTCATTCCCGTTGGTGAACCGGTCAAATGGGCGGGCAAGATTCAGCGACTGGCTCGTTTTGTCGACAAAGCGCTCGATTACGCAAAGCGAAGCCCGCAAGCAGCAGCGAGGGTCGCAGGCTGGCTGCGTGACATCGCCAACGGAATGGATAGCGTCAAAGGTATTCTGCCCCAATCCCTCTGGGACCAACTTGCACCAATCCGGAAAAAGATCGATGATTTCCTCGCCCCAGTTAGTGGAGTCGTCGACAAAGTTGCGGTTAAAGGAATCAAAGCTGCTGGTGTCTTTAACCACACTGTGAAGTCGTTAGACGACGCACTCGCAACGATCCGAAAGGCGATGCCTGATGCGGTAGAGTTACCGCGAGCAGTTGCGGGACACCCTTATCCAAGTCCGCCTCCGGGAGTTAAGAAATGGTTCCAGATTCATCCGCCTGAACCCGGCGTGGGCAATAACTTACCCCACATCAAATTCGCTGACTGGACGAACGGAAAGAAGGGAACCGGCGGTTCATGGGGACATATCTTCTTTCCCGAATAGCAACTACGATTTCGGAGTACGACTATGACTGCAATGATTGAGATTTATTACAAAAAGCCAGAGGACTTACGACGTGAGGAGTTGACGCGTGAAAAAGTTGCGACGTACGACGGCGAGATTACCTATCGTGAGATCGACTTGCCGGATTCGGTTTGCTTGACTGTCGAATTCCCGGATTGGGAACGTGCCGAACAAGCTACGACCGAACTGCGGAATTCTGGTGAGCACGTTGAGGGACCGTCGGATTATTGAATGACCTTGAAGACTTGCCCCAAAGAGTGCATTCGATATTGCGAAGCAAGGCGGCAAGCATTCTGGATGGCTGAAGACCATAAGTGGTTGGACTCGTGGTCAGATAGAAAGTTCGATTCGTAGCTACAAAGAGTTAATTGACGTCCATACCCGCGCACTAACTGACCCCAAGTCGAAAATTCCTGATTGGGATACGTTAGATCCGCGACAACAACGGGCAATTCTTGATAAAGAATGGCCATCTCAAATTGCCCGTCAAAAGGAGCAGTTGGAGATTCTCGAGGAACTTCTAAAGAATAAGTAACCAAAAACATCATTACTTCAGCTATGAGCAACCAGTACGAGAACTTTTTGACTGATCTATGTGTACTGCTTCGGGAGAAAGCACTCGAAGCAAAAGCAGAGAAAACAGCGGATCCATCCGGCTTCAATTTGGGCAAGCTGATGGGCTACTATGAGGTTGTCTCGCTAGTTCGCAACCAAATAATGTCGTTTGATCTCGACATGGAGGCTTTCGGATTGAGCGACGTAATTCCTGATCGCGACTTGCTGTAAAGCCGCCTAGCCCTTAAACAAGCGAGAACTCTTTGGATTATCGCTGGTTGAGTGGTTGGTTTTCAAGGCGCAGCAGTTCACGCTTCGCCAGTGGCGAGTCAGGTGGGTTTCGGATTTCAGTTCGGTCATGAGCAAGTTTGAGTTGGTTTGAATTCGTCGGCGACGAAGAAAAGGGACGAAGAAAAGGTGTCAGGAAGGCTCTGTAGAAAAGTATAGAGCACCAGAGGATCATGAGGTTGTGGGTCAGAACAACCAAGGCGAGTTCGCGGACTTGTCCCCAGCGAGTTCTCGCCCTGACATGATTTCCCAGTCGTCGTTTGATC
>JAJTFE010000035.1 GCA_021298375.1 Blastopirellula sp. | reverse complement strand
CTCCAAATGGGGTTTGCCGAGCCAGGCAAGTCGCCTTGCCTGCTGGTGGGCTCTTACCCCACCGTTTCACCCTTACCTGCAATTGCGCCGAGGCGCGAACTGAGGCGGTTTGCTTTCTGTGGCACTTTCCCTGATCTCGCGACCGGTCGACGTTATCGACCATTTTGTCCTGCGGAGCCCGGACTTTCCTCCAGCCTTTTCGGCCAGCGACTACCTGGCTGGCTCTCTCATCAATGAATTCAACGCTCGGCCGGGCCACTCGTCAACCTCCGGCCAAGCGAAATTCTCCGCGCCAACTCACGAAGGCAGCAGTTTGGGTTGGCTTCGACGCGAGGATGCGCTGCGGTTTCTTAGTTGTCGACCAACTTCTCAAGGAAGTTCTTTTTGGGGCGAATCAAAATCCGGTCGCCCGCGTGCAGGGCGTAATCCTGCTCAAACTTGATCAGTGGCTTGCCCGGTTGGAATTCGCAGGCCATCTTGAGCACTTGACCTTTTTCGGCAACCGGCCGCATCAGGGTAATCTCGGCGGACCTGTATTGTTTTGCCAAGTCCATTTCCTCGAGGGCTTGTTGCACCGTCATGCCGCTCTTGAGTTCCCCAACCTTGATTACATCCTTGGCATAGCTCGAGTCGATCTGAACGCTGTAGGTGTTTTTGGCGGATTGACTCTCCACCGGCAAGTCAGCCTTGCGGGTCGCGAGCATCGATGCGCAGCCGGTCGTTGAGGCCGCGAAACAGGCGAGCAGGATGAGGGCCATCCGACGGGTATTGTGTCTGGTCATGTGGCATAATCCTCGAGAGCGAAAGAGCGACGTCCAAGCCGTCCCGCAAACTTTGTGCAGTTCCCCCATTCCTTGAATCGGGATCGGCAGTTTTTTCCCTCCGGAACAGAAAACTTTTCCCAAGCGGCATATTTTTCCAAAATTCTTCTCACCGAAATCGGGCTCGAGCGTGGTAGCTTGGCTTTGCCAGCACGCGGTAGCCAGCTATCGTTTGGAATTGGCGAACCGTGGCTGCAGGCAGGTGTGACGTGACCTTTTGGCGAGATAAAGTAGTGGTAATCACCGGAGGGTCGGCCGGATTGGGGCTGGTCTTGGCCGGGCATTGGGCACGCGCCGGCGCCAGGGTGGTCCTGCTCGCGCGGGACCAGCAAAGATTGGATTCGGCCCGGGAGCTGGTTCAACAAGGGGCCGCCCTGCCCCCGCTCGGGTTCTCTGTTGACCTCACGCAAGCCGAACAGACACAAACGGTCATCGATCGAATTCAAAGGGAGCTCGGCAGAATTGATGTGTTGGTCAACTGCGCTGGAGCTTCGACCCGGCATGCTTTGGCAGAGACCGCCCCTGCCCTTTTCCAGAAACAACTGGAACAGAACTTCATGACCGCGGTCAATTGTACCCAGGCGGCGCTGCCCCACCTGCTGGCGGCGCGGGGACAAGTGATCGTGGTCGCATCGTTGGCGGGGCGGACCGCCTGGCCATTGGTTGGAGCTTATGTCACCAGCAAGTCGGCGCTGGTTGCATACGCTGCCCAGTTAAGACTCGAACTGGGCGATCGCTTACGGGTTCTGACTGTTCTTCCCGGGCCGATTCAGCGGAGCAATGAGACGAGCCGCTATCAAGCTGAGGCAGAGCGACTGCCCGAGCGTGCGCTCCAGCCCGGAGCGGGAGCGCCAGTCAAGGGCCTGGACCCTGATCGACTGGCAAAAGAAATTCTCAGCGCGGCCGAGCGTGGGCAAATCGAGCTGGTCAGACCTTGGAAGGTCAGCTTCCTGTTCCAGCTGCAAGCCTTGTTTCCCAAGTTTGGTCTCTGGTTGCTGCGGCGATTGACTCGTTGACCGGGACCGGGAGCAGCGCGGAATTTCGAATCGAGCGCTTAACGCCGGGAACACGGAATGTCCCCCAATTGAAGAACCTCAAATGAGACGCGAAACTAGGGGGCGTGCGGTGGATGCTGAGCAGGCTCAAGCAGGCATGCGCTGGACTTGACCGCACGTGACGTAGTTGCTGAACAGAGCATTGCATTCCGAAAGGTTGACGTTCATGGCTTATTTTCCGGAAGTTCCGCAGATTGAATACGAGGGGCCCCACTCGAAGAACCCGTTCGCTTTCCGCTGGTACAACCCGAATGAAGTGGTTGAAGGGAAGACGATGCGGGACCATTTCCGGTTCAGCGTGGTCTATTGGCACACCTTCCGGGGTACGGGGGCAGACCCCTTTGGCAGTCCGACCATGCTGCGACCCTGGGATGACGGGTCGCCGACTCTGGACAATGCCCGCAAGCGAGTAGAAGTTGCGTTTGAGTTCTTCCAGAAATTGGGAGTTCCCTACTACGCGTTCCACGATCGGGATGTCGCGCCCGAAGGGGCGAGTCTTGCCGAGACGAATCGCTTCCTCGACGAAGTGGTCAAAGTTCTCAAGGAGCATCAGGAAAAGACCGGGATCAAGCTGCTCTGGGGAACTGCTAACCTGTTCAGCAATCCGCGCTTCATTCACGGCGCTGCGACCAGTTGCAACGCGGAGGTATTTGCTTATGCCGCAGCCCAAGTGAAAAAGGCTCTGGAGGTGACTCTGGAACTGGGCGGCCAGAACTATGTTTTCTGGGGTGGCCGCGAAGGCTATCAAAATCTCTACAACACCGACATGAAGCGGGAGCTGGATCACCTCGGACAATTCTTCCATATGGCGGTTAATTACGCCAAGTCGATTGGTTTCAAGGGGACGTTTTTGATCGAGCCGAAGCCGAAAGAACCGACCAAGCACCAGTACGACAGCGATGCTGCCGCCTGTATCAACTTTCTCCGCTCGTATGACCTGATTGATTACTTCAAATTGAACCTGGAAACCAACCACGCCACATTGGCTGGGCATTCGATGATGCATGAGATGGAGTACTCGGCCGCTCAGGGATGCCTCGGTTCGATTGACGCCAACACGGGCGACGAGTTGCTGGGTTGGGATACAGACCAGTTCCCGACCAACTATTACCTCACCGCCCAGATCATGCTGGTACTGCTCAAATACGGTGGCTTGGCTCCGGGCGGGGTCAATTTCGATGCGAAGGTGCGTCGTGAAAGTATCGAGCCGAGCGACCTGTTCCACGCCCACATTGGTGGCATGGACACCTTTGCCCGAGGATTGAAAATCGCGGCTGCCATTCGAGCTGACGGCCGCTTGAAAAACATGCTGGACGAGCGTTACTCCAGTTGGAACAGTGGGCTGGGGCAGGAAATCGAGCGAGGCAAGCACGACTTTGTCAGCCTCGAGAAGCTGATGCTGGAGAAGGGCGATGCCGCCCCCAACAAGAGCGGTCGGCAAGAGCTGCTCGAGAACATCGTCAACCAGTTCATTTAGTGAACCTCGGGTTTATTTAGTGAACCTCGGGCGAGTCCGGTTGCCCGATGAACGCCTGCCTGCGGGGCATGGTGTTCTGGCGATTGAACACCGATATCGCAAACACGCCGGCAGGCTCGGTTCCTGCCGGTTTTTTTTGCGCCATCGCCAAGCCCGGAAATGGCCGGGTTGGCGGATCGCTGCGGCTAACTGCTGGGTCGCCAGCCGTGGCGAGCCGGCGCATTTCAACGTGGTAAGGCCGAGGCAGTCAGACCTGCCCGCTTAGAACAGCCATCGCCAGCAACAAAGGTAGAGCATCGTCGCCACCAAGGCGGATGCTGAGTAACTCCAGCCACGAGCCTGGGTTGTTCGAGACAAAAGGCTGAGTCCAACCGCTCCGAGGCCTACGGCGATGACCGACCACAGTCCGAGGTAAACGCCGACCGTGCCCAAGGCTATACCCGCTTCCTGAGAGCGGAGCAGCTTGACTCCCCGGCGATCGGCAAAGAAGCCAAGTTGGCTGCTGAACCAGCCAAGCAGGTAGCCAAGCAAGAGGCTGGCCACGCTCAGGCTCAGCGACCAGAGGGTGGGACCGCCGACGAGTTTCCCGAATTCAATGGGATGGCCTGCGACGCCAAGCCATTGTGTCGCGGCCACGGCCGGGCTGAGGAATAGCAAGCCGAGTCCAGCGACCAAGGCCACGAGAAAAATGCCGATTGGAATCCGACGGCTCTCCAATCTCGTGAGCGTGTAGGCGTAAAGTGCGCTGAGCAAGCAGACATGGCTGGCAAAGATCCAGATGCTTTCCGGAGCGAGCACAAACAGGGAGCGGCTGCCGAACGAGTCCCAACGCACAAGTGATCGGGGCAGGCTCCACCCTCCCATTCCAATCTCCAGAAGACCCACCAGCAGCAAGATCAACCCGAACGCGAGTTCAACCAGGACGTATCGCGCGGGGATGGGTTGCCGGCAGTAGCGACAGCGACCGCCGCAGGCGAGCCAGCCATAAATCGGCAGATTTTCCCTGAGCGAAAGTTGGGTTTGGCACTGCGGACAATGACTGCGGCCGAGGATGCTTTTGCCGCGGGGCAACCGCCAGGCGACAACGTTGAGGAAGCTGGCGATGCAACCGCCAAAAAAAATGATCCAGATCGCCAGAAAGACTCGCAGCAGCCAGATGTAGACCGGTTCCAGCATGGGAAGGAAGCGGGCAAGTTGCGGCGGGACGCCCTGCCCCGCCCATTCGAAGAGAAGGGTCAGCGTCGGGAGCACGACGAGCAACAACAGGCCAAGCCCCGTGAGAATCAGGGCTGCGGTTTGGATTCGCTGGAATCGATCGTCCCAACCCGAGTTCATCGTTTGCCTTTGGACAGCTGCTTGATATTGGTGGGAGACCTTCGGGGAAAGCCACATCCTGTGGTTACCGAACCGATTCATGCTCCCGGTCAACATCGTCTCCCGCCAAGCATTTCGGAGCACTTTGGGAGCGGACGGCTGCAGGCCAGACTTTGCCCTCGTCCATTTTGCAGCGCCGATTATTCGATCGCTGCCGCCGAGGGAGTCGGCTGGGAGAGTTTGTTATGGGAGCCATCGCAATTGGGAGCGTTGCAGGTTTGCTTGCAGCGGCAGAACCAAGCGGACTTGGTCTCTTCGGCGGTGAAGACGAGCGGTTTGAACTCAGTGCCTTTGTGCTTGCCGTCGCAAAATGGCTGCTTCTCGGACAAGCCGCAAGTGCAGTAGGCATACTTTTCACCGGCGACCAAGGAAACCTCTTGAGGGGAGTTGGCAGCAACTTTGGGCAGGCTCATCAGCATTCTCTCTTTGGGGCAATTGAAATTGGTTGTAAGGCTGGCTGCAAAAGCAACGGGCAGTCCGAAGAAGTGCCGCTTGTTTTCCAGCCGGTGACGCGACTGGTTGTTGTCCAACCGACAGTTGTTGGATTAAAACTACCATCCGCCGCCCCCAATTCCCAGTCTCCTGCAGCTGGCGTTTGAGGAAAGCGGTGAGTTTATCTTCGGGAGGGCGATTGGGGTCACTTGACCGAATTCGGCTCGCTCTCGTCAATCTCTGACTCTGGCCCAGCTGAAATCTCCGAAACCATGAAACAGCTTCCCTTTTACAAGTTGCACGGCGCGGGAAATGACTACGTTTATCTCGACTGTTTTCACCAGAGCGAGCCCGAGCGGCCAGAGGCCTTGGCCAGGATTTTGGCTGACCGGCACAAGGGTGTGGGTGGGGACGGGCTGATTCTGGTTGGACCCAGTGCCCGGGCCGACGCCCGCATGCGGATGTTCAATGCCGATGGAAGCGAAGCCGAAATGTGCGGAAACGGCATCCGCTGTGTCGCCAAACTCGTTTACGACCTGGGGATTTGCCGCAAGGAGCGGCTGGAGATCGAGACCGGTGCCGGAATCTTGGGATTGGATATTCGGGCCGAAAAAGGTACCGTGACGGCGGTCCGGGTGAACATGGGTAGCCCAGTTTTGGAGGCCTCCCGAATCCCCTCGACTTTTCCCGTTTCGCCGGTCGTTGACCAGCCCCTCACAGTTGCCGGACGGACGTTTTCCGTCTGCAGCGTTTCCATGGGAAACCCGCACTGTGTTGTGTTCGTGCCGGAATTGACTGATGACTTGGTTTTGGGCTGGGGACCGCGAATCGAGACCTCGGATTATTTCCCGAGAAAGGTCAACGTTGAATTTGTGCAGGTCCTTTCTCCCTCGGAGGTTCGCCAGCGGACTTGGGAGCGAGGCTCCGGGGAAACTCAGGCCTGCGGAACAGGTGCCAGCGCGGTTTGCGTGGCTGGTGTTCTTTCCGGCCGGACCGAGCGAAGGATTCAAAACCACCTGCTCGGCGGAACACTGGAACTGGAATGGGACCAAGCCAGCGGTGTGGTCTACATGACGGGCCCTGCCGAGCTGGCCTTTACCGGAACGTGGGCTGGGCAGTGGTGAGTGACTTTCAGGCTGTACCTTTTGGTTCAAATGGATTGAGCAGGGCGAATGAGTCGCAGCGGAAATTGGAAACAGAGAACGGTCGGTCGGCTGGTCGCCATGGTCTGGCCGCAGCTGACCCGTCTGCAGAATTACCGGGTCGGGTTTCAGGCCGAACCAACTGACCCCGCGCGTGGGCATCTCAACTCGCCCGGCTTGTACATTTTCTGGCACGAGTTCCTCGCGGTGCTTTGTCCCAAATGGGCTCACAGCAACCTGACGTTGCTGATCAGCCAGCATCGCGATGGAGAATGGATCAATCAGGTCGCGTTGGGGCTGGGGTACAAGACGGCTCGTGGAAGTTCTACTCGCGGAGGCACGGCTGCCTTGCGACAGCTGGTCCAGTCGGCCCGGGAAAATTCGATTGTGATGACCCCCGATGGTCCGCGCGGTCCGCGGCGGGAGATGTCGCAGGGGGCGGCTTATCTGGGAGCCAAATTGCAAATCCCTGTCATTCCAGTCGGGGTCGGTGTCCGCTCCTGCTGGCGGTTGAAGACCTGGGACCAGGCGCCGATCCCCAAGCCCTTTGGCCAAGTTCGCGTCTTGTTCGGGACCAAGCTCTGGTTGCCGGAGACTATCAGCCGCGAGCAGTTGGAGCTGAATCAAATTCGACTGCAGGCCGCAATGGATGAGGTCAATCAAGCGGCTCAGGATTGGGCGGAGGGCCGAATTGCAATGGAAGGCTACGCCCCGCGCATGAATCGCAAAGCCGCCTGAGTGTCCCTTTCCCTGATAGACTGGCGGAGGGACACAATCGAACCGATGGCTCGGCCGTAACGCCCGGTATTCAGGCATGTGAGATGACCAACCAAGTTGCAGTTCGCTTCCCTGCCGCCTGTTGGCTGGCAGCCGCAGTGGGAATCGGAATGATCTGGTTTCTGTTGACGTGCCAGGATGTCGAGCGTCGCGCTTTGCTGGCGACGATGGCCTTGGGGTTGGGGGCGGGAGCGATTTCAATCGTTCTGGGAGGCTGGCTCGCTTGGTCGTGTTACTGGCAAGGTGGCCGCGCGTCGACTTTGGGTTGGCTGGTGTTTGCCTTGCTGCTACCGGTCTACTGGCATCTGGCGGCGTGGGATTCACTCTTTGGTCGGCTCGGTTGGTGGACAGCGATTGGAGAGACGCCGCTGCAATTGGCCCTGCCCGGTTGGCTGGCAGCGATCTGGGTGCACGGCATCGCTGGCGTTGCGCCGGCAGCGGCAATCCTTCTGCTGTTTCTGATCAATTCCGGACGGGTCGCTGAAGAGCAGGCTTTAGTCGAAACGAGTGCGGCAGACGTTTTCTGGCGAGTGACCCTGCCGAGAATCTGGCCAGCGATCTGCCTCGCCTTTGGTTGGTGTTTTCTGACCACCAGCCGCGAGATCGCGGTGACCGACATCTATCGAATCGGCACTGTAGCCGAACAGGTCTATCTGGGATTTGCCTTGGGGCAATTTGATCAATTGCTCAGAATCTGGCCTGAGGGCGAACAAGCCTTGAGCATTCGGCTGTACGTCTTGAGCATCCTGGTCTTGGCAACTGTTGCGGGGGTGGTGATTGCCGGAGTCAACCGGTGGCAATGGTCAGGTGAGCACTGGGAAGGATGGCGTCGAGCGGCGAGGCAGCGCGGATTCGTTGGCTGGAGCAGCCCGATTCTGGGCCTGGTCTTGCTTGTGCCTCTGGCGAGCTTGTTGTTTCGCTGCGGACTGCGAGTGCGGTCAGTGGAGGGCGAGCCGACAGCGGTTTGGACGTGGATGGATTTGCTCGCCAGTTTGTACAGGGGCTGGGCCGAGAGCCAGGCCGAATTTGCCTGGAGCGTTGCGATTGGCGTGAGTGCCGCGAGCTTGCTGCTGTGTTTGGGCCTGGGCGGTGTGGCATTGGCTCGCCGCGGGAGGCTCGGCTCCGCAGTTTTTTTTCTCAGTCTCGCGCTCGCCCTGGGGATGCCGGGACCAGTATGCGGAGCAATCGTCGCGCGGACTTGGAATCTGCTGGAATTTCCATGGGCATGGTGGTTGGCCGATCGTACAATCCTCCTGCCCGTATTAGCGAGCGTTTTGTTCTGCTGGCCGCTGGCAGGGCTGATGGTCTTTCTGGTTCTGCGCATGACTTCGCCAGAGTTGGAGGAAGCGGCGGCGGTTCAGGGGGCCAGCCCCCGGCAGGTTTTCGGAGCCATTCTCGTTGGTGGAAGTTGGCAGCGGTTGGCAGGAGTTTGGCTGCTGCTGTTGGTCGTGGTGCTGGGCGATTTGTCGGCCCAGCAAATGGTTGTCGCTCCGGGGATTGACACGCTGCCCCGACAATTGCTGGGATGGATGCACGCGGGGGTTGATGAATTGGCAGCTGCGACCAGCCTCTTGGTAGCAGGGATGTTCGGGCTTTTGGGGTTTGCAGTGGGCCGAGTTTGGCTCGGTCGTGGTTGAGACGCGAGGCGTGCCGCCAGAGCGGCAATGCGGGGATAGGAATGTCGGTCGAGGGATAAGAGGTCTTCCGGATGACACGCTTGACGAACCGCAAACAGAAAATGTCCGGATTTGGTCTGCACTCACGAGGCGAGTTCGGAAACTTGCCTGTTTGGTTGCCCAGGCTATTTGTCTGGTGCCTGCTGTGCTGGTTGTTGCCGCAGTGTTCACCGCCGGGATGGTGCGACGAGTTGGTGATTCGCGTCGGGACTGAAGCCGGGAATCGCACCTTGAATGGAAACGTGCTCGTGGAAGCGGAGGATAAGAGTCTCCTCTTTCAAGCCGACGACGGGCGGTTGTGGATTCTCAAGGCGGAGCAGATCGTTTCCCGCCAGCCCGCGGACGCGGCGGTAAAGCCGATCGAATCGCGGGAGCAGCAACGGCGACTGGAAGAGGAACTGCCGGGCTTTCGCTTTCATGTGACCGATCACTTTATCATCGCCTACAACACGGAACGCGCTTATGCCCAGTGGCTCGGTGGGCTGTACGAGCAGCTCTATCGCGGATTCACCGGGTATTGGGAGCGCAAGCGAAAGTTCAAGCTGGATGACCCGAGTTTTCCTTTGGTCGTGGTCGTGTTTGCGAGTTTCGAAGAGTACTCGGCCCATGTGCGGAGGGAGTTGGGACAAGACCCCGGCTCGATGGTGGCTTATTACAACCTGATGACCAATCGGGTGACTTTGTATGACCTGACGACTGGGTTTCAGGGGGGCGGGGGTAAGCCGGATAACGATCGGAAGATTCAGGAGATTCTGGCGAATCCCAATGCCCTGCCGATGGTCGCCACTGTTGTCCATGAGGGCACTCATCAATTGATGTTCAATATGGGGATGCAGACTCGTCTGGCCGATACGCCACTGTGGGTCAACGAAGGCTTGGCGATGTTCTTTGAGACGCCCGATTTAAAGAATCCCAAGGGTTGGCGCACGATCGGGCAGGTGAATCAGCTGCGACTGCTTACTTTTCGCGAGAACCTGCCGCAGCGGGCGGCGAACGGTGAGTCACTGCGGAGACTTCTGACAGAAGATCTCGACTTTCGGGACCCCAAGCAAAGCTTGACTCGCTACGCAGAAGCCTGGGCGCTGAATTACTTCCTGCTCAACAGATATGGCAAGGAGTTTGTTGCCTACTTGGAGCTGCTTCGCAGCAAGCAGCCACTGCGAGTGGATCCGCCCGAGACTCGGATTTCGGAATTTGAGTCAGCTTTGGGGAAACGACTGGCCGAATTGGATGCCGAGTTTGTCGATTACATGCAGAAGCTGCGGGATTGAGGAAAAAACTTCCATTTAGACCGGCTAAGGAAGGGGCAGCGGCAGCCAGCGGTGCGGCAGAAGTTTGCCGGGTTCCCGCTTTTCGTTCCTTTCTCTGGTTGTCACGCCAGTTGCGGGCGATTTATGATTGAGGCGTGGCCGGAGGCTCGTGGAGCAATTGTTTATCCGGTCCGGTCTTCTCCAGCTTCCTTGTTTGATCCGGAATTCAGTGCAATGAGTCAAAACAAATTGGTTCCTGCGAATCGCCGCAGCTTTCTCAAGCAGACGGCAGCGGCAGCTGCTGTAGCCAGTGTCAGTTCTCCTTTGGTTCTCCCGGCCGCTGGCGTTCACCACAGTGTGGACGACGTGATTAAGGTGGGCTTGGTCGGCTGCGGTGGTCGTGGTACGGGTGCCGCCATCAATGCGGCAAACGCCGACCCCAATGTGCAAATCACCGCGTTGGCTGACGCTTTCGGGGACCGGATCAAGATTTGCCGGGAAGGTCTGGCAGGCCAGTTGGGCGAGCGGCTGAAGGTCACCGACGACACCTGTTTTGAGGGCTTCGATTGTCATGACAAGCTGATTGCCTCGGACGTGGATGTGGTGTTGCTCTGTCAACCGCCCCATTTTCGTCCGGAATCGCTGCGCGCGGCGATTAAGGCGGGCAAGCATGTCTTCTGTGAAAAACCGGTAGCCGTAGACGTGCCCGGGGCGATGTCAGTTTTGGAAACTTGCCAAAATGCAGGCGACTTGAACATCGTCTCCGGATTGTGCTGGCGCTACGACCTGGCCGTCCGCGAAGTGATGAACCGAATTCAGGAAGGCGAAATCGGTCGCATCGTCAACATTCAGGAAAACTATCTCACCAGTGAACTCTGGCATCGTGGTCGCGACCCGAAGTGGAGCGAAATGGAGTACCAGATGCGAAACTGGCTCTACTTTGCCTGGCTCTCTGGCGACATTACCGCAGAGCAGCACATCCACAGCCTCGATAAGGCGGTTTGGCTGAACGGCGACCAGCCTCCAGCGGTGTGCTACGGCGTGGGAGGACGTCAGAAGCGAACCGGGGCGGAGTTTGGGAACATTTACGATCACTTTGGCTGCGTGTTTGAATGGGAGTCGGGCGTTCGCTGCTTCTCCTTCTGCCGCCAAATGAACGGATGCTTTAACGAGACCGATGACCACGTCTTTGGCACCGAAGGGACGGCCCATGTGCTCAAGTTCCAGGTCAATGGCAAGAGCGGGCCATGGGAATACAACGGACCCAAGCCGAGCATGTACGACGTCGAGCATCAGTTCCTGTTCCGGGCGATTCGCGAAGGCAAGCCGATCAACAACGGCAACTACATGGTCTACAGCACGATGATGGCTTTGATGGGCCGGGATGCCTGCTACACAGGCAAGCGAATCAAATGGGAGGATTACGTTAAAGACACGACGCGACTTGGGCCGACAGAGTACAAGTTCGGCGACTACGATGCCGGGCCGGTGCCGATTCCAGGACGCGGTTAGGAATTGTCAGTTAAAGACGCGGTGGCAATTTGGCCACCGCATTCTGTTGATGAGGGGGCTTTGCCCGTGCTTTACGTCAGAACAAGCCAGCGTCTATGTCGAGACTGGGAAACCGGTCTGCGGACGTTGGTTTGTCTGGTGTTTTTCTTCGTTTCCAGCCTTGGGCCGTTCGCTCTCGCCGGGGCAACCGAGTCCGAAACGCGGGCCGAGGCGGCTTGTGAGTGGTCGCTGGAAGAGGTAGCGGGCCATTCCCGGATCGAGAGTCGGATTGACCGATCGGAACGCCCTCGTGATTTTGGCTGCGTGCAAACGGTTCGCTTGGCAGGCCATCGCCTTTTCTTTTCAAGTCGCATCCGGGGCCGCAGTTGTGAGACCGCCCCTTTGGCGTTGCGGTGTTGATCCTTGCTCCTTGCGTATCGAGTGGGGAGAAGAAGACTCCCTGCTCGTCTGGTTGAGACAGCGAGTATGACTGCGGAGGATGTCTCTGCGTGCGCTGCGGTTCGACGGGAATACAGCTGGGGAGCTTGTACCATGCAAAAGTTGGTAGAGGGATTGCATCATTTTCAGAATAATATCTTTTCTTCACAGGAGCGGTTGTTTAAGAGATTGGCTAAAGGGCAGCATCCGTTAGCCTTGTTTATCACTTGCTCTGATTCGCGAATCGATCCGAATTTGATGATGCAGGCCGATCCCGGCGAGTTGTTCATCATGCGAAACGCGGGAAATATTGTTCCGGCTTATGGCGCCTCGCATGGCGGGGAAGCAGCCACGATTGAATATGCCGTGAGCGTGCTGAAGGTCCGGGATATTATTGTTTGCGGACATTCTCACTGCGGCGCGATGCAGGGACTGTTGAAGCCCGAGTCGGTTGCCGAATTGCCAGCCGTTCGACAGTGGCTCTCTCATGCTGATGCGACGGCCCGCATCATGAAGGAAAATTATGGACACATCACTGACGCCGATGCACGACTAACGGCGACTGTCGAAGAGAATGTTCTCGTGCAATTGGAAAATCTGCGGACCCATCCAGCTGTGGCTGCGGCTGCCAATCGGCAGGCTCTGAAAGTCCATGGTTGGGTCTACAAATTTGAAACTGGAGGCGTTTTTGCCTTCAATCCGGACGTCTCTCAATTCCTTCCGCTGAGTGACACCTCTGGCCGCTCGGAAAAGGTAACCGAGAAGCTGCCCTCGATTTAGGCCCTGCCGAATGACGACTGGGGAGCCGTCATCGGAAAGCGCTATGCAATTAGAGAAGCAGAACGAAGACTTCGGCCGATTTTCGGTCCGCGACATTCTGGCATCGATTGTCGTATTTCTTGTCGCCCTGCCACTTTGCATGGGCGTGGCAATTGCTTCGGGTGCTCCGGTAGCCACCGGCCTGATAACGGGAATCGTGGGCGGGGTAATTGTCGGAATAATGGCGGGAAGTCCGCTCCAAGTCAGCGGTCCGGCAGCCGGGCTGACGGTGGTCGTCTATGAATTGATTGAAAAATTCGGAGTGGAGTTGCTGGGGGTGATTGTTTTGCTCGCTGGAGGGTTACAGGTCCTCGCGGCGTTTTTTCGTCTCGGCCAATGGTTTCGGGCCGTGTCTCCCGCCGTGATTAAGGGAATGCTTGCGGGGATTGGGATTCTGATTTTTGCTTCTCAATTCCACGTGATGGTGGACGATAAGCCAAAGGGGAGCGGGTTGAAGAACCTCCTCGCGATCCCGGGGGCGATCCAGAAGGCCCTGCGGCCAAGCAAGTGGCATGAATCCGACATTCGGAGGCAGGAGATCGCCTCCTTGAAAAAAATGGGAGAACTCCATCGCCGGCAACTGGCGTTGCGGGAACACATTTCCAAAGAGGTTCCACAGTTTTCCAACGCGAATCCCGACCCCCCTGAACAGACTCCGCCAGCTGACTTGGCTCAACTGGTCAATGAGCAAAAGGCGATTACGGAAGAGTTTGCCCGGGTCGCCAATGAGATTCTCGCAACGGAAGCAGCGGCAAAAGACGACGACAAGCTCGAGGTGATGCGGACCGATATCGAGAATTTTCGCCAGCGACTGCAAGGTGCCACCGCCAATTTGGAGAAGTGGGACGTGCGTCAGCTGGTGGCTACCCAGAATCGTGCTGCCGCCGGCCTCGAGAAATTGCTTGCCGACGACTCCAACCACATGTTTGCCGGACTCCTGGGACTGCTGACGATCATCACGATCATTCTGTGGCAGAGGTTGTCGTTCCCAAAGCTCAAACTTGTTCCAGCTCCCTTAATCGCGGTTACCTTGGCTACCGTAATTGCGTCTCAGTTCCTGACTCCGGTGTTGTTTGTCGAGGTCCCGAATCGGCTCTGGGACGAGGTGTTTTTGCCTCAACCGGCGCTTTTGGAGTCCGTCGATTGGGTGGCATTGATCCAGGCGGCAATTCTGGTCGCGTGCATTGCCAGCGCCGAGACCTTGCTTTGTGCGACAGCAGTTGACCAGCTGCACAGCGGTCCGCGGACAAAATACGACAAAGAGCTGTTCGCGCAGGGAGTCGGCAATGCGATCTGTGGTGTGCTCGGCGCGTTGCCGCTGACCGGGGTGATAGTCCGAAGCTCTGCCAATGTGCAGGCTGGAGGCGGCTCGCGTTGGTCGGCGGTATTGCATGGAATCTGGATTTTAGTATTCGTAGCTTTTTTTTCCCAATTACTGCGCATGATCCCGACTTCGAGCCTTGCGGCGATTTTGGTCTATACCGGCTACAAACTGGTCGATCTGAAATCGATTAAGAAGTTGAAAGACGCTGGTTGGGGCGAGCTTCTGGTCTTTTTGGTGACGGTAGTGACCATTGTGTTGACCGATTTGCTGACTGGTGTCCTGATCGGCGTGGGTTTGTCAGCCGGTCGCCTGCTGTACCACTTTTCCGATCTAAAGCCCCACCTGCAACTCAGTCCCGACGGCAAGTCGGCCCGTTTGAATCTTGAGGGCTCGGCGACCTTTGTCAAACTCCCCCTGCTCGCTTCAACTCTTGAATCATTGCCACCATCGACTGAACTGCACATCGACTTGGAACGCTTGAAGAGCATTGACCACGCCTGTTTGGACTTGATTGCCAATTGGGCCAGGCAGCATGAGAAGACCGGCGGCAAATTGAGTCTTGATTGGGAACGCTTGAAATCCCGAACTACCAGTTGAGCTGCCAGTTCGCAGTTGTCGAACGGGAACGCAATTCCGCTCACGAAGGGTCTCGGTTAGAATCGATCTGCGCAGTCCATCCACAGGTCTGAGTCACTCTTGCCGTTTGGTTTTCAGCCGATTCCGGGGGGCTGGGCTGAGGACTACCGCTGGTGAGGCGATTTGCTTTTTTCCCGCCGCCGGGTCACCGAATCTCCGGAGTATGCAATGACGGAACCGACGCAGCGAAATCCAGAACAAGTGCAGCGAACCCCCAAGCAGGTACAGTACGGCGAATATCTGCGGCTCGACCAATTATTGAGCCTGCAGGTTCCGGAAAGCGGCTTGATCGGTCCGCCGGCGCACGATGAAATGCTGTTTATCATCGTGCACCAGGCTTACGAGCTCTGGTTCAAACAGATTGTGCACGAACTCCGCTCGGTCATCGATGTGTTTGATGACCCCTGCGTCGAAGACAAGAAGATGGGGCTGGTTATCCATCGCTTGAGCCGCGTCAGGAGCATCCAGACCTTGCTCGTCCAGCAGATTGACGTGATCGAGACGATGACGCCGCTGGACTTTCTTGAATTTCGCGATTTGCTGGTGCCGGCCTCAGGCTTTCAAAGCATCCAGTTCAAGCAAATCGAGATCATGCTGGGCCTCAAGCAGGAGCAGAGGATCCCCGCGGATCGGGATTTCTATCGCACCCGTCTGACTCCGCGGCAGCAGGAAGAGTTGAACGCGCTCGAGGCCCAGCCGAGCCTGCTGGAGCTGACCGACCGTTGGCTGCAGCGAATGCCATTCCTCAAGTTCGGTGACTTCGATTTCTGGCGCCACTACGGTGATGCCGTGGAGCGAATGCTGGAGTCCGACCGGGTGATCGTCGAGTCTAATCCGGCATTGTCCAGTGGTAACCGTGAAGTTCAATTGGCAGCGCTGGAGGCAACCCGCAAGACGCTCAACTCAGTACTAGATCCAGAGGCATTTGAGCTTCTGCGGACGGCCGGCGAATTTCGCTTTTCTCACCGCGGATTTTTGTCTGCCCTCTTCATCAATCTGTATCGCGACGAGCCCATGATGTATCTGCCGTTCCGGTATTTGACGCTGCTGCTGGAGATCGATTCCGGCTTCACAACCTGGCGGGCACGTCATGCGCTGATGGTACAGCGGATGCTGGGTACAAAAATCGGTACGGGCGGGTCTTCCGGGCACGATTATCTCAACCGCACGACTCAGCGGAACCGGGTCTATCTCGACCTGTTCAACGTCTCAACGTTTCTGGTTCCGCGGAGTGCCCTGCCCCATCTTCCGTCCGAGCTGAGCGCGGCCCTTGGCTTTCGCTTCGGCAACTAGATTCTGGGAGTCCCGTCGCGGTCAAGGCCTTAATACTGTGGCTCGGAGGCCAGCGGTGGCAAATGGTTTTGCACGGTACGAGTCGCCGCCGCGAGGTCGATTTCCTCGAGGCTTGAGGCCGTGCCAACCAATTGATCGAGGAGGTGCTCCTGCTTCTCTCCCCGCCGTTTGACCACTTGGTAAGGAATGCTGCGGAACATCACCATCGAGTATTTGGGGACGAAGACCTCCGGAAGTCTTCGCTCAAGTTCGAAGCCAAGCAGCTTTTTCAACTGGAATTTCCGGTCGAGCACGGAGTCCCGCATCGTGATGTAGTTTTCGAGGGCGAGATCCGCGATCGCATTCCCATTCGGTCGCCGCAGGGCTTCGAATTCGGGCAGGACGTCGGACCAAGTCTCCTGGTGTTTATCCAGCAACCGCAGAAGTTCGCCGCAGTCCTCAAAGCCGGCGTTCATTCCCTGACCGTGGAAAGGGACGATGGCGTGGGCTGCATCGCCAAGTAGCAGGGCATCGCCCGAGGGGCTGGCCCAGTGCGAGCAGCGCACGGTCCCCAACACTCCTGTCGGGTTGCCAAAAAACTCCGCTTCCAGATTTGGAATCAATCGCATTGCATCGGGGAATTGGCTGGCGAAAAAGCCGTGAACGGCTGAAGCATCGGTCAAGCTCGCAAAACTGGGTTCGCCCTGCTTGTTGAGAAACAGGGTGACGGTAAAGCTGCCATCGAGGTTGGGGAGGGCAATCAGCATGTAGCCGCGGCGGGGCCAGATGTGCAGCGAGTTCCTGTCTAGCTGAAATTCGCCCTGCTGCCCGGCCGGGAGGCAGAGTTCCTTGTAGTCATGATCGAGCCATTCCGTGGTCCAGCTACCCCCCGCCGATTTGACAATCGCATCGCGCACTGCCGAGTTGGCGCCGTCGGTCGCAAGCAGTAACTCATAGCGGTGAGTGGACGGTTCCCCGCTCGTCACATTTCTCAGCTGAATCGTTTTTTCAGATAAATTGACGCCCGTGCACTCGCTATCGAAATTCAGGTGAGTGCTGGGAGAGGTGTCGGCCGCGGTCAACATGACTTGATTGAGCAGCGGACGGGAGACGGAATAGATTAACTCCCCGGCTCTCTGGCCGTAGGGAGAAAATTCTTCAGGTTTGCCGAGGTCGTGCAGCATCCGCCCGGCCATTGGGATCAGGAGCGGCTCGACTTGGGGCATCAGGCCGGCAGTTGTCAGGGCCCGGATACCGCGTTGGGCGAGAGCGAGATTGATGCTCCGTCCTGCAGGTATTTTCACCTTCCGCATGTCGGGTCGTTTCTCAAATACCGTCACGGCATATCCGCGGCGAGAGAGCATCACGGAGAGGAGCGAGCCGACGAGGCCGCCACCGACGATCGTGACTTGCTTTGGGGGCATGGTATTCATCCGTGGAAACGTGTCTTTCCGGGTTCAAATCAAGTTGGCAGCCGACCGCGACGGCCTCTCTGAACCGGGATTCACTCACTCGGGTAACCGGAAAACCGGGAGGGAAATCAAGCCTCTCCCGCGCGGAGTCTGGTCAAATGCTCGACAAAGGCAGCCACATCGCTGAAGCGATTGTAGAGCGGGACCGGTGCGGCCCGAATCACATCGGGTTCACGCCAATCCGTCTCAAAACCAGCCGCATCGAGTTGCTGCTTGACCACTTTGCCGGGGAGACGCGGGTTGTGGGAGCGGAGCGAAAGTTGGCAGCCTCGTTCGGCTGGGGTAAGGATCTCGAATGAGTCACCCAAATGTTCCCGAATCAAGGCAGCAAACCAACCTGTCAGTCGACGCGACTTGGCAATCAAGGGTGCCATCCCCCCTGCCCGGTCAAAAATCTCCAGCGATGCGCGAATCGCCGCCAGGCTGAGAATTGGCGGATTGCTCAATTGCCAGCCCTCGGCAGTGGGGATTGGTTTGAACTCTGGACGCATCAAAAATCGAGTTGCCTTGTCATGCCCCCACCAGCCGGCCAGGCGGCCCAGTTCGGTGTTGGTTGCATGTCGCTGATGAACAAAACAGCCCCCCACGGAACCGGGTCCGCTGTTGAGATACTTGTAAGTGCACCAGACTGCAAAATCGACGTCCCATTCGTGGAGTCGCAACTCCACGTTGCCCGCGGCATGGGCCAAGTCGAATCCGATGGTAATTCCATGCGAATGAGCGAGCTTGGTCAAGCGGGCGAAATCAAAGACTTGTCCCGTATAGTATTGGACTCCCGGCAGCATGATCACTGCCAATTCCTCGCGGTGGCGTTCAATCAGTTCGCACCACTGGTCCATGCTGAGGCAGACCTCGCCGGTTCGCGGTGCACCTGTCAGCAGGTGTTCTTCCGGAGAGAGACCGTGCCAGCGGAGTTGCGACTCGACCGCGATATGATCGGAGGGGAAAGCCCCCGACTCAATCAGGATTTTGTTTCGGCGGCCCTGCGGCCGAAAAAAAGTAGCCAGCATCAGGTGCAAGTTGGCTGTCAGCGAATTCATGACCACGACTTCACTCGGCAGGCCGCCGACGATTCGGGCCATCGGTTCAGTCAGAAATTCATGGTAGGGCATCCACGGATGGGCGCCCGAGAAATGGCCGCGGACGCCGCGGGTTCGCCAGGCCTCAAGTTCCAGAGCCACGTATTCTGCGGTCAATCGGGGCTGCAGTCCGAGGGAATTGCCGACGAAGTAGATCTGCTCGCGGCCATCTTCCGTGCGGGGAATGTGAAACTGTTCGCGAAACGCGCTCAGCGGGTCGGTGGCATCGAGTTCGCGTGCTTGGGAAGTCAGTGAAGCGGCCATGCAGAATGCGGGGAGAAGCGTCAAGTCGGGGAGTGAAGCGGGTAGACGATTGGATTGCAGGGTGCCGCATCGGTCAACCAGGCGGCCGCCTGCAACGAGAGCAGATAGAAACCATCGTTCAGACTGTCAGGCACAAAAAGCATTTCGCTGATCGTGGCGGCGGACCGGGACTCGCGGCTCGCCTTGCGACTCAAAGGCGGGACTTGCCAGAACTCGTGGTGGGCAACCAGTTGGCCGCGGTCATCACCGCGGTCAAGTGACGGCAAATCGACGAGCAAGTGGTGGACGTTGAGTTGCACCAACAGGTTGGCCGCATCCCAAGTCAGATAAGGAGTACTGGGTAGTTGGCTCCAATCGCGAGTTCGTTTTCCTGGCGAGTTGGGCAGCGTCCTCAGGATGACTCCCTCCACGCCCCTCTGGATGACTGGCCGCAATTGCCGGGCGGTAATCACCGCGTCCCCGGGAAGGGAACAGTCGCTGTAAGCTTCGCCACAGTCAGCCCATGGTTCGGGTGTCACGCTGATAAGTTGGGTTAAGAGCAAGCCGGTCGGCGCGACTCCAGCAATCGGAACAGCCGCATCCAGAATGTGCGCGATTGACTCGACATGCGTGCCGTTGCAATGTGGAATGTACTGAATGACATCGACGTTGCAGCTGCCGCCAGCGGCAGTGCTGCCGACGAAGCCGTGACCACGCCACGGCTCCCGGCGGGCTGGGGAAGTACCGAAGCAGTTGGGCTGTGGGTTGTCAAAATCAAGCGGAATGGCCAGGCTTGTCCCCTGTCGCAGGTTTGCGGTCCAGGATTTTCCGGCAAACTGGCAACTGAGGGGGAGTTCCATCGGAATTGGCTGACGGTTGGCGGGGGAACCTTGTGAAGCGCGAGCCCGGGGCAGCGAACGGAGGCGATTGGCTGCCGAAGCAGTCGGCGGCTCCTTTGCTGCCGGTCAAGAATGCGGGATAATCGAAACATCTTTGCACTCCCCTGCGGCCGGTTCAAGGCATGGCCGGACTGGATGACAGTGGTGTGGACTGGGATTGAGGGCCGTGGCGGTCTTGAATTGTGGTGGGGGATGGGCCCTCTGGGCAGGGAAGCCTCCGTTTGTGATGGGATCAAACATGATCGATTTATCGCTAATTGGGCGGCGGGCGCTGGTGTGCGGCAGTTCGCAGGGGATAGGTTTGGCGGCAGCTGTCTGCCTCGCTGNTGAAATGGGCGCTGAAGTCACCTTGCTGGCTCGTGACCTGGAGCGATTGGAGACCGCTCGCGCGCGGCTGCCCAAGGAGCATGGCCAAAAACATGAAGTGCTCCGCGCTGATTTTTCCGCGTGGAGTGAAGTCGCTGAAAAAACAGAGGCCTGGGTCTCTTCCACCGGGGGCGCGGAGATCCTGATCAACAACACCGGAGGGCCGTCACCGGGCCCAGCCCTGACTGCGACCGCCGAGCAGTTTACTTCGGCCTTTGCGGCTCATTTGCTGGTGAATCAGGTTTTGGTTCAGGCCTTGGTACCCAGGATGAAAGAACGTGGTTACGGCCGGATCGTGAACGTTATCTCGACAAGTGTGAAGCAACCGATTCACGGTCTGGGGGTTTCGAACACGGTCCGCGGCGCGGTAGCGAACTGGGCGAAAACTCTGGCTGCGGAATTGGCGCCTTTCGGGGTCACCGTCAACAATGTGTTGCCCGGCGCAACCCGGACTGCACGGCTGGAGCAAATTCTGAATGACTCCGCTCTCCGCAGCGGAGGGACCCTGGCCGAGTCCGAGCGGAAAATGCTCGCTCCGATTCCGGCTGGGCGATTTGCGGAGCCGGAGGAAATTGGCGCGGCGATCGGTTTTTTGGCGAGCCCGGCGGCGGCTTACATCACCGGGATCAATTTGCCTGTCGATGGAGGGCGAACACAATGCCTCTAACTCAGTCGGTCGAAAAAATCCTCAATTATATCGGTGGCGAACTAGTCGCTCCTCAGGAGGGCGGCTGGCTGGACAACTTCGAACCAGCCACAGGAGCGGTTTATTCGCAGGTTCCCGATTCCTCGGCAGCCGATGTGGAGCGGGCGGTTGCTGCTGCTCAAGCCGCTTTCCCGGGATGGAGCCAATTGAGTTTCGAGGCCCGAGCGAGCTATCTGTTTCGCATCGCCGATTTGATCGACCGGGACATGAGTCAACTCGTGGAGGCCGAATCGATGGACAACGGCAAACCACTCAAGCGGGCAGCCGAAGTCGACATTCCGCGATCCAGCAAGAATTTTCGTTTCTATGCCGGTGCGGTGCTGAATGCGAGGACGGAAGCGTACACATCCCCGCAGGTTTTGAATGTGACGCTGCGTCAACCGTTGGGTGTAGTGACCTGCATCTCACCGTGGAACTTGCCATTGTACCTGTTGACTTGGAAGGTGGCTCCGGCGCTGTTGATGGGAAATTGCGTCATTGCCAAGCCTTCCGAAGTCACTCCGCTGACGGCTTATCTGCTGGCCCAGCTTTGTCGCGAGGCTGGTTTGCCGGCGGGCGTGTTTAATATTGTGCACGGCAGCGGGGGAAATACCGGGAATGCGATCATCGGCCACCCCGGGATCAAGGCGGTCTCGTTCACAGGAGGAACGAGGACAGGGCGACACATTGCGAGCGTCGTTGCCCCCCAGTTCAAAAAGCTATCCTTGGAACTGGGTGGCAAGAACCCGAACCTGATATTTGCCGACTGCGACTACGACAAGATGCTGGCGACAACGCTGCGGAGCTCATTTGCCAATCAAGGGCAGATTTGTCTCTGTGGTTCACGAATTTATGTCGAGCGCGGGATCTACGGCAAATTTCGGGATGACTTTGTCGAGCGGTCGCGGCGTTTGAAGGTTGGCGACCCGCGGCTTGCGGAAACTGATTTGGGAGCAGTCGTGTCCCGAGTCCATCAGGAAAAGATCCTCGGCGCGATCGAGCGGGCAAAGGCTGAAGGTGGCAAGGTACTCTGTGGGGGTGGCCCTGCCGAAGTGGGCGGGCGTTGCAGCGGAGGGTATTTTGTCCAGCCGACCGTGATCGAGGGCTTGAGCGAACAGTGCGCGACCAATCAGGAGGAGATTTTTGGACCGGTAGTCACTTTACAGCCGTTCGACAGGGAGGAAGAGGCTGTCGCGTTGGCCAACGCGACCCAGTACGGCCTCTCTTCCAGTCTCTGGACCCGGGATTTGTCCCGCGCGATGCGCGTGGCCGAGCGGATCGAGGCGGGCGTGGTCTGGGTGAACGGCTGGATGGTACGCGACTTGCGAACCCCATTTGGCGGAGTCAAGCAGTCGGGGGTTGGGCGCGAAGGGGGAGACGACGCATTAAGCTTCTGGATTGAGAAGAAAAACGTCTGTATCAGTTATTGAATCAACTGCGGAATGCGGGGTGAGTGCGGATGGAAGGAATTGATTCAAAGCGGGCCCCGGAGCCAGTGGGGCCCTATCCCCATGCGAAGCGGGTGGGAAACCTTTTGTTTCTCTCGGGTGTCGGACCGCGCCAAAGGGGGACGAAGGTCATCCCCGGGGCGACGCTGAATGAGCTTGGCGAAGTGGTCGCCTACGACATCGAAGCCCAATGTCGCAGCTGTTTCAACAATGTCCGGGCGATTGTCGAAGAAGCGGGGGCCAAGTGGGAGAACGTGGTCGATGTAACGGTCTTCTTGACCAACATGCGGACCGATTTTTCAACTTTCAACCGCGTCTACGCTGAGTATTTCGGTGAAACCCGGCCGTGCCGAACGACGGTTGAAGTCGGCGCCTTGCCGACGCCGATCGCAGTGGAGTTGAAGTGTATCGCGGTGTTTGAATAGCGGAGCCGCAGCTGTGCCTGAACCAAGCGAGGGAGCTGAACATGTCGCGCCGCAATTTCTGGTCGACATTCATACCCACATCCTGCCGGAAACTTGGCCCGATTTAGCCGAGCGGTATGGCTACGGCGGCTTCGTTAAAATGCATCATCAGGCTCCGGGTTGTGCCCGCATGATGATCGATGGCAAGTTCTTCCGCACGGTTGAGGAGAATTGCTGGAGTCCGACCGCACGAGTGCGGGACTGCGATCGAGACGGAGTCGGTGTTCAGGTGCTTTCGACCGTGCCGGTGATGTTCAGCTACTGGGCCCGACCGGAGGACGGCGCTGACTTGGCACGGCTCTTGAACGATCACCTGGCAGAAGTCTGCCGGGAGCATCCTCGCCGATTTGTCGGGCTGGGTACCGTCCCCCTTCAAGACCCGGAATTGGCGATTGAAGAGTTAAGGAGATGTATCCGCGAGTTGGGGCTGGCTGGGGTTCAGATTGGCTCACATGTCAACGCTTGGAACCTGAGTGCGCCGGAGCTGTTTCCGTTCTTTGCAGCCTGTGAAGAATTGGGTGCCGCGGTCTTTGTGCATCCTTGGGATATGGTGGGTAAAGAGCGGATGGAGAAATACTGGTTGCCATGGCTGGTAGGAATGCCTGCCGAGACCAGCCTGGCCATTTGCAGTCTGATTTTGAGCGGGGTCCTGGAGCGACTGCCGGGATTGAGGGTTGCCTTTGCGCATGGCGGGGGGGCCTTTCCAGCGACGATTGGCCGAATTGAACATGCGTTGCAGGTTCGCCCCGATCTGGTTGGCGTGGACAATCCCAAGAGCCCCCGGTCCTACTTGAATCGAATCGTGCTCGATACGCTCGTTCATGATCCGGAAGTCTTGCGCTACCTCATAAAGCTGATGGGACCAAGCCAATTGGCTTTGGGCACGGATTATCCCTTTCCGCTCGGGGAGTTGCAGCCCGGGCGGCTGATTCGGGAGTTGCCCGAACTCGATTCAGAGCAGCGAGCGTGGCTCTTCCA
The DNA here is from genome assembly GCA_021298375.1 of Blastopirellula sp. Taxonomy (GTDB): domain Bacteria; phylum Planctomycetota; class Planctomycetia; order Pirellulales; family Pirellulaceae; genus BJ22. The sequence continues at coordinate 2,838 of JAJTFE010000035.1, read as the reverse complement.
TCGCACCGCGGAACGCTGGCTGGGGCGGGAGTTGTCCCGATGAGCGAAATTGAATTGCCGTTGTTTGCCGACCGGCACAATCATCCTTACCTTTATGCAACCTTGCGAGCGGGACTGGATCTTTCTCAGGCGGAATGCGGTGAGCAAGCAGCGGACTGGATTCGGCGGCGGTTGGCCGAGCAACCCCCGGCTGATGGAGAGTTTCTCCTTTGCCATGGCTGGAGTAGCGGACTTGGCGAGATGCCGCACGCGCTTTTGGAGCAACCAGCGGGCGTCGTGTTGTTTCATCGCTCGCTGCATCAGCTGCAGATCAATTCGCGCGCGGCCGCTCAATTGGCCCGGTCTTATCCTGATGAAGTGCAGAAGCTTGAGGACCGGAAGTGGTTTGAATTGAACTTTCAGCGAGTGCTCAACTGGTTTGCTGGCGTGGGGCTGACGGCTGCAGGGTTGGAAGAGTTTTATCGCTGGCAGCGCTCGTTGGGTGTCGGATACGTTGAGGAATTGCTTTGCTGTGGTTCGCGCGAGTTGGCTTTATTTGCCGAGGCCGGCCTGAGTTCGCGAACCAGATTCTGGGCAAGTCCGGCCACATGGGAACAACTCAACGAGGCCGAGCGCCGGGAAGTGTACGGCTTGAAGTTGTTCTTGGACGGAGCGTTGGGGTCGTGGACCGCAGCCCTGCTTGAACCTTATTCTGACCAGCCGGAACACCGCGGATTTCTGCTCTACGACGATTACGAGTTGGCCGAGTTGATTTATCGCCTCGCTCCGTCGGGGAAAGGCTTGGCGATTCACGCGATAGGGGACGCCGCGACCCAGCAGGCAGTGCGAATCTGTCGGCAGTTGGGTACCCGTCTGCATGGATTTGCCGAGGTTCGGCTGGAGCATGCTCAGTTGATTACTCGCGAAGATGCGGAGTGGGCGCGACGACTTGGCTTGATGCTCTGCCTGCAGCCCAATTTTTCAATTGACTCGACAGATTATCTGGAGCGGTTGGGGGAGCAGCGGGCGAGACTTAACAATCCCTTTCGGATGTTGATCGATGAAATCGGATTTGAGCCGGGGATTGATCTTCTGTTTGGTACAGATGGGATGCCCCACGGAGCGGAGTTTGCGATCCGCCAAGGATTCAGCCCGCCGTTTCCCGAGCAGCAACTGACGTTGGCGGAGTTATCCGCTGGTTTTTCCGGCGCTCCGGTTGGTGAGGGGCGAATCGTCTGTCTCTGCGATGACGAGTTGCGGGAGATTCGGGTTGTACTCGCCGAGTGAGTCGGCAGAATCGGCACGGTCCGGCCAAGCGGAAAAAGGCGGCGTTTGGTTTCGGCAGGTGTCGAGTTCATGGTGTAAAGTAAAGACTCCCAGTCACCGCAGTTCGAACTGTTTTTCGCGGGGCTGATCCGGCTCAGTTGAGTCGTTTGTTTTGGTGGTCTGCCCGCGGCGAAGCGAAGTTCAGGGGAACTCATGTCCAAGTCCCGCAAGAAAGTCGAACAAGAGGTCTCGCGCGAGGAGATTCGTCGGGCCAAGGCTTTTCGGAAGTGGCAAATCAACTGGCCGAAGGCGATCTTTGGTTTGATGCTTTTGGGAACGATTGCCGCTGCCGCCATTTGGCAGAAGTCGCGAGACCCCTCGCGGAGGGAAACGGACAGCTCGGTCCAAATTTCGAAAAAGGCTGTGGGAGAGATCGACTCGATTGCCGAACTCGAATTGATGGCGAAAGAAGCCGAACGCCGATTGTCGGATTCAACGGCCACTTACGCCGGCAAGGTCGGGGTGCTGGAGGAATTGGCCACGACTTGCCAACGGCTGGCCAAGCTGGAAAAAGAACCAGCTCAAATACTGAATTACAAGAGCAAGGAGTTGCTGGCCCGCTATTTCAAAGTCATGACTTGCGCCGAGCAGGGACTGGACGACACGGCGGAGCGGGAACGCGTCCAGAGCTTGGTGCGGGAGTTGGAAACGGCCGAGGACTCGGAAGTTCGGTATCAAGTCAATCTGGCGAAGTTGGTGCTGGACGGATCGACTCTGGTCTTGCGTCCGGATTCCGCAGAGGACTATCAGCGGTTCAAGGATGTTCAACTGCAGGTCGTTCAGGCGAATCCAGATGACATGCGCCTGGCCGCGTTGAACAAGAAATTTGTCGAGAGTTTTAAAGCCGACAAGCGTTTTCCTTCCGCGCGTTTCGCGGAGCTGGCCCGCGGGCTGGTGTCTGCTTACGAGAGCACCCAGAATCTGCCGATTCAGACTTGGGTGCGGGAGTTAAAGGACGAACTTCTGTTTGAGGAGTTCCGGTATCGCGACTTGTTAATCAAATGCGAATTGAACTCGCCCGGAGCCTATGAGGCTTATCTGGATACTTTGCCTCGCATTCTGGAGGGGCAGCCGACTCCTTTGGGCTACGCGCGTTTGTTGAGTGCAGGGAATTCGTTTGAACGGGTAAACCGGACTCGGGAAGCTGGCGAGGTTTATCGGCTGATCGCAGCCAGTATTTCCCAGCCGGCCGCGGATGAGTCGGCTGAAGTCGCCCGGTCGTGTGAGTCGGGCCAGCGGCGGTTGTCGCGAATCGGCAAGCGATTTGATTTCGATGCCGTCGATTTGCGTGGACGGAAACTGGAGGACGCCGATTTTCTCGGAAAGCCGACGGTTGTTGTCTTCATGTCAATGCGCAGCTCGGAGTTTGAGTCCCAGTTGGCCAAGCTTCAGATCGATATGCGGGTATTTGTTCGTCGTGGCGTCAATCTGCTGCTGGTTTGCCTCGACGGGACGACCGAGGAGGCCAGCCGCGAGTTTTCCGAGGGCGATTTGAAAATGTTTCGCATCGTGACGGATACGGATCGCAGCAGC
>JAJTFE010000034.1 GCA_021298375.1 Blastopirellula sp. | reverse complement strand
GAAGCTGTTCGAGCAGTACACGGCCTTCGACCCGGAGAGCAAACAGTTTGTATACCTCCGGTGGAATCGCCGGGAGCCAGCCCCCAAGCCGGCCATGACGATTTGGGATCATCGCACGGGCGAGTTTATCCAGCTCTATCAATTCCCGGACGTGAAGCATCCACTGCCGGTTATTCCCTCCATGGAGGCGATGAAGGTCTGTCCATTCACCGGCGACAAAAACTTCAAGGCCAAACTGGTCTTGGCAATTGACTGATCGGCGAGGGTCAGGATGAATCAGTTATTGATCGAGCGGCGGTAAACCGGCTGCAGTCAGCTGGGCTGGCAATGACCAATCCTCTGGGCGTTCCAGCGGACGAAACCAGTTCCGCCCCGCTTCAGCCCATTCTCGAAGGTAGTCGCGGAAGTTGCCGTGGCGTCCACTGGCAGCCGGATCGCAGTCGTAGCCGAACTCAAACCCGCAGCAGTGGCAGCACTGGAACGACGCACTCCCGTAGCGCTCGTTGTAGGGCGGCTGGCCGAGGTCGCCAAATGGCGGCTGGGGCAACTTGTCGTAGGCGGGATACTCGAGTCCCCACCAACCGCAGCAGGGACAGGCGTGAAACGCATTCGTCCGTTCAGTGGACATCAGGCAGCTCCATCAGCGTTCAAATGACTTCAACGTGCTTCAGCCAGACGGCAGGGTCCTGTTAGAATGTGCGCCGCCTCTCCGCAGGTTGTGGATGGAGTAGAGCAGGCATTGTTCAACAGTGGAAGTGTCGATCATGGTAAACACTGTTTTGCTTGGCCTGCTGCTGGCTCTACTCTGTACAGCCGCTCCGCAGCAAGAAGACTCCAAAGCCCTGCAGGCGCGGAAGCTCGCTCAAGAGCTGGCGACGGCGACACTCGCCGGAAAGTCCCGGAAATTCGTCGATGGTGCCGGGCTGCAGAGGAAAGCCAATCGGGAACGGTTGCCGAAGTTGCCGAATGGGTTTGAATTGCCGCCGATTCCGCAGCCCGAACTGCTGCCCGACAAGTAATCCGCCTCTCGCGCTGCGGAGGCGAATCATTCGACCTGCTTTTGTTGTCTGCTGACTGACGATCAAGGGAACCGGAAATGAAGTTGAACTCACTCGTGTTGAGTGCCATCAGTGTGTTTTGCTGTTTGGCGATTCTCTGTCGCAGCTCTTTTGCGATCGCCGCGGATGAGGGTCAGCCCGTGAAGTACCAGCGGATCGGCTTGAACGAGTACCAGAACTTTCTGATCGGCTGGGATACATCTGTGCAGCCGCAGCGGTTTGCCCTGATTCGCTCGGCGGCCGAGTATGGCGAGTTGTTCCAACCTGCTGCCGTCAACGGCTCGCGCGGTCCCTTTGCTCCGGCCGAGAAGTCATATCAGCAAGAGCAGATTCTGCTGGTCGCCCGCCAAATGCCAGCCCCCAACAGGTTGGACGCGGTGTTTGAAATTGAGTCACTGGAAGAGCAAGGCGAAACGCTGATCCTGAAGTATCGCTATCAGGCACCCGCTGCCGCCAGCTACGAGGTTCGCAATTACGTGGCACTCCGTTTGCCGGCCAAGCCTTACGAGCGGGTGGTCTTCATTGAGAACGGCAAGGAGGCTGGTGAGCTGAAGCTGGCCGAAGGCGAATGGGTCAAGCCGGAACCAGACAAGGAGTAACGCCAACTGCCGGCCTGCAGCCCAATGTAGTCATTCCCTCCGCGAATGAACCGCGGCGCCAGCTCGCTCGACTATCGCTCCCGAAAAGCCTGCTCAATCCACTCGTAAGCTGCTTCGCGCATCTCCCTGGGAAAGTCATGCCCACACTCGGGATGCAGGACGCGGAGCCGCTCGGGTTTCCCCGACAGCTCAAACACCGGCCGCGCTGCGGCGGCGATTCGGTCGACGCTCGCCGCGCGAAAATTCTCGTCCCTCTGGGGCGCGATCAGCAGCACCGGTCGCGGAGCCAGGCCTGCTCGGGAAAGTCGAAGGGAATCTGCTCCAGCCGGCCGCGGTATTGGGCCAGGCGCGGCATGTAGCGGGTCTGGGTCCAACCTTTTTCCGGCATCCAGACCCGCTCGTTCCCGTCGTAGTAATCGACAAACGAATCGAGCCCGCAGCTGGAGACGACGACGCCGACGCGCTGGTCGAGAAATGCCGTGAACACGGCATTGTGTCCGCCGAGCGAGTGACCGATCGCACCGACCGGACCGGGGCGAACATAGGGCAGCGAAGCCAGTAGATCGATCGCCCGCTGATTGTCCCAGACCGCCTTGAGCGTACCGCTCTCCCAGCCCAAGGCCGCAAGGTCCGGCTGGTAGTTGGCCAGCAGCGGATAACTCGGCGCGATCGTGACCAAGCCCCGCTCGGCCAGCTCACTGGCGTAGGCCAAGTTGGGCTGGTCACTCAGCCCCACCACCAGACCATATCCTGCTCGGTCATCGGTGCTGTGCAGACAAAGAACCGCAGACGCCGTTCTTTCCTCGCTCGTCCCCTCAAGTAACCGTTTTGGAATACAGAGATATGCCGGAACTCTGCACCCGGGCTCAGACTGGTAGCTGATTCGCCGCCTTTGATAACTGCCACAGTCAACTTCTTCTTCGACCTGAACCTCAAGTGGACAGCGTTTCTCCTCGCCGGGCAAGTTGCCGACGATTGAGCTAAACCCGCGGGCGATCTCCTCTCTGCGCCCTTCCCAGTGCTCGGGCGTTTTCGCCGCGGCGACTGTCCCATCGGGCTGACGGGTAAGCAACAGGTTCTCCCCGTGCAAACGGTCCTGGGCGCCGAGCCGCTCCATGGAGTGAACTGCCCCGGAATCCTCGTCTTGATCATGGGCGAAAAGGCTCGGACTGTGCGGAACCGAACGCGAGCATCGTCTTGAAGCGAACCGATCATGCATACCACTCTTGAATGCCTGATTCTCGGTCGCGGCACGTCAATTGCACATGGCTGAACCAGTCCGGGAAGCGACATTTCCCAATGGCAGTTAACGTGCTTTGAGAGGGACCAGCGATGAGACCAGAAAAGACAGAGTCAGTGGGATTCGAACCGGGACGAGGCTGGCTCGACCTGCCCATTGTTCTTGAGGTTGCTGGGCATCAGCTGGAGGGAGAACTGGTGGTGCCGCCGCAGCCGGTTGGAATGGTGCTGTTTGCCCATGGCAGCGGCAGCAGTCGGCTGAGCCCTCGCAATCATCAGGTCGCGCAGGCTTTGCAACAAGCTGGCATGGCGACACTGCTGTTTGATTTGCTGGAGGAGCGCGAGGCGGCCGATCGGAGAAACGTGTTTGATGTGGAGTTGCTCGCCGGGCGGTTGGCGGCAGCTACTGAATGGGTTCGGAAGCAATCGGCCTTGGCCCGGCTTCCCTTGGGTTTTTTTGGCGCGAGTACCGGCGCCGCGGCGGCATTGATTGCGGCGGCACGCAGTCCACAGCCTGTCTCGGCGATTGTCTCCCGGGGTGGTCGTCCGGATTTGGCAGAGGACTGGCTGGAGCGGGTCACCGCGCCGACGCTGTTGATTGTCGGCGGAGAAGATGATCAGGTGATCGAGATGAATCGGAATGCACTGTCCAAGCTGCAATGCCCGGCGCGGCTGGAACTTGTAACAGGCGCGACCCATCTGTTTGAGGAGCCTGGGGCACTCGAGGAAGTCGCCCGCCTGGCAGTGGAGTGGTTCAACGCTCATCTGGGCGAGCCGATGGACGGATATGAAGGTTGAGGGAGCCAGAGTCATGAGCGAGCGAGTCTTTGAGGATCGGGCCAAGGCGGGACAAGAGCTGGGGGCTCGACTGAAGAACCTGCCACTCACGCGACCGGTGGTGCTGGCGATTCCGCGGGGAGGTGTCGCCACCGGCGCAGCCCTCGCCGAGGTCCTCGGGGCGGAACTCGATATCGTGCTTTCCCGGAAACTGGGAGCGCCCCAGCAGCCGGAACTGGCTTTGGGAGCGGTCGGCGAAGATGGCTCCGTCTATCATGAACGGACAACGCAGGCTCTCGCTCAGGTGAGTGATCTATGGCTGGCCCAGGAGATCAGGCACCAGCTGCAGGAAATCGAACGGCGTAAAGCGATGTTCCGGGCGATTCGCCCGGCGGCGGAACTCAAAGGCCGCTCCGTGATTGTGACCGATGACGGCGTTGCGACCGGATCGACAATGTTGGCCGCACTGCAGACCGTGAGACTGCAGCAACCCGCGGAGCTGATTGTGGCCGTCCCGGTGGCTCCGCCCGATCGGCTGGAGCCGCTGCGTCAGCACTGTGACCGACTTATTTATCTCCAGGCGCCCCGGGACTTCTATGCCGTAGGGCAGTTCTACCGTTCTTTTGAACAGCTCAGCGACGAAGAGGCGTGCCGATTGCTGGAGCAACGTTGGCTGGCGACGGGGCGACTGGTCGCTGAATCGCAGCGCTAGAAATTGCAAACACCGGGTACCTTGAGGAGTCATCCAATGAGCGAAGAGAGTAAACCGTGGTTGGTCGCCGTCTGGCCGGGGATGGGGCAGGTGGCGGTCAGTGCCGGGTACTATTTGATGAGCAAGCTGGGGATGCGGGCCCTGGCTGAGGTGGCGGCCCGGGAGCTCTTTGATGTCGAGCAGATCGAAGTGAAGGCGGGCTTGATTCGCCCGGGCAAGCTGCCGCGGAACCAGTTCTTCATTGGCAAGGATCCGACCGGCCAGCGGGACATTATCGTGTTCATTGGCGAATCGCAGCCGCCACTGGGCAAGTACTCCTTCTGTCAGAAGATTCTCGACTTTGCCCGGAATTCTGGCGTGGAGCGAGTCTTTACTTTTGCTGCGATGGTCACCAACATGCACCCCCAGCGGCAACCGCGAGTCTTTGCTGCGGCGACTTCAGAGGAAGTGTTGGCTTCGATCGCCGGGCAGGGCATCGTGGTGCTCGAAGAGGGACAGATCAGCGGCTTGAACGGGATCCTGCTGGGCGCGGCGGTCGAGGCCGAACTGCATGGACTCTGTCTGCTCGGCGAAATGCCGCACATGTTTGGCGGACATCCCTTTCCGGCGGCGCCACTGGCGATTCTCCGCAAGTTCAGCCAACTGGGCGGTTTTGAACTCGATCTGAGCGAGCTGGAGGCGGAAGTCGAGACCATGAACGAGCGGCTGGGCGAATTGCTGGCTAATGCCGAACAGTCGCTGCGAAACGGCGGGGCTGAAGAGGAACCTGAAGAGTTCGGTACGGCATCTCCGGAACCGAAGCTGAGCGCTTCGCAACAGCGGCAGATCGAGGAACTCTTTCGCCAATCGCAGGCCGACAAGTCAAAGGCGTATGAGCTGAAGCAGCTGCTCGATCGGCTCGGGGCCTTTTCCGATTACGAGGATCGGTTTCTCGACCTGTTCAGGGGTGAAAGCTCCTGAGCGCACTGGCTTTGCCTTGACCGATGCCCGCAGCTCGGCGCCATTCGCCGTGCCTTCCTTGGCAAAGTGTCCGAGGCAGATGACTGGACTGTTACAGCCCGGATGCCGGCGACTGAGATTGCAGTGTCCGGGAAGCAGAACGGGAGAGAAAAAAGACCAACCCGCCCAGATAGATCATCGCCGCCAGCCACTGGCAGCCGGAGAGAAACTCGTAGTTCTCGTGCAGCAGGGCGAACCGCTGCGGTTCGAGCACCGACATTCGCTCCGGGTCGAGCAGGCTTTCAAGTTGGCTGTGCCGGAACATCAGCAACCCATGGGTGCTTGCCATTCCGAGCAGGCTCAAGCCGAGCACCCAGGAGCGGTGGAAATACAGGTGCAGGCACATCAGTCCCAGCGTCACGAGTCCGGCGATATTCAGCCACCAGGAGACTAGACGGGTAATGAAACCCTGCTCGGTTCCCCCGATTACCTGATCACCGATGCGCACCACCACGCCAAAGTAAAAACTGAACCCGCCCATCCACAAGGCAAACGCGACCAGCAGCAGGTAAGTCAAAGCAGAGCGGACCATAATATCTAAATCAGTGAGCTCAGCGGCACGAGTACAAAGTCGACCATCCCGATTCTAGCATCGCTTGCCCTTTCCTGCCGATCCGTCGTCACCGACCAAGGCCCAGCCGGCAATCAGGGCCCTCGCTTAGAATAAACCTCTTTGAGAGCAATGAACCGATTCAGGAAGGAAACGATGATTGACTCACCGACAGTGGTCAGGCTATTCAAGGTAGTCCTGCTGGCGGGTATCTCGCTCAGCAGTTTCTTTCCGCCAGACAGCCTCGTCTTGCAGGCACAGTCGCTGGTGGTCGAAGTGACAGGAACAGCGGAGCTGGGTCGTCTGGTCGAAGGTGAGCGTGCTTTCGCCAACCGTGATTACCAATGGCATGACGTACCCGAAACTATCGCCGGTTGGGATTGCCTGCGACTGGCCGGCGGTGGGCAGACGCGGCTGACCGTGACCGGCGAACTGGCCGCAACGATTTGGATGGCGGCGGCTGCGACTCAGGCTGGCCAGGATTTGACCGGCTGGCAGCGAGTGGATGAGTGGGAGCTCACTTATAGCGATCGCACCCGCACCCGGATGCAAATCTATCAGCGCAAGCTCGCCGCAGGCGAACGGGTAACGGTAGAGCAGGGGGCTTGGGCGGGTGGTGTGCTCTTGGCGCCAAAGCTGCAATTGAAGCTGCTCGAGCCGCAAGCCGATTTCTCAACAGTCCCCGGCGTGGTGATTCATCACTCCCCGGCCAGCAGCGGTCGCTACGTCGGTTCACCAGGAATTGCCCGGCTGGCGGATGGGAGTTATCTGACCAAGCTCGATGAGTTTGGGCCCGGCTCGCGCGAAGATCTGTCTGGCATTACCCGGGTTTTTCGCTCGACCGATCGGGGTGTCAGCTGGCAAGAAGTCGCGGTGCTTGAGGACCTGTTCTGGGCCAGCATTTTTGTCCATCGCGATGCGGTTTATCTGCTCGGGACCACCAAGCAGTATGGACGGGTCACCATCCGTCGCAGCCTCGATGGCGGGCTGACCTGGTCATCCGCGAAGGATCAGGAAAGTGGCTTTATCTCTCCACCCGGAGAGTACCACACGGCGCCCACGCCCGTGCTGGAGTACCAAGGGCGGCTCTACAAGGCGATCGAAGATGCATCCTTGGGGCGGAACTGGGGAGAGCGGTTTGGGGCGATGATGTTCTCGGCCCCGGCCGATGCCGACCTGCTGGCGGCCTCCAGTTGGACCCGCTCCAACGTCTTGCCTCGCGACCCGAATTGGCTTGACGGAAAGTTCACTGCCTGGCTGGAGGGAAACCCGGTCGCGACGCCGGAGGGAGAGGTCGTCAACCTGCTGCGAGTCCAGCATCCTCAAGGCGGCTGGGTCGCGATGGCACATGTCGCGGACAGAGGTCGAGCGCTCCGGTTTGATCCGGATCGCGACCTCATTCGCTTTCCCGGTGGGGCGAAGAAGTTCACGATTCGCTGGGACGAGCGGTCAGGCGGCTACTGGACGTTGAGCAATCCCGTGCTGCCGCCACACGTGGGGACGGAAGCAGGTAGCGTGCGGAACGCAGTCGCCCTGATGTTCTCGCGTGACTTGCGGAGCTGGGAGCCGCGCTGCCTGCTGCTCTACCATCCGGATGTCGAGCGGCATGGCTGGCAATATCTCGACTGGGTGAGCGAAGGTGACGACTTGATCGTTGCCAGTCGTACGGCTTGGAATGACGGGCTCGGCGGAGCCGGCCGGGCCCATGATGCGAACTTCCTGACCTTTCACCGGGTCCGCAACTTTCGTGAGCTGCAGGCCAGTGACTCCGTGCTCGACCCGAAGTTGCTCGAACAACTTAAGTAAAGCTCCGGCCGCTTATTGGAGTTCCGCCAACAGGCGGCGGGCGGCCGAACCGAGCAGTAGCGTATCGACGCCCGCAACGAGCAGGGTACAGCCCCGCTGTCGAAACGGCTGGACCGCCGCGGCCGAGACCCCGAAGTAGCCGATTGGAATCCTGGCCTGCTGACAGACAGCGATCACGCGTTCGATTGCCGCGACCACAACCGGGTCATCCAGCTGTCCCGTCCTGCCCAGACTGGCGGACAGGTCGTAGGGGCCCAGAAGTATCGCGTCGACTCCGGGAACGCGGACGATCTCTTCAATGTTCTCGACCGCCTGAATGTGTTCAGCCTGCACAACGACTGTGTTTCGATCATTGGCAGAGGACAGATAATTCTGGAAGTCGAATCCATAGCCGTGAGCTCTGGCCAGTCCGACTCCGCGCCCACCAAGCGGAGCGTAGCGCGCTTGACCGACCACCGCGGCAGCTTGAGCTGCGGTGTTGACTTGGGGAACAATGACTCCGTCAGCTCCCAAATCGAGCGCTCGCTGAATGGCTCTGCCATCGCCAGTCGGCACGCGAACCAAAGCAGCCGTTCGGCCAGCAATTGCCTGGAGAATCGCCAGCAGTTCACCAGTTCCCAGCGGGCCGTGCTCGCCGTCGATAAACAGCCAGTCGAATCCGCTCGCAGACAAGAGCTCCGCAGCCGAGGGTGAAGGGAGCGTCAGCATCGTTCCGAGCAGCGTCTCGCCCCGCAGCAGCCGCTGGCGAAATTCGGAGGGTTCTCGATCGGTCATTGGTACTATCTTCTCGCCAGTATTGAAAATTAATCGACCAGTTTCCGCATTGCTTCGGCGAATCCTCTCCCGATTCCGTCGAGGATGCGGGCTGAGCCCAGATGGTGATATTCGGCATTGGAGACGTCCTTCTCCAGGATCTCCAGCTCGCGCGGCGAGAGCTCTTGGCCCCTCAGTTCGGTCTCCAGTTGCTTCGTCGCGGTCCCATCGAACGGTTGCTCTACGGCCTGCTTCATCGTCGCTTCCCGGGCGGCATCAGGTTCGGCGGAGAGCTTCGATTGGGTCGAGCAGGGCCGCGCGCCGCGCGGGATAGATCCCGAAGATAATCCCCACGGAAAACGAAACAGCGGTGGCAATCAGCACGGACCAGAAGGTGACCCGGGTTTCCATGCCCGAGACCCAGGTGACGACAAAGGGAGCAGCCAGTCCGACCAGAATTCCGATCAGCGTGCCGATCAATGAGAGGGTCGCCGTCTCGACGAGAAATTGAGCGATGATATCCATCTGCTTGGCACCCAAGGCTCGTCGGATGCCGATCTCCTGTGTCCGCTCACTGACGCTCGCGAGCATGATGTTCATGATTCCAATGCCCCCGACCAGCAGCGAGATCGCGGCAGTTGCTCCCAGCACGATATTGAAAATCCGCTGCGTCGCTTTGGCTTGCTCCAGCAAATCGAGCGGAATCGTGATCGCGTAGTCTTCGGCCGGGTGATAACGTCGCATCAAGCCCGACAAGGCGCTGGCCGTTTCCCGAACTTCCTCCCGGTCGCCCACTTCCACAGTAATTTGGCTCAGCTCCAAGCGGGTCAAGGAGAACGATCCCTGCTCCAGCTTGAACAGTGTGGGGCCGATGCGGTTGCGATCGGTGCTCAGCGGGATGTAGATGTCGAAGTTGTAATCCTGGGCCGAGAGGCTGGAGCCGATTCCTGCGGAGGGGGAGCGATAGCCGGAGACGCCGACCACTCGGAAATAGTGCAGGTTGGCTACCTGAATCGACTGGCCGATCGGATTGCGGTTGCGAAACAGTTGCCGGGCCAGTTCGAAGCCGATCACGCAGACATTGGTGCTGTTGAGCTCGTCCAGTTCCTCGAGAAACCGGCCTTGGGCCAGCGTCAGCCGATTACTGCGAAAATAGCTGGGACGGACTCCCAGAACGCGGGCCGTTTCGAACTTGGCATCGCCGAACCGTGCGATTTGAATGAACTCGCGCATCGGGGCGGCGTTGACTAGTGTAGGAATGGTCTCTTCGATCCGCCGCAAGTCATCGTAATTGATGCCATAGCTGTTCTCGAAATTGCTAAACGAGATTTGCGTGTTGTTATTGGCCGCTGGTTTCACGCTCCGGATGATCACATTCTTGACCCCGAGCGATTCGATTTGCTGAAGGGTCTCGCGGTTAGCTCCTTCCGCGACGGCAAGCATCACGATCACGCTGGCGACGCCAAACACCAGCCCCAGGACGGTCAGCGCCGATCTCAGTTTGTGCATCTGCAAGGACCGCAGTGCCATGAAGGCCATGCCGGGAAATCGCCGCCAGGTTTGCAGGATCATTCAGGGCCTTATCCGTTGGAAGTCGCTTTGTCCTGTTCCTTGGATACATTCCCTGGTGGCTCCGTGGGCGACTCTCCTGTGCCGGGATTTTGATCTTCCAGCTCGGTCAGGCCCCGGACGTAGGCATCAAGAAGCACCAGCTCCCCTTCTTCCAAGCCTTCCACGATTTCCACAAACGAATGCGTTGTCCGGCCGAGTTTGACTTCCCGCGGCAGGATCGCATTATCCGCCGAAACAAAGGTGAAAGCCCGGCCGTCTTTTTCGGTCAATGCACCGACCGGAACCGCGAGCAGGTTGTTGTAATTGCCAGCTACAATTTCAACCCGCGCAGTCATTCCCGGCTTCAGTTTCAGCTCGGGCGGAAACGAATCAATCAGGACCGTGACCTCGTACGACTTGGAGTCGCTGCGGCTGCTGGAGGCAAGTTCCGAGACTTGCTGGATGGTGCCTTTGAGACTGGAGCCTGAAAATGCCTCGATCTGCAGATTCGTTTCCAGCCCTTTCTTCACCTTGTTGACGACCGATTCGTGGACATTGACTTTTACCTGCATCCGGCTCATGTCGGGCAGGTAAAAGACGGTTTGCTGCTGCCGGACTGAGGCCCCTTCGCGAATGCGTTCTTCCGGGCCCATCCACTCGTTGTTGGCATAGGCAATCGTCCCAGCTTTGGGGGCGGTCAGTCGGCAGTTGGCCTTGTACCGGTCCAACTCGCGGAGTTCGGTTTGTACCAGCGCGAGATCGCTCTCGGCCGAGAGCAGGTTGGCCTCTGCCTTGCGGATCTCGGCTTCGGCAGTTGCTTTGGCCCGGTCGCGTTTGCGTTTGGCCTCGCCAGCCTTGGCGCTGAATTCCGTGATCTTCCGCTGATGGTCAAATTTCAAGAGCACGTTGTATTTCTGCTGGTCGCGATCGACGCGAAATTGAGCGGTCTTTACCCGCAACTCCAACTCCCGCAGCTGTTCGGGTGAGCGAAAACCCTTCCGCACCAGAGCACGCATGTTGACCAGCTCGTCGCTGACTTTCTTGAGTTCAGCGTCACCCTCGGAGATGCCCCGCTCCATGTCGGCCTTTTCGGCGATGTAATCCCCATCCCGGTATTTCGTGAGGTCTAGGTCCGCGAGTTGCAATTCCAGTTCGGCAGCGGCGATATCGCTTTCGCCCTTGTTCTTCTGGACAGCCAATTCCTGTTTGGCCGACTCGAGTTTCCCTTCCGCGGCAACCAGCTTGCTCTTATTCGCAGCGATCAGCTTGTCGATTTCCGAACTGTCGAACTCAACCACGAGCGCGCCGGTCTCGACGGTGCTCCCCTCAGGCACGATTGAGATGATTTTGTTTTGCCAGCCGGGCAGGTCACAGATTCCTTGTACCGTCGACTGGCTTTCGAGCGTTCCCCGCTCGATGATGGTGTCCTGGAGGTTGCGGCGAGTGACTTGATAGGTCAGCGCTGCCGGTTCGGACTTTTTGTACCAGAAGTCAGACAGCAGGAGCCCCATCCCGACCAAGCTCAGGACCAGCACCCCTGAGCCGATCAAAGCAAGCCGAGTGACGCCCGCACGGAGTTTACTTCGACGCAGCAGGCTCGTTCGATGTTTGAATTGAGGGTGAGACACAGGCAAGACTCCTGAAAAACCGAATCCCGGCTTTTGCTTTCTGAGCCCATTTTAGTCGCCCGGCCGGTGCCATGGAAATCGAATCGCAGGATTTCGCCAGACGGAAATGGCGGAACGGTCATTTGACCTGAGCTGTCAGAAGTCAGCGAAGCGGATTCGGAGAGGACAGTCGCTCTGGCTGGCCCTCTGATTCGCGGGATAAGTCCAGCGACTCTGGCGCTGGGCCCGGCGGCGGCTCCGCCGGCTGGCGCAGGGTCTCATTGGGAAACAGGGGGCTGCGGTCGACGCCATAGGGAGCCCGCCGCTGATCGATCGGGTCCTCCTGTTGCAACAGACCTTCAATTTTCGCCAAGGCGAGATCCTCGTTCGTCCAGCGACCGGCATCATCGAGATACAGCAGCTCCAGATCGACAAACAAACGAATTCGACTGACCTTGTAACCGATCCAGCTGGAGACCAGATTGTTTTTGGCGGAAAGCAGGCCCTGCAAGGCCTGCAGCAAGTCGCGGGTCAAGTTGGTGCTTGATTGGACCGCGGTCCGCAGATTGAATTGTGCTTCGTCGACTTGGCGCGTCGCCGTGATCAACTGCTGCCGCACGATTTGAAAGTTCAGCCGCTGGATTCTCAACCGGCGCAGATCCTCGCGGACCGCGTTGACGATCTCGTCCTCGGTCTGCATGTAGTCGCGCCGCGAACGTTGATAGGCAACTTGGGTAGCCCGATAGGCATTTCGCTCAGACATGCGGTTGAGTGGACCGTCCAGCTGGAATCCTGCCCGATAAACATTTTCGTCATCATCGAAGCTCAACGGGTTAGGTTTTTCGGGATCAGTACCAATGGTTGCCTGAACATTCACATCGAGCTGAGACCGCAAGTTGTTGGCGGCGACCTCGACTCGTCGGTAGGCGTCCACGACTTGAGAGCGGCGGTTCATCAGGTCGAGCCGGTTCTCCAGGGCAAACTGGACGGCCGACTCCTGCTTCAAGGCAACAGGCTCCAAGTCGATGGCAAAGACCCGGCTCTGGATCTCGGCCGTATACATTTCACTCAGCTGCTCCCGCAGCCTGCGACCAACCAGTTCAACCATCCGGGCCCACTTCCTCGCTTCCGGGTCGAGTTCCAGTTCGGGATTCTGCCGAGCCGCATTTCCCGGAGGTGGATCGACCGCCTGGCCGTCGAGAACTTCAGCGCGGTACGTTTCCTGGTTCCGCCGGTCGACATCGATCTGTCCAGCGAGGTCGTCGAGCCGCCCCGCCAGTTGCTGAGCAATTTGGTTTTGTTGATTCGAATCAAGGCGGTCATCTGGCGCCGCGCCTTCTGCGGCGAATTGGTCGAGCCGGGCCTGCCAGCTGGAGAATTCGGACTGTACTTGTGGCAGGTGTGCCTCGGTGCGACGCTGCAGTTCGCAGTAACGCTCGAAGTAGACTTCCATTTCGGCCCGTGTTGGCACTTCGGGAGGCAGTCTGGCCAGAAGCTCTTCGTACAGGGCCTGGGTATCGGCCTGCAACTCGAGGAGCTCGGTGGAATTCAGCTCAAAGGGTTTGAGCAACTCCTCATCAACCGACGCGCGAATCCAGGTAGGGAGGCCAAGCTGGAGCTTGAATGCGTCCAAGGCATCGGCGAACTGCTGTTGCGAGCTGAGCAAGTTCAGGCGCCCATTCTGGTAGTCCTGAAAAACCTGATCGACTTGAATCTGGGAAACCATTTTCCGGGCCAACAGCTCCTGGTGCTCGAGCAGATTCAGCTCCAGAGACTGGAGATTCAGCTCGGTGTTGCGGATCGCCTGGACTTGACCGAGCAGGTTGAAATAGGAGCTGACGACCTCCAGATAGAAGCGGCGACGGAAGCGGGCGAAGTCGCGGACATCGAAGAGCAAGTCGCGCTCTGCCTGGACCAGACCCTCGAGCCGGACATAGGTTCCTGCCCCCCGGAGCAAAGGCAAGGTCAGTGCGGCGACGATCGTACCGCCGGCGCTGGAGACCGGACCATTGCCGAACTCCCAGGAAAATGAGTTGGCGAGGCTGGTTGCAAACTGGCCCCCTCGCGCCAGATTCCTCGAAAGCCCCAACCGATTCGTCAAGGCGAGAAAGCGCGATTCGTTGGGCGCTTGTCCCGAGGCTGCATACGTCCCCGCCAGCGTGTCGCTCCATTGAGTATCGAATTCAAAGCGGTTTCCCGAGAGGGCAAGAGCACTCAAGTAGATGGACTCGAATTGGGTTTGGTACTCGCGGCTGTGCACAAGGGACAAGTCGACAGAATTGAGCGGATCGAGCTCGAGTTCGCCCTGGTCATTGCGCGGCAGACTCGCCAGGTAGTCCGACTGTTCGATCTCGTCGGACTTGCCGATTCGATCATAGTAGCGATGGTTGTGAAAGCCGGCGGGGTGCCGGAGGAAGACATTCGCCGCCGGGTCGTCTTGTGGCATCAAGCTTTGATCGGGGCAATTCGGATCGGCAAAACGCGAATCGGGCTCGGCTTCCAGACTGCGGCGCGGAATCGTCCAGCGCGGATCCAGTTCGCGGCTGGCGAGGAGACCATAAGAGTCTCGATCGGCCGCAAGGCGATAGTCGACGCGCGAGCATCCGCCGCAGGTAACCACGCTGAAGGTGACCAGGCAAAGCCCAAGCAGCACGCGCCCCGGAGCGACCCGTTCGCGGCGGGATGCGGGGATCGGCTTCCCGCGAGCGATGGCCGCAATCTTGGAGCTTACGTGCATGCTGAGACAGGAGACCGACGAGGGATTGGTTGGCGTGAGGACCGCGGAGAGAGAGGTTTTTGCCCCGGGATAGTAGCAAGCGGGGGGAGTGACAGCGAGGCCTTTTCGATGAAGGTTTCGGGGGGCATTCCGCTGCTCGTTCACCGTCCGGCGGACCTTGACTCCACCCTGCTAGCACGCCCATCAGCCGGTGCGAAACCCAACTTCTTACTGAAATTTTCGTCAGTCTTCAGGTCGAATTGGCGGTTCAGTCGCGTCTCTAGGTGGAGGTGCGGCGACTATAATTGGCCGGTTTGGGTTTTGGCGGTACGGGAGGCTCGCAGTGGGTGAGCAGCAGACATGTTGGACGCTGATTGACGCTGCGGCGGCAGGGAATGAGTCGCAGCGCGGTGAATTTGTGCGGCTCTATCAGCCCGTGGCCACCAGTTACTTTCAGAGTCGCTGGGCCGCCTCGCCGCTGCGGAGTGACATCGATGACGCCGTGCAGGATTCATTTGTCGAGTGCTTTCGGCAGGATGGCGTCTTGGAGCGAGTTGCAGGTGAGCGGCCCGAGGGGTTTCGCAAGTTCTTTCATGGTGTGCTGCGGAATATCGCCCTCCGTCGCGAGACCAAACGGCTCCCCGAAGCAGGTCTGATCGCCGACCAGCCTGACGAACAAACCCGTTGTTCTCAGGCGTTCGACCGGGCCTGGGCCAGGCTGATCCTCGCCGAGGCGACGCGACTGCATGCAGAGGCAGCTGCCCGCGAGGGACCGCGCGAAGTGCGGCGCGTGGAGCTGCTGCGTTTGCGTTTTCAGGACAGCTTGCCAATTCGGGACATCGCCATGCTTTGGAACGAAGATCCGGCGAGCGTGCATCACGAATATGCGACGGCCCGCAAAGAGTTCAGTACCGCGCTGCGCCAGGCGCTTGCGTTTCAGAATCCGAACGCGACGCCCGAACAGCTGAATACGACGTTCCGCGAGTTCTTGCAGCTGTTGAGTTAATGCGGGCGAAAGCGAGTGAGGCGGTGATTGGGGTTGGGCGTGAGGTAGCTGCTGAACCGGGGGCTGGCGCGAAGACCCGGCTGAGGAAGCGGGCGCACGGGCTGGGGGCGAAGTCGGCCATCGGGATGCGATGTTTACCTCTCTCGGTTAGACCAGCAGGCTGTCGTCTAGCTCCCACGCTTCCTCGAGTTCGCTGAAGTGAAGTAGCTGCTGAACCGGGGGCTGGCGCGAAGACCCGGCTGAGGAAGCGGGCGCAC
>JAJTFE010000033.1 GCA_021298375.1 Blastopirellula sp. | reverse complement strand
GGCCCGATTTTGCCCGGCGGTCAGAGTTGCCGATCCCCATACAGGGTGCAAATCCTCTCCGCGAACCCCCAGCGTGACCTGCCGAGGCCAGTGCCGACACCGACTGGAACTCGCGGGTCCCAGTCTCCATCGGCACTGTCCACTGACAAACTCCACCTCTGTCCCGGAACCAACCAGTTGTCCGGGAAGCAGATTGATTGGCGTCGAACCAAAAAATCGCGCCACAAACAAGTTGGCTGGCGAATCGTAAATTTCCTCCGGCGAGCCAATTTGCTGCAGCCGTCCGCGATCCATGACCGCGACCCTCTGCCCCAGCGTCATTGCCTCGACTTGGTCGTGCGTGACGTAAATCGTCGTCGCCCCCAAGTTCTCATGCAGTTGTTTCAATTCCGAACGCATCGCCTGCCGGAGTTTGGCATCGAGGTTCGACAGCGGCTCATCAAATAAAAATGCCGCCGGATCCCGCACAATCGCCCGGCCCAAAGCCACGCGTTGACGTTCACCGCCGGACAATTCATGTGGCTTGCGACCGAGCAAATGCAATATGCCCAACCGCTCCGCCGCCTGCCTTACCCGTTGCCCAATCCCGCGTCGCTGCACCGCCAATTCGGCCGCCCGACGAGGATTGACCAGTCGCCTCAAGAGACGTGCACTGATGCCTCCTCCATACCTAAGTCGCAACCCGAAAGCGAGGTTATCTTCCACCGTCATGTGCGGATAAAGCGCATAGTTTTGAAAAACCATCGCAATATCGCGCTCAGCGGGCGGGAGACTATTGACTATGCGTCCTCCGATCAGGATTCGGCCAGCAGTCAACGTTTCCAAACCTGCAATCAAACGGAGCGTCGTGCTCTTGCCGCACCCACTCGGGCCGACCAGAACCAGAAACTCACGATCAGCAATCCGGAGGTTGAGTTCCTCCACCCCAAATCCAAGTCCGTCGCCCGGGCTGGAGCCAACACTGGCGCCAACACCGCCATCAGAGCGCCGAGCCGTCGTTCGCCGGTCATCGGATGTCGGTTCCCAGATTCCCCGTTCAAAGCTTCCCGTTCGGATGCCCGAACCATAACGCTTCGAAACGTTTTCCAAGACCACATCCGCCATCGCACTTTCGCTTTCGCACTTTGGCTGCCGCGCTTTGGTTAAAGCGCTTTTGTTAAACCGCTTTGGCTAAACCGCTGTTGCTACCGCGCTGTTGCTACCGCGCTGTTGCTACCGCGTTTTGGCTACCGCGCTTTAGGCTACGACACCGAAGTAACGAGGAAGGGGTGACCGCTTTCAGGTCACCGTCTTCAGCTTCGCCATTTTGTGGTCCGCGCAGACCGTTACAGGGGTAACGAGGCAAAACCTCGCACACCGAATGCTGACGTCAAGATACCGGCAGGGGCTGAAAAGTCAACGCCGAGGGGGGGTCGCGGTCGTAATGTGGGTAAAAACGCCACTGTTTTGCCCGGCAATTTGTTCCAACAGCCCCGCACCGAATGAAAGGTCCAGAGCAACCGTATGGATGGGGGTCTGCCGCCGACTCCCGTCATCCCGCTCTGCCGGCTGGTTGGCGACCAGCAGGAATTGCTGGCTGTCGTCCTGCAATTCCCCGTCACTGAGCAGAAATACAGCGTCCGGTTGACGGCTCAAGGCGAGTTCCAAAGCGACTCGCGGGCGGGTCCAGCCTCTCGGCTCCTGACGGCTGAGCCACTGAAAAAAGCGCCGCTTGCTCTCGGGAGTGGCCGACACGAGGTCGGCTTCGGTCAACTTGCGGTCGAACATCGCCCACGCCTCGTGGTTGTAAAGGATGACCAGGAAGTCCTTGTCGTCCTCTAAATTCCGAATCGAGTTTCTCAGCTCAGCCTTGGCCAAATTCCAGCGCAATCCCTTCATGCTTCCGGAGCAGTCGATAATAAACACGAAGCGGCGGCCGCTGGCATGCACACCGAAAAACCGGGCATCTCCCTTGCTCTTGTCGACCGGTTCGCTCCCCCCGAGCTCCTCTTCCCAAGCTGCGGCGACTGCGGCATCAAACTCGGATTCCTCCCCCTCGCCCCAACCTTCCAGCAACTGCTCGCCCGCACTTGGGCCAGTAACCGAGAGCGCGTCTGCCAAAGAACTGGCGGCTTCCGCTGGAGGTTGCCGCAGTTCGTCCAGCTCAGAAAGCGGCGTATTCAGTTCGAGCGCAACTTCCGCTGGCTCCGAATCAACCGCAGGAGTGGAAATCGAAACGCCACCCTCGAGCGCAATCCGATCTCCCTGCAGGGCAAAGCTGGCCGCCACGCTCAGACCAATGATCAGGACAGCATGCCCCAGAAAGCTGACCAGGTAACTCGGCACAATCTTGAGCACCGCAGCAGCCAAAGTACTTCCCAAGAGGACTTCCTCAGGCTGCGGTTCGACGCGCGGCAGGGTCGCGTCGGGGGCGGGCAGGGGCGGCGAGGTCTCAACCGCAGCCTGCAATTGTTCGGCGTTCCAATCCCTAAGCTCGCTCATCGCGCCTGCCTTGTGTTTTTTCCAGCTGCCCTCGCTTGAATTATCGCCGGGCCAGGTCGCTGAAGCAAACCGAAATCAGCTGGTCGGCCGAGAAGCGGCGAGAGCCTCCCCCAAAACCCCCAATTCCCGCTTTATTTCAACCTTTCCCTGACTCCCGGCCGCTTCTATACTCCGGCCCGCCTCGCACCCGCGCCCGAGATCCCTCAAGCGGCACGATCTCGGCCAGCGAGACGCTGCGCACCCAGGAGAATCCCCAGGAGAATCCAAACATGGCTCGCTTACCACTTTTGAACGCCCCCCGTTTGCCACAGTTTCGCGCGGCGTATTCGGCCCTGGTCGCCGCGGGACTTGCGCTGGCCGCCGCGGGGCTTGCCCTCGGCGGGACGGCGATCGGCCAAGAGCCGCCTCCGCGCAACGAATCCCAGCCCTTTCGCCCCGCGATCCCACCGCTGCCTGAGAACGTGAACCTCGAGAGCGGCACGGGCAGTGTGACCAGCCCTTCGGCTCCCCAAACCGCGGCTCCCCAAACCGCGACTCCCCAAAACGCGGCTCCCCAAAACACAACTCCGCCGCCGCCCAGCAGCTTCTCGGCCCCCCCGCCGAAACTGAATGCGGCTCCGGTCGCCAGTCCCGCCGCGACGACACCCGCCGCGATGCCCCCCCCCACAACGCCCCCCGCGCCGGCACCGACTACCTTTGCTCAACCCGTCACCAGCCAGGCCGTGACCGGGCAACCGATGGCGGGGCAACCGATGGCGGGGCAACCGATGGCCGTCCAGACGCAACTTCCGGGTGAGCCTCGCGCAGCCCAGCAACCGCTGGGAGTTTCCCCCAGCACTCCCAGTTCGGCCGCTGCCGGCAGTCGCAGCACGTCGCTCACCGATCAGACCGCAAATGCTGGTTGGCAACAAAACAATCCATCCGCTCCGCCGGGAACGAGCGCGCCGCCTGCCGCAGCACCCAGCGGCGGGGCTCCGCCAGCCGAGATCACGCGCGTTTCGCAAACCTTCAGCTCCCTGCCCAACAATGCCGGCCAGGTTTGGCGCGAGTACGACATCTCGCCTTACACATCCCAGGTGCGGGACAATCCCAACCCCGAGCAGGCCATCGTCGATTGGATTCTGCGGCAAACCGGAACGGAACTTTGGTTTCGCCAGCCGTTCGGCTTGCTCTCGGCGACTCGGGACAAACTATTCGTCTATCACACTCCGGAAATCCACAACGAGATTCGACCGCTGGTCGATCGGTTTGTTTTCTCCAAGGGCCAAACGGTGGGAATCGACGTCCGGCTCTGTACGATTGCCAATCCCAACTGGCGCGAGACGGCCTATTCCGTGATGCAGTCCATCCCGGTTCAATCTCCCGGAGTCGAGGCTTGGCTGATTAGCAAAGAGAATGCGGCGCTGCTGTTTGGAAATTTGTCCCGGCGGTCTGATTTTCGGGCGTCAGCGGGTGGACGGGTCTCGCCCCAGGATGGTCAACCGTTTGTGCTCGAGCAGCGGACTCCGCGGCAGTTCGCGCAAAGCCTGCAGTGGACGCCCGGCCAAGGCGCCGGGTATCAACCGCTGATGAACCAGCTCAACGAAGGCTATCGCCTGAAGCTGACCAGCCTCTCCTCGGTCGATGGCCGGACAGTGGACTTGCTGCTTGAGGGGAGCATCGACCAGATCGAGAAATTCAACAACATCCGGGTACCGATCGCGACTGTAGCCGGAACCCAGAACTTTGCCCTGCAGGTTCCCCAACTGGTCAGCTGGCGATTGACCGAACGATTTCGCTGGCCGGCCGACCAGGTGCTGCTGATCAGCTGCGGTGTGGTCGGAGCTCCCGACGCGACTTCCGCCCCGAGCCCGACCGCGCTGTTTGGTCAACCGCTGGGGGGACTGTTTGACTCCGCTCGGAAACGGGCCGATGCCCTGTTGTTGATCGATTATCGAGGGCCCCAATCAGCCCTCCCGACAACTCCGCAGACGACGCAAAACAACCTCGTTCCGATTCGCTAGCGGCAGATCGCCGCCCGATGCCGACCGGCGGGGCTACTCTCGACGGGATCGAATGAAGCTTTAAAATCGATTGCGACCCAATCACCTGATGCTTGACTCTGCTAGAGGATTTCTGGATGACCACTCGCCGTATCGTTGTCACTGGCATGGGACTGATCAGCCCGCTGGGCAACAATCCTACTGAACTCTGGTCGGCTCTCTCGTCGGGTAAGAGTGGAATCAAGCCGCTGGAGCGAGTTGCGGCCGAGGCCCTGCCGATCGATGTCGGTGGTGAAGCGGCCGGCTTCGACGGCGAAATCGAAAGCTTCGGACCACTCGACAAGCAACTTCAGCGAAGCATCAAGAAGGGGCTCAAGCTGATGTGCCGCGAGATCCAGATGGGGGTCGCCGCCGCGCAAACTGCGATTCACCAGTCCGGTCTGACAGCGGCCGGCTACGACGGCGCCCGCGTCGGGACGATGTTTGGATCCGACTACATCATCTCTGAACCAGGCGAGTTCGCAGCCGGGATCGCCAAATGCTCCCCGGGCGGAAAATTCCAATTCAGCCTCTGGGGTGAGCAGGGCACGCCGCAAGTCGAACCGCTGTGGCTGCTGAAGTACCTGCCTAACATGCCAGCCAGCCATGTGGCAATCTTCAACGACTTTCGGGGCCCGAGCAACTCGGTCACTCTGCGCGAAGCGAGCTCTAACCTCTCCGTGGCCGAGTCGGTGACGACGATGCGCCGACATGCCGCCGACGCGATCGTCGTGGGCTCAACCGGTTCGAGAATCCAGACCTTGCGCACCATTCACGTTGTCCTGCAGGAGCAGTGCGCGCCGCGAGGCCTTGCTCCCGAACAGGCTTCGAGACCGTTTGACGCCCACCGCAAAGGAATGGTCGTCGGCGAAGGCGCGGGGGTGCTCGTCCTGGAAGACGCCGATGTGGCCGCCAAACGCGGAGCCAAAATCTGGGGCGAAGTCGTCGGCTACGCGTCGTCGACCGTCGCCAACCGGAATGGCGTCGCCAATTATCGCCAAGCCTTCGCCAACGTGATCGACCTGGCCCTTCAATCGGCCGGAATGACGGCCGCCGAACTCGGCCACGTTCACGCACACGGGCTCTCAACGACCCACTGCGACAGCGAGGAAGCCCAAGCGATTCGCGACCGTTTGGGGGACGTGCCCGTTGTCGCAGCCAAGAGTCAAATGGGTAACCTCGGCGCCGGCAGCGGGATGGTTGAGATGATCGCCAGCCTGATGGCGCTGGAGCACAACCAGCTGTTTCCGATCGCCAACTACGAGACCCCCGACCCCGCCTGCCCAATCAATGCCGTCACCCAATTTGGGGTGGCCGCAGGCAATTCTTTCCTGAACCTCAACTGCTCACCGCAAGGCCAAGCCAGCGCGGTCATCATCCGCAAGGCTAGCTAGAGCATCAAGGCTAGCTAGAGCACCAAGACCAGTTGGAGCACCAAGGCCAGCTGGAGAACACTGGCTGACGGGCGTTCGCCGCTCCAGCACCTTGCAGGGGCGCGGCGCGTACGGTTCAGGCTGGACGGGACTCCAGGTTTTCCGCGACTTCCCGGTTTTATCTGCACCAGCCGACCTAACCGGTACAACCGGTTCTTCGTGCTCCGGCAATTCTCCCCCGCGGCAGGTCCGTTCGCGCTCCGCGCAACCTATCTTTCAAGCGAACCGCTCGGTCTCGGTTCCGCATTCCGCGCTCTGCATTCC
Source organism: Blastopirellula sp. (assembly GCA_021298375.1). Classification (GTDB taxonomy): domain Bacteria; phylum Planctomycetota; class Planctomycetia; order Pirellulales; family Pirellulaceae; genus BJ22. Next base: position 13,537 of record JAJTFE010000033.1, on the reverse strand, counting down.
GCATTCCGCACTCCGCATTCCGCACTCCGCACTCCGCATTCCGCAGCGTCCTCATCATGTCCAACCATGTCCAGATCAAACCATTCGCCGCCTCCACCCGATTGCTCAACAAACTGCTCGATGCTGTTTCAATCGTGCTTGGTTTATGGGTGCTCGTAACCTGGTACCCGGACCTGAACAGCAAATCGACCATTGTGATCGGACTGGTCAGCATTGGTGTGTTCATGATCGCAGCCGAAATTGCCGGACTGTATCGAGACTGGCGGGGGATTTCCTTCAGTCGCGAGGCGTTCATCGCAACCGCCGCTTGGGGGTTGGCCGTGATTGGCTTGCTCAGCCTGGGGCGATTTACCGAGTACAGCACCGAGCTCTCCCTGCGGGCAATCTCGTTCTGGACGGGGATCACCTATTTGTTCATTCTCGGGCTCCGCAACCAGGCCCGGATGTTCGGCCGCTGGGTCAGCAACAGCAAGTCGCTCAATCGGGGCTTTGCCGTCGTCGGAATCAATAATCTGGGAATTGAACTCACGCGGAACATTCGCAATCAACCCGAACTGGGCCTGCGGTTTGTCGGTTTCTTCGACGACCGGCCGCACAAGCGAACCACTGAACTCCCGGAAGAACTGAACTCGCGTCTGGGAGACTCCCAGAGCCTGCTGGAGCAAGCTCGCTCCGGACAGATTCAGGTCGTCTTTGTCACTTTGCCGATGCGGGCCGAAGAGCGGATTCGGGACATCGTCTCCCGACTGGCGGACACGACTGCCTCTGTTTACATCGTGCCCGACCTGTTCGTTTTCCAGCTGCTGCATTCGCGGTGGACGGATATCCAGGGGATTCCCGTCGTCAGCATTTACGAAAATCCGCTGTATGGAGTGGATGGGCTGGTCAAACGACTTTGCGATGTGGCACTCGCGACGATCGGATTGCTGGTGCTTGCTTTGCCGCTGCTGGCCATTGCCGCAGCCATCAAGCTCACCAGTCGCGGCCCAGTCTTCTTCAAACAGCGGCGGTATGGACTCGATGGCCGCGAGATTCTGGTCTGGAAATTCCGCAGCATGAAGGTTCAGGAGAATGGGCCTCAAGTGGTTCAAGCCCAGAAGAACGACCCGCGACTGACCTCGATCGGCGGCTTTCTGCGGAAAACATCGCTCGATGAACTGCCGCAACTGTTCAATGTCCTCGGTGGCTCGATGTCCCTCGTCGGCCCACGCCCCCACGCCTCGGCTCACAACGAGTACTATCGCAAACAGATCGACGGCTACATGCTGCGGCACAAAGTCAAACCGGGCATCACCGGACTGGCTCAAGTCAACGGCTGCCGCGGCGAAACCGAACAACTCGAGAAAATGGAACGCCGGGTCCACTTCGACCACAAATACATCCGCGAATGGTCTCTCTGGCTCGACCTGCAGATTCTCTGGAAAACCTTCGCCGTGGTGCTCTCGCGACAGAACGCGTATTGAGCTGGTTGTTAGTTGTCAGTTGTTAGTTGTCAGTTGTCAGTTGTCAGGCAGATCGGTTTTGACGATCAACTATCAACGGCCAACTGATAACTGATGACTGGACACGGCCAACTGCTTACCGCGGCCCTTCGACTGCCGGGACCGGGACCGCGGCTTCCCATCCGCTCGCAGCTCCCAGCGCTGGAGCAACCGTGCGCTGCAGCGGCAGCCTGAGCGTAAAGCACGTTCCCTTGCCTACCGCGCTCTCGACGCGAATCACGCCCTGATGGGCCTGAATGATCTGGCGACAAGCGGCGAGTCCCAGACCGGTGCCGCCCTTGCCCGTGGCATCGGGTCCGGATTTCGTGGAGTAGTATGGCTCGAAAATCCGCGGCAACTTGTCTTGCGCGATGCCGACGCCATAGTCGCGCACGCTCAGCTCCACGTGTCTCCCTTCCCGGTCCGGACGGATTCGAATCACAAGCCGTCCACCGTCAGGCATCGCCTGCCGGGCATTGACCAGCAGATTGACCAGAACCTGCTGAATCTGATTGCCGTTGACCGGCACGTCAGGCACCGACTCCAGCTCCAGCTCGACATGCACCCGGTACCGCTGCAACTCCCGCTCCAGCAAGAGCAGCGACTCCTGCAACAGCTCCGCCAACTGGGTTGGCTCAAAACCATCCTTGCGATTCCGTGCCATGCCCAGAACAGAGTGGGTAATCTTGGCCGCCCGCTCACTGGCAGCCAGGATTTTGCCTAGCGCCTTGTCGCGCGAAGCCTCATCCTTGTTCCGCAAGCCGAGCTTGGCATAGTTCATGATCGTCATCAGCACGTTGTTGAACTCGTGCGTGGTCGTCCCGAGCAACTCGCCCAAGGTCGCCGAGCGCTGCAGGCAAGCGAGCTGGTTCTCCAGCTGCTCCTTCTCCCGCCGCACTTGCTCCAACTCCTCGCGCAAACCGCTCATCCAGTCTTCTCCACAGAATTTTCAACTTCCCCAGTGCCAGCTACTGACGAAAGTGCTAGCAGCTGAGCGGGCCCCAGCCGCTCGATGAATTCTTGATGAACCTGCCAACCTTGCGGCCCGGGGCGTGGTATAAACAGGGAATCACACACGTATGGGGCTGCGACAGGCGCAGCAAGCAACCGTCTGGCAGAACAGACGAATTTCTCTACTCAATCTCTATCGACGAATTCGGCTGGGTTTCTAAACCAGTCGGGCCTATAATCGGGGCCGCCCAAGACGGGCAAGTTGAAGAGAACAAGGAGGTTACGGAATGAGCGCAGTCTTACAATTGGAGCGTCTGCTCGCGCTGGCAGAGCAAATGGGTTATCGCATCCGCTACGAAAACTTTGGCGGAAGCGGGGGAGGGCGGTGCGAATTCGGCGGTCAACGCTATCTGTTTGTCGACCTCGCCCTCAACACGATCGAGCAGCTGGAGCAAGTTCGCTCGGCTCTCGGCCAGGATCCCGGTCTGCCGCTGGCCAATTTGCCGCTGGCCCTCCGCTCTGACCTCGGGCTGACCACCGGAAGTTAATCCGGCCCACTGGCGGTACGGTACTGCTCGTAGAGGGGCAGCAGCCGATAATTCACTTCCAGCGACAACAGGTTCATCGTCGTCACGTAGAGCCGCCCGGCGGCCGGCCCCCAGCGATCGGGAACCGGCTCGTAAGGATGCCAGCTTCCGGACAACTCGCCAGCCTTCACCTGGGTGCGAATCAGCAGCGGGTGCAGCTGGGCGTTCCAGCGTTCCCAGCGCTCGCCTCCGACATGCCGCAGGACTTGAGTGGCGTAGTACCAGTAGTAGGTGTCCCGCTCGATCGAAGTCCGGTCGCCGGGCATTTGCTGGCTGAGCAGGTAGTCGGCCGCCGCCAAGGTTCGCGGGTCGGTTCGTTCCCAGCCCGTGTACAACCGCATCAGCATCCCGACCGAGGTCATTGAGACTGTCGGTTTTCGTCCGGTCGAACGATCGACGCCTCCCGAGTCCTCCGCAAACGGGTTGTACCGATAAAGCCCTTCGCGCTGTGGATCACCGGCGACTTGCAACCACTCGTCAATTCGCTTCCAAGTCTCGGCAGGCCCTTCCAATCCCGACAGCCGCCCGCTCTGCAGCGCCATCAGCATCCAGCCGGTAACCGAGGTATCGGTCTGTCTCAATTGGGGTTCGGCGTAATACCTCCACCCCCCGCGATCATCCTGGGTATTCACGATGTAAGCGAGCGCCTTGCGGCACGGTTCGCGAAGATCTGAATCCTGGGTCATTCCATAGGCTTCATTCAGCGCCAAGGCCGCGATGGCGTGACTGTACATCCGGCAGTTCTGGTTGGAGCGCGCATCGGCCTCCAGATACAGGCCACCCTCGGCATCTTGCCGGGCGATCATCCAGTCCATCGCCCGTTGCATCTGGGCGGCGTACTTGAACTCGCGATGGGTGTATCCCGCTCCCTGAAAGGCGAGCAATGCCAAACCGGTCGCCGCCATGTCGCTGTTGAATTGCCCCTGCTTCTGCGGATGCCCCAGATCGAAACCTCCCAGCGACCAACTCCCATCGGCCCGCTGATGCCGCGCTAAAAACTCCAATCCCAATTCGATCGCGGCCTCGGTCGATGGCGCGCTGCCCTCCAGCGGTGCTCCACGGGATTCAAAGGCTTCCTTTGCCAAGACTGCATCGGTTGCCGCCTCAGGCTGAGCTCCCGATTCTGCGCGATGGAACCGCGACTCGACGCTCAAAGCCAGGCTTTCGCTGTCGCGGGAGCTCGGTCGAAGCGGGCTCCCCAGAGCATCATCCGGACGCAAGCCCAAGCCCGGCGACCCGATCTCAGCCGCCACTTCCAAGTTGGCTGCGGACGCTTTCCGCCGTCCGGCAGCACCCAGTTCCGCCTCGGCCTGGTCGGCTCTTCCCGTCGCTTGTCGGCTCGGCCCCGTTCCAGCGAGGGCGGGTGAGTCCACCTTTGGCCCCCCGGTCTGACTGCCGCGCCGGGGGCTGGCTCCCGCAGTTTCCTCCGCAGCTGCCTCCAAGCCGGCGTTCCCGCCAGCGCTCGCTGCGGCGCGACGAGTCGCCGAAGTTGTTGCCGCATCCGGCCGATCTCCCTCCGTTCCCGGCTCGAGTGTCTCGGCGGCGAGAGCCGAACTCGATCCTGTCCTTCTCGATTCGGTTGGGCTTGCAGCTTCGCCGGCTGCGGGCGAGGCGGCATCTGATTTGCCTGAGAGCGATCCGAGTTGCACTTCAACTTGGGCCAGTGGCGCGCGGGAAATTCCTTCCCTCTGATTTCCGGTTTGGCGTTCGGCCGCCTCTGCGGCCGAAATCGCGCCGCCCATCCCGCTCACGTCCTCGCGCCGCGAGCTGGCGGAACTCTGCGTCTCGCGGGCAACCGCAGCGGAGAGCCCTGCTTTCAGTTCTGCCAGCTCATTGCCGTTGGTGGCACTTGAGTTCGCGTTGCGGTCGCGACTGGCAGTGCTTTGCGCCTCGCTCGGTTGCGGCTCGCCCGAGGCCCGGGATTCACGCGGAGCGGAGCGGGGCGCCTGGGTCAGTCCAACCACCTCGCTTGCCAGTGTTCCCGCGGTCGCCGCCGCTGATCGCTGGGCGGTTTTTGGCTCGGGGTTCAGCGGGCCGAGCGATGGAGCCCCGCCCCCCCCGCTGGCTCGCTCAGCCGCCGCATCTGCAACCAGCTTGGTTGGTCCCAAGTCGAGCTGGCTCGATCCCGACTCGACGTTGAGTCGGCTGCGATCGGCGTTGCTTGCGGCACTGGTGGAGATCGCCGCAGACGACTCGGAACTGCGGGGCGCGGGAGCCTGTGCGCCGCTGCGCGAGGCGAGCGCGTCCGAGTTTACTTGCCAGGCCGATTGGGGCGTTGGGCTATCGGCGACGGTCCGTCGCTCGTTCGCCGCTTGTTGGGAGTTGAGCAGCTTGGGCGCTTCGGCAGTGCTCTCCGCGCGGCGTCGGGCGAGCGAATCAGAAGCGACTGACGCGACACCAGCGGCTTGCAGGTCGTTCACCTGAAGATTGACTCCGGCGGCAGCCAGAGCGCTTCCTGAATCAGCGCGGGTCAACGACGTGCTCGAGGCCTGAGGCGCGGTCGCGCTGCCGCTTGCCACAGCAGGCGCGGGAGAGGGAGCCTCAATTGGGCGGAGCGAAGCGACTTGTTCGGCTGCCTGATTGCTCCGCCGTGGCAACTCGGCCCGTTGATTTTCTTGGGCAATCGAGGGAAGGGTCGGCTCCCGCTCGCGCCGCCGCGCCTGGGCAACCGCTGCCTCCGCCTGGACGCTGGACGCTTGCAGCTCCGCCGCCATCGCCCGGAGTACCGTCTCGGTTTGCTCGGCTCGCGCGGCGTTGGTCGATTGTTCGCTGGCTGAGGTGCGCGAGGCGGGTCGTTCGAGCCGGGGCGATTCCCCGCGCGCTGCCGCCGTTTGCGGAATCTCCACTTGGCGATCTCGCGTTCGGGCCGTGCTGGACTGGGCGGAGGCGGCTGGCTCTGGTGCTGCGGCCAAGGCCGCGCCAAGAGCGTTCGCGCGTCTGGCGGCCTGGGCCTCCGTCGGCTTGGCGGCCGGAGCTGCCGGGGCCGCGGCCACTGCCTCGTCAAGTGTCGACTCGCTGGGCCGCTGCTGGGCAGAAGTAGCGCGCTCGCTCGGTTGAGACGTTTCGCGGCGCGGCGAAGCAGCGGGCTCGGCCGCCGACGCTGCCGTATTGGCTACCGCTGCCGAAGTCGGCGCTGCCGAAGTCGGCGCTGCCTCGCCAGCACTGCGCCGCAGCTGCGACACGTTCTGATCGAGTTTCGGTTGAGCCGGGGACACCTCGGCGCGGCGACTTGAGGCAGGAGTGGGCGTCGGCCGAGGCTGGGCCAACTCCATCGGCTGCGGGGGCAGCGTTTCGGTCCGCGTCGGCTCCCGCTCCACCTCCACGACTGGGTCGAGCGTCTCGCGGCGGTTCAGCTCGCGCCAAATCGGATTCGACTCGCGTTGTGTCACGAGCATGACCCGCTCCGGGGCTGGTTTGTTCTCGGCGACGGGCTGGGCTACTTCCGGTTTTCCGAAAACGTCCGTCAAGCTGCAGAAAATCAGGAACAGCAGGAGCAGGCTGACGGAGGCACCGGCCGCAATCGCAGCGGTCAGACAGAGAGCCAGCGACACGGGCCAGAACTGCTCGTCAAACGGAGCGGTCTGAACCGGCTGGATCTTGCGGATGGTGCCTCGCTGCCTCGCTGTGCTCATTTAGGGAAGTTCCTGTTCCTCGAGCACGGCGGAGTATTCCTTGATTCCGATTTGCTTGAGCAGGTTGAGCAGCGTGGCCACCCGTTCCCAGTCGGTTGCCCGGTCGGCCCGCACCAGGACAGCCTGAGTGAGTGGATTATTTGCCTGAGCCCGGCGCAGAATCTGTTCGACCTGCTCGAGCGGATAAAATTTGCCGTCGATAAAGTACTGCCCCTCGCGATCGATGTTAACGACGAGTTCCTGCGGCTGAAACATCGCCGGCAAGGCTTCGTTGACGCTGGGCAGATCGAGCTTCAGCTTCTGCTCCTGATCGGCAATGTTGCTGGCCACGAGGAAGAAGATCAGCAGCTGAAAGACCACGTCGATCAAGGGTGTCAGGTTGATGGCCGAGACGGCCGAGTACTTTTTAAGTTCGACTGCCATCGGTCCGCTTTCCTTGGACTGTCTTGCCGAGCGTTGAGCGGTCCGGCGATTCTGCTTTTGATTCGCCGGCAAACCGGACTTGACCTTCGTATCTCTCGAGTTGGGGCAGAAGACTGCCGATCAGCTCTTCAATTTCGTTCGAGTAGGTGACGATCCGATTTTCGTAGTAGTGCGCGAAGGTCGTCGCCGGGATTGCAATCAGCAGACCGAAAATCGTCGTCACCAATGCCATGTAGATTCCGCTGGCGAGTGCTTCGGCCTGATTCTCGCCCACTTCGAGCTGGGTTGTGTCGTAAAAGGCCTGCGTGATCCCCCAGACCGTACCGAGCAGCCCCAACAGCGGGGCAACCGCCGCGCACCAGGTGAGCCAGGAGACCGGCTGCTGCAGGCGAATCGCATTGCGCTGGGCGGCATCTTGCAGTGTCTGCTCCAGTTCGGCATGAGGTCGCCCCACCTTGAGCAGTACCTTGCGCAGCACGGTCGAGGCACTCGAGGGCAGTGACTGGCAAATTCGATAAGCATCGCGCGGGTCGAGCCCGCCTGGCTGTTCACACAATTGTCCCAACCGCGCGAGCAAGCGATCGGGGAGTTGCCGATCGCGGCGCAAGACCAGTCCCCGCTCAATCGCCAAGGCGACGACCGCAACGCTGATCAGACCCAGGGGGATCATGAACCAACCGCCGAGCACCAGCAGCTGGAGAAAATTCATCCCGCTGCGGCTCGGGCTGTTTCGCTCGGCTGCCGAGGTCTCGCCCACTGGAGCCTGCTCGCTACCGTTGCTCGCCTGCTCGCTGCCGATCCTTGATGCGGCGGCTTGCTCCACCGCGGGGGGGGCAGAATTCACCGCTGCGGGCGGGTTCTCCTGGGCGGATACCCCCTTCGGCGAGAGGCCGATTCCCGCGGCCCCCAGGCAGAGCAGCCAGAGGACAATTCGCCACCGCTTTGCAGCGTACATCAGGCACTCTCCCGTCAAGTCGCAGATCCAAAGTTCCCGGCCAAAACCCCGACGCCGCTCATTCCGTTTCCCCAGTCCTCAAACCGAGGCTGGCCAACAGGCCCTCGGGCAAGCCCTCAGGGCAGGATTACTTGCTCCTCTGAACCTGCAGCTGTTTGAGCTTCTCCAACTCTACGCGGGCATCGCCTGCCAAGCGGTCGTTCGGGTACTTCGCCAACAGGTATTCGAACCACTTGATCGATTCTTCAATCAGTTTCTGCCGCAACTCCGGAGTGGCAGCCGTTCCGACCTGCACGAATTGACTGCGGGCCAGTTCATAAGCGGCAAACGCCTGCCACGGGTCGATGTCGGCGTCTTCCGCTTCGCCGCCAAATCCGTAGATCACCTGCTTGAACTTTCGGGAAGCCTCTTCAACGCGTCCAGGCTTCGACCGCGGGTTCCATTTGCCCCAGTTGTTGATAGGCATTCCCCAGCTCAAGGGCCGCGTCGAGTTTCAGCCCTGGGTCCGCAGCCGAGTCATCAGCCAGTTCCTTCGCGAGTTCCAGCGCTCCCTGATAGTCCTTCTGCTTGTTGGCCGCCTGAGCCGCATGGAGCAGAGTCAACCAGCGATTCTCAGGCTTGATGCGCGTGCTCGTTTCCAGCATTGGTTTAAACGCGCGGTAAGCAGTCAGGGCCGAGTCGTACTGTTTGGCTTCGAACAGTGACTCGCCCACCATGAACATGCCGTCGGCATGCAACTCTCCTTGCGGATATTCCTTGATCTGCTGCTGGAAGGTCGCCAGAGAACGGGCAAAATCCTTGCCTCGGAATTGTGCGAAACCGAGCTTGTAAAGCGCTCGCTCACCGAGATTAGCGGCGGGCTTGGCGGCGAGGCATTTCTCGTACCAGCCCGAAGCTTCTCCGAATTTGCCCGCCGAGTAGTCGCGCTCACCCAGCTGGAAACAGGCATCGGCCGCCAGTGGGCGTTGCGGGAAGTCCTTTGCCAACCGCTCAAACTCGATGTTGGCCGCCTCGGGCGCGTTATTTTCGCGATGAGCCCAAGCCAGTTCGTAGTGCACCCGGTCGGCAATCTCTTTCGCTTCGGGCAGCGAAGCCAACTCCTGCCAGACGACAATCGCCTCGGACCAGCGCTTGAGGTCTCCCAAAACCAGGCCGCGTTCATACTTGGCATCGAGAACACGCGGGTGGTTCGCCTGAGTTTTCAGGAATTGATCCAGCGCCGCGAGTGCCGCCGCAGGGTCACCCGCTTGCCGTTCCACCGCCGCCGCGCCGAGGAGCGCCAGCGGGGCCAACTCGTGCTGAGAGTAATCAGCAACCACCGCGGCAAATCGGGTCCGCGCCTCGGCCAGATTGGCAGCGCGCGACGGGGCATCGCGCGACGGGGCATCGCTTTCGGCCGGGGCAAGTTTCGCGAGACACCAGGCGCTGTCGTACAGCGCGTGCGGCTTCAAGTCGGCGTTTGCCGCGGGCAAGAGGCGATTGTATCGCTCCAATGCGAGGGCGTATTCACCGGCGGAGAAGGCCTGCTTGGCCAGGCGCAACTCTGCGTCGACAGCCGACTGATGCTCCGGGAATTGCCGCTTCAGTTCGGCGAGTGTCAACTCAGCGGCCTGCCGGTCACCCTTGGCTGTTTGGGCCTGCGCAAGCAGCGCGAGCGTCTCCGGCGCTCGTCGCCAGGCACCGCTCGCAGTCCGTGATTGATCGAGCGCGGCGATCGCTCCATCGACTTGTTTCAATTGCAGACGGCTGGCTCCCGTCCAGTGCCAGGCTTCGGCGGCCAGTTGTTTGTCAGCCAGTGTGGGGGCGAGCGCGGCGAGACTGGTCGCCGCCGACTCGTACTCGCCTCGCAGGAAGCGGGTCAAACCGCGGCGCACCTGCCAGGCAGGTTGCTTGGGGTTGTTCGGAAATTCGTTGACTAAACGCTCGAGCACGGCGGTGGCTGGGTCGAGTTGCTCCTGGCCGAGCAATGCGTCGGCACGGACCTCGAGAATATCCGGCAGGAAGGCTCCCTTGGGAAAATCCTGCTCATAACGGGCGCACAACTGGATCGCCTCATTCAAATTCCGCAATTCAAGCTGGGCGAATGCCGCGTTGTACAGGGCCGACTCGGCGATGCGGCTGCCAGCCCCTTTATTGACCGCGACAAGGTAGAGTTCGGGTGCGCGCTTCCGCAGCTCAAGGTCGGCCTGTTGCTGCCAAGCCGCTTCGGCCCGATCAGCGAGGAGTTCCGCTTCCCAAGGCGTTCCAGCCACCGTCGCCAGCAACGCCTCGGCCGCCGCGTAGGCTTCCGCCGGACGGCCACCCTGCAGTCGCGTCTGCACCAGCCAGTGGGCCGCCTCGGCCGAGTACTTGCCCTTGCTTTCTACAGCCGCAGTGAACCACTTGTCGGCTTCGGCATACGACTTGGCCGCCAGCAATTCTCGACCCGTGAACAGCGTCGCCTGGGGGCCGCGCGGCGTGTTCGGCAAGCTGGCCACTTCAAAAAAGGCCTTGGCTGCCGCCGTATGGTCGCCCAATTGGCTCTGAATCAGGCCCAGCCGGAAAAGGGCCTCGTCACGGCTGGCAAAACTCTGGTCCTGCAGGACCGTTTCCAGTTGCCGCAGCGACTCGACCGTCAGCCGCTGGGACTCACTCTGCTCTCCCTTGTTCTGGGCGCCAAGCGCAAGTTGCCACAACGTCTCGGCTGTCCGCAAACGAACTTCGGTCAACTCGGCCGGCGCTGTCGGTTCCTTGGCGGCGGCGGCGAGAAACTCCTCGTAGTGCCGAAGGGCGAGGTCAAACTTGCCCAGTTGCTCGTTGACATTGGCCAAGGCAAAGAGGCCGGGAAAGCGAAATGCCTGCTTGGGATACTGGCCCATCCGCGCATAGGCGGCGGCAGCCTCGGGCAAGCGGCCCAACTGCTCAAAAGCGAGCCCTTGAAAATAGGCTGCCTGATCGTTGTCGCCATACTTCGGATACTGCTCCAGTTGGTTGGCGAATACTTGCGTTGCGGTGGTCAGCAACTGCCGACCCGCCTCAGTTTGTCCGCCGGCAATCAAGTCGCCACCGTGCTCCAGCTGGCTGAACCCGAGGAACAGGTGCCCGGTGGCGCGCCCTTCGGACTCCTCCGCTGGGAGCGACTTGAGCGCCGCTTGGAAATGGGGAATCGCGGCTTCAAACTTCTTCAGTTGAGCGGCACAGATTCCGGCATTGAGTTCCGCCTTGGGAAGGTGCTTGCTGGCAGGGTATTCCCGGCAGAGTCGTTCCCACGACTCGAGAGCCATCTCGAAGTCCTTGGCATTCTGCGCGTTGGCAGCAATCTGGGCGAGATTGTCAGCCTGCTGGTCGGCGGCCGTTGCCTTGCCTTCCTGGTCCTGAGTCAGGCCAGTTTCCCAGTTCACCAAAGCTGCAGTCGACCGAGCCACCAGTCCAACCGAAGGGTACGAGGCGGCGGGCAGATTGCTGCTGGCCAGCACGCAGGAAGCCGAGAGCAAAGACAAGGCGAATGCCGGTATCGAAAGCTGACTTGCCTTTGCCAGTCGGTGCAACCTCGACTCGGCATTCGTTGATTGTAAAGTGCGAACTGCGCGCAAGCGTCCCTTGCGGTGGATTCCCTCTTGCCTCATCACCTGTTTCCTTGCTGCCGGATTGCGGATTGCAGACAGAGCAGACACTCGCTCGAGACCATTCCCATCTGGGGAATTTCTCGAGTTGAGCGGCCTGACGCGCGTTCCTCGGATGGAACAGGGCCGACCGTTTGACAGCCGGCTCTTTGGTTCCAACATTTGCTCGCCACCCGGACGGTTGCCCCCCAGCCCGGTCGCCAATCCCTCAGCAATTCGTTAACAGGTCACCCAGACCAAGTACTGTCTGGCGGTTTTCGACCGAAAATCAGTCTATACGACGAAACCCGCGGGTGAAGGGTTCGGTTTCGCTTTCCCGAAAGGCAGAGATTCTTTTCGATTTAAGCTGGGTAAAGCCTGCGGTTGCTGCCGGTCATCGGGGGACAGCTGGAATCCCTCAGTCGCAGGGAAGGGGCCCGCTGAGCTGCTTTCAGTGCTGGCCGGGCACCGCCTGTATTCCCCCGAAAACACCTAAGCTCGAGAACATGGAGATCGCTGAGCAAGCGGATGAGCAGGTCAGAAAATTTTCAGCCGAGAAGGCAGGAGCGACGGCAAGAAAGCTGAAACCAATCCGCCGCGAGGGTAACTCTTCCCGCTCTTCGAGTTCGCGGTGTTTCAATCCGGCTTTGGCGACTTCAGGCGAATGCGCCATTCGCCCGTGTCGAGTTCGGGGACAAACGGCAGTCGATCGATCGCTGCACAGAAGCGAACGTCTTCGTCGTACTTGAGGCGGAGGAGGTTGCGGCCCCCCAAGCCTTGGCCGAGGATCTCGGCCAGCGACTCTCCTTGGGCCATCCGCAAGTTAGCTGCCTGCCACCAGCCGAGTGCGATTTGCGCCTGGTCGTCGAGTGCCACGGCGCCTTGGTGGTACTCAACCAGGCGTGCAACCACGGCGCCGGCAAAGAGGCTGTCTTCGCTGGTGACTTTGCCATCGGTACCGGCGCAGATGACCATGGCCCGCGCCGCCGTTTGCAATTCGGCCACAATGGCGCTGAGATTCACCAGCGCGCCGATCAGGACTCGCTCGGCGCCGCGACACGCCTCCATGGCGACGGTTCCGTTGGTTGTGCAGAGAACGAGATCGCGGCCGCGGACGAGTTGCGGCGTGAATTCACGGGGCGAATTCCCTTGGTGGAACCCAGGGATGATCACGCCCCCACGCTCTCCTCCCAGAATAACATCCGGCCCGAGTTGTTCTTTCAGTTCCAAGGCGAGTGGAATCGTCGGTGTGGGAATGACTTGCCGCAGACCGTTGCTCAGCGCGGAAATGATCGTTGTGGTGGCTCGCAGCACATCGGTGACCACCACCGTCTGACCGGCAACGCTTTGCGGGTCGGTCAATTTGGGAAGCAGGGCAACGCTGATCTGGGGGGGCATTGGCTCAATCGTGATTGGGGTGACCGCAGGGGCAAGCGAAGCCTGACCGGCCCGGATGGCTGCGACAATTTGGAAGGCAGGACCGGAATCTGAACGGCAACGCTCGATTCCGGGGGGGTGAAGCCCGGCCGCTCGTTAATGTATCTTGGGGCCTCCGGTTGTTTTCCGAGATGGCACCCGGCTTGTCCATCCCAAGTTAGGGATGCGGCGTGAAAAAACGGGCGACTCGGAATAACCGTTTCAAAAGCCCTCAAATCACCCCAACAAGATTCGATCGCCCTCCATGCCAGTCGACAAGTCCAATGAGCGGGTGCGGAAGATGTTCGGCGAGATTGCGCCGCATTACGACCGCATGAATCATCTGCTCTCCATGAACGTGGATCGCTATTGGCGGTGGAGAACGGTCAGGGTGCTGCGGCCCAACCGTCAGCAGCCGATCCTCGACTGTTGCAGCGGAACGGGCGATTTGGCCTTTGCCTTCGAGCAGGCGACGGGTGGTGCGGTTCCGGTCGTTGCCGCCGATTTCTGT
>JAJTFE010000313.1 GCA_021298375.1 Blastopirellula sp. | reverse complement strand
TGAGCTACCCTTCCTGTGAGCTACCCTTCCTGTGAGCTACCCTTCCTGTGAGCTACCCTTCCTGTGAGCTACCCTTCCTGCGAGCTACCCTTCCTGCGAGCTACCCTGCGAGCAACTCCGCGCGGCAGGTTGACCGCTCCGGCCCGAGAGGGTTCGGCTCATCGCGGGAAAGCCCTGCGATTAGGGTTTGCTGGTCTTGGTCAATTCACCCAGCAAGCGAGCGCGGATTAAGTTGCCGTGGGATTGGGCAGCCGCCGAACGCTGATAGAGCTTGATCGCCTCATCGTACTCGCGACGAGCTTCCACGGAGCGCCCGAGGACGTACTCGATGGTCGGCATCCACCGCTCGGTGTCATCCCGGTCCCGCATTCGGCCCAGCCAGTTCGCGGCGGCACTTGCATTGCCGTTGTCGAAATGACTTTGCGAGAGAAACACGCCGGCATCGCGGCGGACCAGCCGCATCTGTTGCTGGACATCGCGCAACCGATTTTGAAACTCAGCAGCGGATTGTCCCTTTTCCTGCAAAATCCCCAGCCGTCCGAGCAGCCCGCGATCGAGGCTGAGATTGTCGATTCGCTTGTCGCTGTAGATCAAGTTGTAAAACGATTCGATTGCATTGAGTTTGTTGCTGTTGAGGTCGGAATCAAATCGCCCCAGCACGAACAGGTCGCGGGCACTCCGATAGGGGGCGAATCCGTCGACGTACGCCTCGTCCGTGTAATACCAGAGCACTTTGGACATGACTTGATCGTCAAAGGTGCTTTGCGCAATCGCATTCCGCAGTGCATGGCGGAATTGATGCGTCTGAAACTCGATATCCCAAATCGCGGGGGTGACACCCGCCAAGCCACTGAACTTTTTCAGCAAGGCAGTGGGATCATCCGAAATTGGAATTTGATAGTCGCCAATCAGGCGGCTTTGCAACATGAACATTCGCTTCGGTGAGCGTAGCCACGCGGCCCGGTGCCGTTCCGGGAATTGGCAACCCGAGTTTCGTGTCAAAGAGGAATACTTGGCCCCCAATCAGGACGCCCACCGCCCAAGGGCGGCCTTTGGCCTCCAGCATCGCGGCGTCGAGGCCTCGTTGGCGACACATCCCCAAAAGCAGCCGGGCGCGCTCTACGTAATCCGCTCGCGCCAGGTAGAGCAATTGCCAGCGGAAATGCTGGTATCCTAAGCCGCGGATGCCGTTCACCGCAGGATTGTCCGATTGAATGTCGTTCAGTTTCAGACTGGGAAGTTCCTCGGCGCTCACCTGCATCGGATCGGTTTGGTGCAGATTGCGGACAACCCAATCGAACAGCAGGAGCGCGTCGGTCAAGGACCGGGCATCTGGCTCGGACAACTCCGGATGCAGGCTCTGGACGATCTTGACATTGGTCTCGCGGGGTTTGGCGGCGTCGATTCCGTCCAGTTTGGCCGCGAGCCTATAAAGCTCCAGGGCATTTACCGGAGTTGCCTCACAAACGCGTTTGGCCAATCGGTTTTCCCAAGCGCAGTTCCGCAGATAGAAGGCGTCCGACCCAAGAAATCCTGCCCTCGTGGTCCGCGCGACCAAGTCCAAATTGCGGTTGGCCTCAACCAGTTGGGTCAAGTTGCTGTCGAGTTGCCAATTGCTGGCATCTCCACCTGCGGCGGTCAATTCGGCATCACCCAGAATTTTGTTGGTCCAGCGATTGAGCCCTGTGCTGACCTTCTCTTCGAACTCCTTCTGATTGTAGCTCTGCTCGCTAAATACCAAGTCCATCGCCCGGTTCAAGTCGTCGACCTGCATGACCTTCGATTTGGCCTCCGCCAACTCAAGAAACGGGTCCCTGGCAGGCTTGCAGCCGATTGCCGACAACATCACCGTGAAAAACACCACGCCGCAAAACACCACCGCCAAAAACTGGGAGGCGAGGCCGGAGTAGCTATCGACTTGCCGCGATGCAGAGAGTGGTTTCATGTGTGATTGAGGAGTTAATGGCTGGACTGGCAGATGGGGATGGGGGAAAACGATGTCGCAGGCCGACGCTGTGATGAATCAAGCTGCGATGGCCAACGCCATGACAGCCCGCGCCACCACCGAACCAGAGCTTGCTGCTGGAGAGCTTGCCTGTTGGTCGGCTCGCCCGCTGATGCAACTCGCCCGCTGATGAAACTCGTCCGCCTGCCACTTGTCGCCACAGTTGGTTTCCAGTGATTCGATTTCGCGTGACCAGGCAGAGCCCCGTCCGGGAGGGATGGCTCTGCGAAGTCCGCGCCGCTCAGTGAAGTCATACGAGAACTCAACGGCAGGGGGCAGATCGCGTTTTCCTGCAATCCTACCGGCCGAAGGTACTCCACCAACTGGGCGTCCTCCATGAAGTCATGGTGGTGCATTGAAGTCATAGTGGTGCATTGGCTGACCATCCGCTCAGCCCGGTAAGGCCTCGAACAGGGCCTGTGGCAGCAGGCTTGTCAGCCTGACGGACATCAGCTCTGCGCGGCTTCGCGGATTCGCACCAGTTTAGCCAAAAGGGCCCCTAATTGGGAAAGGGGCACCATGTTTGGGCCGTCGCTGGGAGATTTATCAGGGTCGGGATGGGTCTCCAGAAACACGGCATCGCATCCGGCTGCAACCGCTGCGGCGGCCACGATCGGAACCATTTCCCGATTTCCTCCGGTCACCCCCCCGGCGGCACTCGGCTCCTGCACGCTGTGGGTGGCGTCAAAAACTACAGGCACTCCGAGCGTTTTCATCTCGGGGATGCTCCGCATGTCATTAACCAAGCGGCCATAGCCAAAAAAAGTGCCCCGTTCGGTAACCAGCGGCGAGGGGCAGCCCGCCTGTCGGAGCTTGGCCACCACATGCCGCATATCCCAAGGGGCCATAAATTGGCCCTTCTTCACATTCACAGCGCGGCCCGTTTGGGCTGCGGCCACCAGCAGGTCGGTCTGCCGAGCGAGGAACGCCGGGATTTGCAGCAATCCGCAAACTTCAGCGGCCGGTGCGGCTTGGTGTGATTCGTGAATGTCGGTCGTCACCGGAATGTTCAGCTTTCGGGAAACCGAGCCCAGAATTTCCAAGCCCCCCTCAATCCCAATCCCTCTATACGAATTTCCGCTCGTTCGGTTCGCCTTGTCGAATGAGGCTTTGAAAACCAGTGGCAATCCCAAACGGTCGCAAATCCCCACCAGTTCTTCGGCGATCGCCAACGTCAGCGATTCGCTCTCGAGGACGCAAGGACCAGCGATCACGCCGAGGGGGCCCCCCAGTGCAAACCCCGGAAACGGTACGGCACTCTTGGCTTTCGACATCGCGTAAACAATCCCTTTCTCAAGGCCGGTCCGAACCGACAGGCTTCCGCGCTTTGACTTTGGCAAAATAGGACGACGGCGCAAGTACCCGGAGTCGCTGTGGAATCACTTCAATGGTCACCGGGGTATTTCCCGCCGGGTCGCCGTCCAGTTGAACCGGGACCGGCTCGTCGGAGTCTATCTCGATTTTACGCGCTTGGCGATAGGCGGCATCCTGCAACCAGCGGTGTAATCGCAAGACCACGCTACTGAGGTAGCGGAGCCCATGGAACAGATTGCCGCGGCGAAAGGTGCGGAGGTCGAGCAGGCCATCATCCGCCTCGGCTTCGGGTACTATCTGCAGGTTCATCGCATACCGCGGAACATTAAAGACAAAGGCCCACGTCGGTGCGGGCTCAAGCGGCTGGCCGTCGACCAGAATCCGCAAGGCGGGGTAACGATACTGACTAATCGCCTCCCAAATCGGCCAAAAATAGGAACTGCGATTGATATTTCCGGTTCGGGTGCGGTGCATTCGATGCACCACCTCCGCATCAAAGCCGATACTGGCCATGATCAGGAAAATCTTCCCGTTGGCTTGGCCCACATCGAGTGCGACCTCCCGCATTTGCAAAAGGCAATCGGCCGTCGCCGAGCCCCCCGGGTCGATTTCCAAGTGTTCCATCGCCCCCGGCGGCGACGACTGCCCGCAGCGTTCCTGCCGCAGCCCGCTGCGCGGCGTGGTGCACCACTTCGTCGACATCTGTCGATTGGATGACCGTTAATCCGCCAGCCTCCAATCGCCGTACCAGCAGTGCGACCGCGTCCGCGCCGCGACCGCTGCCCGAACGCGGGTTGACCGCGACCACGACAACCGACTCTCCTGACGTCGCTGCATGCGATTTCGTCAAATCGCTCCCCTTCATCGTTCGCAGTACACCGTAAACGCGCTCCGTTTCGGATAAAATTCTAGGCCCAGACCGTTCATCGTCCTAGAGACTCAAGGCAGAGTTTATGGCCAGCGCCCGTTTTCACGTAGGCTGGCCAGACCTCACTTTTCTCAACTGGAGGACCGGCCGGCCACAGGCGGGCAAGTCGTTGCCACCGCTGCAAAAAGCAGGACCTCGGCAAGGAAAGAACGTTCGCCGACAATCCCAATCACTCCGCAAGTGGGCCGCTGGGACAGCCTCCCGAGGCGCGGGAACCACTTCCAAACTGGCTCGTTCACGGACATCCCAGAAGTTCACTACCCCAGCGGAAACGAACCATGCCAACACATTCGCCAAGCCGCTCGATGGTCTCAGGACCGCTTCGCAAAGTTCTGACCTGTTGCCTTGGGTGGTTGGCGATGGGGCTGGTCGGGCCGACCAGCTTGCCCTCGATGGCTCAGGATTCTCCCGCCAAACTCCCGAGTCAGCCGAATGTCCTGCTGATCATTTCCGATGACCAGGGCTGGGGTGACTACGGCTTTATGGGTCACAGCCAATTGAAGACGCCTCACCTCGATCGCTTGGCAGCCGAGAGCCTCACCTTTCGCCGGGCGTACGTCCCGAGTTCGCTTTGCTGCCCTTCGTTGGCGTCGATCATCACGGGACGATATCCGCACCAGCATGGCATCACCTGCAATGACCCACCCATTCCGCCCGGTACAAAGCCGGGCGGCTTTTATTCGACTGAGGCCTATCGAAATGGCCGGGCCCAGTTAGCGGAGATGATGACCCGTCAGGCAACCCTTCCGCGGTGGCTCGGTGCGGTCGGTTACCAGTCGCTGCAAACTGGAAAGTGGTGGCAAAACGACTTTCGAACGGGCGGCTTTACGGCTGGGATGACAAAAGGAGAGCGCCACGGCGACGCGGGACTTGAGATTGGCAGGAAGACGTTGGAGCCGATTTTCGAGTTCATCCGGGAGTGCCAAGCCAGAGATAAACCGTTTTTTGTCTGGTACGCACCCTTCCCGCACGCTCCACACGATGCGCCGGAGGACTTGGTCGCCGCCAGCCGCTCGACCTGGAAGCCGGGCGACGAGGAAGCGATGGGACCTTACTTTGCCAACGTTCTCTGGCACGATCGGGCCGTCGGAGAACTGTTGGGCGGTTTGCGTC
>JAJTFE010000032.1 GCA_021298375.1 Blastopirellula sp. | reverse complement strand
GCCGGCCGAAGCCTTTTTCCTTGCACTCGGCTTTAGCGGACCGGAGCAGAGTCTTGCGGAAACATGGGGGCTGGAACTCGACCAGCGAAGCAACGTGGCCACCCGGGATTCTGCCTATCAGACCTCGAATCCACAGATCTTCGCCGCCGGGGATTGCCGCCGGGGTCAATCACTTGTCGTCTGGGCAATTCAGGAAGGTCGTGCCGCAGCTGCCGCGATCGACGGTTGGCTCAGCGAAAAAGCCTGAGTTCGCACCCAATTCGCAACCCAGACCGATCACCAGAGAAACTCCCGGCTTTTATCGGAATACCGCCTCTTTCGCTCAGGCCTGCGACCATTTGGCGACCTCGACTACAATAATCAAATCGTGTCGACACCGGCCCTTGTTGCCGGTCCAACTTGCCGCATCCGATTGGATGCTGGCCCTTTTTCCTCCAGCCTGCCTGTTTATGCAATTGGTCTCTCCGCTTCGGCAGTTGCTGTTGCTCTCGCTCTTCGCGCTGTTTTCCGCCAGTGCCTTCACTCAAGCCTTGGCGGCTCAAACTGAATCCCCTGCGCCATCTGGAAGTTCTGCTTTGCCCTCCGACCAAGCCGGCCCCTCCGAACCAGGACCAACTGGAACGGAGGCAAGGCGCCGCAATAAGCGGATCTTGCTGCTTTACACTCATCACCTGGTCTCGCCAGTCAATTCGGAGTGGTATCAGGGCATCATGTCGGAGTTGAATGCAGCCTTTAATGAACCCTTGGACATCGAGGTCGAGTATCTCGACTTGCTGCGGAACAATGATGAAGAATTTGAGCGAAAGTGGCTTGAACTGCTGCGTTCGAAATACGATCGCAAAAGACCTGATGTCGTGATCCCGATTTATATTGGGGCGATCGAATTCATCCTGAAGCATCGAGAAGAAATATTCCCGGATGTCCCCGTCGTCTTTTGTTCCGCACCGCAAAATCTCGCGGACCAGGCCCGCAAGCTTAAGGGAGTGACCGGAACTGTTTTCGAGATTGACTTCAATGGAACGCGCGAACTGATCAAGCGTCTGTTGCCGGCGGCAAAGAACCTCGTGGTAGTTACTGGATCCTCGCGCACCAGCCTCGACATGCGCTCGGCCATGGGAGTGGGTTTTCTGTTTTCCGTCTATTTCGCACAGGCTTTCGAGGTTGATGTTTGGGATGGCGTTCCCTTGCGTGAAATGGAAACTCGCATTGCCCGCCTGCCGCCAGATACGGCAGTGCTGCTGCTGAGCTTCGACTTTGACAAGCAAGGCAACCAGTACGTGACGGTTGAAGTCGCGGAGCAACTGGCCAAATGCAGTTCCGCGCCGATTTTCGGAGTATTTGACAGTTTGCTGGGTCGGGGTGTAATCGGCGGCAGCATGGCCACTGTGCAGGAACAGGGCCGGATGGCTGGGCGCTTGACGGTGGATATTTTGCGGGGTACTGCACCTGATGAATTGCCGATTCAACCAGCGGATAAACCGCGTCTATTGCTGGACGCTCGCCAGCTCAAACGATTTGGAATCAGTTCCAAGCTCGTTCCGGCCACCGCAGAAGTCTTCTTTCAGACCCAAAGCAGTTGGCAAGTATTCGGCTGGTACCTGGTCGGAGGGATGGCGGCTCTGCTGGTTCAAACCGGGATCATTGTCAGCTTGTTGGTCAATCGCCGACGGCGAATCGCCGCGGAACGCGAAGCGGGTGCACTGGCCGGAAAAATCCTGACCGCACAAGAGGAAGAACGGAGTCACCTCGCCAGAGAACTGCACGATGATTTGTCGCAGAAATTGGCTGCCGTGGCGATTGAAGCGGGAAAGCTGGAGAACCAAACAGCGCCGCAATCGGTCGAGAAAGGTTCCCTGGGCCAACTGAAACAGGGAATCATCTCGATTTGTGATGACCTGCACCGACTATCCCGGCAAATGCATCCTTCCATCCTCGATGACTTCGGACTGGCAGACGCACTCTGCGCTGATTGCACCGGTCTGATGCAGCGCACTGACATCGAAGTTGATTGCCAGATTGGTGAGTTGCCCGCGCGGATCCCGAAGCCTGTTGAATTGTGCCTGTACCGGATTGCCCAGGAATCGCTCTGGAACGCTGTCAAGCATTCGGGAGCGACTCGCATTACAGTCAAACTGGCCGGAGATTTGGTGAACGTTTGCCTGGAAATAGCAGATAATGGACGGGGCTTGGGAACTGCCGACCGCCCTCTGGGAAGAGGATTGGGACTAGCGAGCATCAAGGAACGGGCTCGCCTCGTCTCAGGAGCGGTTGAGTTCGTGTCGGAGCCGGGAAAAGGGACTCGAGTTGTCACATTGGTGCCGCTAAGGAGTTTTCAAAGTTGAGTCGCAAGCGCGTGTTACTTGCTGATGATCATCGAATCGTCGCCGAGGGGCTGAAGAGCATTCTGGCCGAGCACTACGAGTTGGTTGGAATCGTCGAAAATGGACGTGAGCTGCTGCGCGCGGCTAAAGCCACCGAACCGGACGTGATCGTGGCCGATATCAGCATGCCGCAGCTGAACGGACTGGATGCTGTCGCCCAGTTGAAGGCGGAGGGCTGCTCAGCCCGAATTGTCTTTCTGACGATGCACCGGGACCTGATGTACGCGGCCAAAGCGTTGGCGCTGGGGGCCAGCGGATTTGTGCTCAAACACTCGGCGAGCAACGAGTTGCTGGGGGCCATCACGGCAGCGCTGAATGGCGACACTTTCGTCTCCCCGGAAATCGCGCCGCGGGGTGCAACGGGCGTTGTGAGTGGACAGGCTATGGCGGAGCAGTTGGAAACTGCCGAACTGACCGCTCGTCAACGGGAAGTGCTGCAGTTATTTGCCGAAGGCAAATCGGCCAAGGAAGTCGCTGCGGCCCTGGGAATTTCACCCCGCACGGCGGAGAACCACAAGCACCGAATCATGACACAGCTCAGCCTCACCAGCACAGCCGACTTGATTCAATACGCCCTTCGCCATGGCTTGATCGCGGCAGAATAAGCTTGGCTCATCAGATAAATCCGGGGAATACGGCGCGGTCGCTGAACCGTGCCAGTACGCTCATTTAACTGTGCTATCCCCAGTGCCAAATCGCACCCATTGGGCACACCCTTGGTCCTATCGCAATTGCTCGAATTTCCACGCTATGGCCTAAATTCTCAGTGATTTGAGCCGCAGGGGACGTCATTACCGCTGCAATTTTCCCATTCGCAATTATCGGCACAAGCTTTGCCTAGGGTTACTGATATCCCCCCAATGGCAATTAGCGCAGCAGCTTTTGTTTCCCAACTGGCTTGGCTCTTCTGTTTCCTGCCTTGCGGGGCCTTGTTCCCCCCTACTTTGACCCAAGGCATCTCAGATGATTCGCAAGACCAAGTCCTCTCGGCAGTCAAAAAAGGCACCATTTACCAGCCAAAAACGTCGTTCAGCGATTCCGGCACAACGTTCTGACTCCCTCCAGCACACACCACTCGAAACCCGGAATCTCCTTGCTGCCGCAAACCCACTTGGGGAACAATTCCTAGTCAATGAAACGTTTTCACTGGAATCCGATGCGCCTGCGATCGCCATCACTAGCGCCAGTGGGAACTTCGTCTCGGCATGGACCAGCTTCGAAGAAGGTGCTGACTTTCTCGGCTTTGGTGTGTACGTGCAGCGGTTTGACGCTGGCGGGAACGCGCTCAGCGCCAAGGAGTTGGTGAATGCAGCCGGGATCGAAGGTGACCAGATTGCTCCAGCGATCGCCAGTGATGGTGCGGGTAACTTTTTGCTCGCTTGGCAAAGCAAGGATCAGGTGACCGGCGATAACAATATCCACGCGCGGTGGTACGACGCCACATCCGGAACCTTTGGAAGTGCATTCATGGTCAATACGACCACCGTTGGTGATCAGGCCGCACCATCGGTCGCAATGGATCACGATGGCAATGCCGTTGTCGCTTGGCAAAGTGCCGAACAGGACGGCTCGGGTTTCGGGATTGTTGCTAAGCAATTCACCAAGTTCAGTACCGTTGCCAGTGAGTTTCTGGTAAATCACCAAATCGATGGAGACCAAACTTCGCCCGATGTCGCGATGGTCGGGTCCGGCAGCTTTGTTGTGACTTGGGAGGGCTTCAGCACCGTAGAGGTCGAGGGCAGCGTCGAGATCTTTGCCCGTACCTTTGCTGCCGATGGGTCGGCTCAGCAAGCCAATGATGTCCTCGTCAATTCGTTGACGTTGCGCGATCAGGTAACCCCTCAAGTCGCGGTTGATAACGGCGGCAACTTTGCTGTCACTTGGGTCAGTGAGGGAATTCCCGGAAGTGGCTCAGACATCTTTGCCCGTCGCTTCGACTCAGCTGCACTTCCATTGAGTGCTGAGTTCAAGGTGAATCCGACCATTTCGGCCTCTCAAGTCAATCCGGATATCGGAATGAATGGAAGCGGCAACTTCCTGGTGACTTGGCAAAGTGTGCATCTGGATGGCTACAGCTGGGGAATCTACGGCAGTGAGTATGACTCAACTGGAAATGTCATTCCGGGCAAAGAAGAATTCCGCATCAATAACCGGGTCAATGGCCCCCAAACGAATGCAGCGATTTCAACCCGACCCGATGGAAAAACCGTCATTACCTGGGTGGGCAACGATACCGATCACAAACCAGCGGTCCATGCCAAGGGCTACTCCCTGCCGGGCATGACTCAGCCTGGTGAAGTAGCCGACTGGGTGCTCAGCAACTTCATCGCCTTGGAGGACACGCCTCCGGCGGCGTTCATGAATGGCGCCGGCCAGACAACGATCGTTTGGGAAAGTTATGGTGAGGACGGCGATTCGCTGGGGATTTTTGCTCGCCGTCTGGATAGCGTGGGCGATCCGCTCGCCGCGGCCTTTCAAGTCAATACTTCGGCGCTGGGGAATCAGAGTAATCCTTCAATTGCGGGCAACCTGGCCGGTCAATTCATTGTCGTCTGGCAGGGCGACAATTCGAGTGCGCCAGGTCACGAAGTCTTTGGCCAGCTCTTCGATGTCGATGGCAATCCTGTTGGCGGCGAATTTCAAATTAACCAGACCATACTTGACGACCAATCGCATCCAGTGGCTGCAATGGCTGAAGATGGCAGCTTCGTCGTAGTCTGGCAGAGCCCGGATGTCGAAGGCTTTGGAATCTGGGGGCGACGCTATGCTGCGGATGGCACCCCTCTCGGCAATGAATTCCAGGTAAATCAAGAGACGGCCCGCGATCAGGTCGCACCAGCGATTGCCATGAACGCCGCTGGTCAGTTCGTGGTTGCCTGGGTCAGCGACCATCCGGCCGCAAGCGATCCTTTGAATGACCCAGAGAAAAGCGTGTTCGTGCAGTGGTTTGACGCAGATGGCAGCTTCAACGGGCCAGAAGTGATCGCCCATGTTTACGCCAAGGACGCTCAAGAACACCCCGGTGTCGGAATTGATGCCGCCGGAAACTTCGTGGTCACCTGGCAGAGCATCAATCAGGAACCGGGAACCCAAACCGGCAAAAGTTGGGGTGTCTTCGCCCGGCGTTTCGCGGCTGACAAGAGCCCTCTGACCCCAGAGGAATTCCTGGTCAACGAGACCATTGGTGGTCCCCAGCGGTACTCCAATGTCGGAGTCGACGCCGCCGGCAATTTCTCGATTGCCTGGCAAAGCAACTCGCATGATCAGGAGGGGAGCAGCTGGGATGTCTACCTCCGGCAGTACGATGCTGCGGGAACTGCGCTCCGTGGCGAAGAACTGGTCAACAACTGGGATACTGGCCCCCAAATCAACCCGATTATCGCCCGTGCCGCTACCGGTAACTTCGGCGTTTTTTGGTCGGGGCAGGGCTTCAACCATGCCGAGGGGATTCATGGGCGGTTGTATGACGTCAACCTGCCAGACACGATCAGCTTCCCGACCCGTTTGCCGATTGGTCCGCAGTTCCTTGTCGCGGAAACTTTCGCGCTCGAGTCCAGTCCTCCCGATTTCGGCATCGATGCCAACGGCAATTTTGTCGTCACTTGGGAGTCCTTCGAAGAGGACGGAAGTGGCTGGGGTGTCTACGCCCGCCGCTTTGACGCCGCAGGCAACGCGGTGAGCGGAGTCTTCCAGGTAAACACGTTCACTACCGGCGATCAACATGCTCCGGCGATCGGCATGGATGGCGAGGGGAATTTCCTGATTGTCTGGCAGAGCAATGGCCAGGATGGTGATGGCTATGGAATCTACGGCCAGTGGTACAACTCTTTCGGCAATGCGATCGGCGGCGAGTTCCAGATCAATACGGACTCGGTGGGCCAGCAGTCTTTGCCCGATGTCTCCCTGGTTACTGCTGCTGGTTCAACTGTCGCAGTCGTGACATGGCAGGGGGGCGACGCAGAAGCAGAGGGAATTCGCGCCAAGATTTTCAGTTCTCTGGGCGACACTTCAGGCAGCAGTGAATTCCAGGTCAATACCAACGCAGACGGTTCGCAGACCCGTCCTGCAGTCAGCATGAGCAGTGATGGATCCCAGTTTGTCATCGTCTGGCAGGGTCCGGCTCCCGTGCTGGAAGGGGAAGAGGCAAGCATTGAGGTTTACGGCCAACGCTTTGCTTCCAATGGCTTGGGAGGCTATGCCGCCAACGGTGGAGAATTCACCGTCAATTCGTTGCTGGAACATGACCAGACCAGTCCGACGGTGGCCATGAACAACAGCGGTGCCTTTGTCGTCTCCTACGTCACCGAAGGACAAATGAGCTCCGGCTCTGATGTCTTTGCCCGACGCTTCGACTCCAGCGGCAATCCGCAAGGCGGCGAATTCATGGTCAATACCGTGACCGCTCGTCCGCAGCGAGTGCCGACCGTGGGAATGGATGATGCCGGCAATTTCTTTGTTGCCTGGCAAAGCCAGTTCCAAGAACCGGATCCATTCTCGTGGGGAATTTTTGGACGGCAATACGATGCCAATGGGACGCCCTTAAGCGATGAGCTGCTCCTGAACCAACTGACAGCGGGGCCACAGACCAACGCAGCAATCGCGGTCAATGGCGCAGGGCAGGCCGTCGGCGGTTGGGTTGGTCTCGATGCAGCCCATCACCCGGCGATTCACGGGCGGATCGGCCAACTCCTTAATCCGGTGCTCTCTCCGGAAATGGTTCTCGCCAACTATTCGGCTCCCGAAGAAGCTCCGCCAGCTGCCGGGATGGATGCCAATGGCAACTCGCTGGTCGTCTGGCAAAGTTATCTTGAAGACGGCAGTGGTTTGGGAGTCTTTGCCCAACGGCTGGACCTCTACGGCAATCCGCTTGGTTCCAAGTTCCAGGTTAACACCCTGACGCTCGGAAATCAGGAACAACCGGCTGTCGCCGTCGCTCCGGATGGTCGAGCCGTGATTGTTTGGCAAGGCCGGACCAGCGAGTCAGAAGGCTGGGGCATTTTTGCCCGCATGCTGGATTCCAGCGGCAACTTCGTCGGCGACGAGTTCCGCATCAATACCGTACTCACGGGCGATCACACCCAGCCTGATGTGGCCATCGCACCGGACGGCTATTTCGTTGTGGCTTGGCAGGCACCAGACGGAGACTTGACCGGCATTTACGCCCGTCGCTTCCAACCGGATGGAACACCGGCAGACAGCGATGATCACCACATCAACTCTTTTGGCACACTGGCTCAATTCGGCCCTTCAGTGGCGATAAACGCCAATCATCAGATCGCCTTTGCGTGGGTCAGCGACCATCCGGCTGCAACCGATCCGCTGGACACCGAGAAGAGTATCTTCGTCCAATGGGTTGACGCCAACTTCAACTCGAATTCGGCTGAAGTCATCGCGAATACATTTGTGAAAGATGCGCAGGAATTGCCTGATATCGGGATTGATGCCAATGGCAACTTTACCGTGGTCTGGCAGAGCATTAACCAGGATGGCAATACGTGGGGCGTGTTTGTTCGCCAGTTCCTGGCGGACAAGACGCCGATTCAGAATCGGGAATTCGCAGTCAACACGACGCGGACAGGCCCCCAACGCTATGCCACGGTGGGCGTCGCGCCGGATGGCCGATTTGTCGTCGCCTGGGAAAGCAACAGCCCGGACAATGAGGGTAGCAGCTGGGATCTCTTTATCCAGCAGTTCTCGGCTAACGCTGTCCGCGAGGGTGGCGAACTGGCACTCAACACGTTCGTCGAGGGGCCCCAGATTCACCCGGTTGTGGCCCAAGCTCCCAACGGTGAATTCGGCGTCTACTGGGTAGGCCGAGGCACGGACAAGAGCGAAGGTGTGCATGGACGGATTTATCGCTTCCCGGATTACGGCGACCTGCCGGATTCCTTCGGCACAACCTTGACCAGCAACCTTGAGGGTGGTGCGCGGCATGCTTGGACCGGCCCCTTCCTGGGCACGCTTCGTGATCGTGAAGTTGATGGCGCTCCCAGCGTCTCGGCCGATGGTGACAACCTGAATGGACAAAACGACGAAGACGGAGTGTTCTTCACCTCGCCAATTCTGCCCGGCTTTCAAACCAACCTGCAGATTGTCGCCTCCGGCCCGGGCATCCTGAATGCCTGGCTCGATTTCAACGGAAACAGTCTGTGGGACGCAGATGAGCAGATTTTCACCAATGTCGCTTTGGTCAGCGGCCTGAATCAGCTTTCCTTCCTGGTCCCGGCGACGGCCACCGCAGGGTTGGGCAGCTATGCACGCTTCCGATTCAGCACTCAAGCAGACCTCGGCCCTGTCGGAACAGCAATAGACGGCGAAATTGAAGATTATGCCGTGCAACTTGCCAGTACCGTGGTCACGAACACGCTGGACAATGGAAGCGGCTCACTGCGGCAAGCAATTCTGGTCGCCAACGCCACTCCCGGAATGCAGACCATTACCTTTGCCATCCCCGGTGCTGGCTGGCACTCCATCCAACCTTTGACAGCCTTGCCCGAGATCACGGACGTACTGGTCATCGACGGCGAGTCCCAACCTGGTTTCGCAGGCATGCCGCTCATCGAGTTAAACGGTTTGCTGGCCGGTTCCGGCGTTTCCGGTTTGACTCTGAAAGCAGCAACGACGGTCAAGGGCCTGGCGATCAACCAATTTGCCGCCCATGGCATCCTGATAATGAATTCCGGAGGGTCTTACATCCTCAACAACTTGATCGGAACCGACATTACCGGGGCTCTGGACCGGGGCAATGGCGGCTCAGGCATCTTTGTCAGCAACGGCTTCAACAACCAGATTCGCCACAACGTGCTTTCAGGCAATGGAGCCAACGGGCTGACGCTGCGGGGCTCAGCGACGACGGTCAATCAAGTCTTTGAGAATCGGGTCGGAACCGATATCTCCGGCTTGATGGCCGTGGGCAACTCCGGCAGTGGCGTCTCATTGCTCGGCGGTGCGGCAAACAACGTCATCGGGAACACAACTCCAGGAAATGGAAACCAGATTTCCGGAAACTGGCGAACGGGTGTCACTCTTCGCGATGCCGCGACCACTGGCAATCGCATTCAGGGCAATCTGATTGGGACTGACGCCAACGGTACCGGAGACCTGGGCAACTTGTCGTACGGTGTCAACATCGATAACGCTGTAGGCAACTCCATCCATCAGAACGTTATTTCCGGCAACAACAGTGTCGGCGTGGCAATCTCTGGAGCAAGCTCGAGCGGCAATACCTTAACCGGCAACCGGATCGGCGTAGACGTGCATGCCACCAGCGCACTGGCAAATGGTTGGCATGGTGTCATGCTGCTCAATGGTGCACACGACAACGTCATCGGTGGACGCTCGGCGGCCACCCGAAACATCCTCTCCGGCAATCAACACAGCGGCGTGGAAATTCGAGGTGAAACGACCACGGGCAACCGGGTCATTGGAAACTACATCGGCACGGATGAGACCGGCATGGTCGCTGTGGCCAATGGTGTGCATGGCGTCGTAATGCAGTTCGGTGCCCAAGGCAACTGGATCGGCGGCACTGCCGTCGGCTCTGGAAACCTGATCTCCGGCAACTCCCTTGATGGGGTCTACGTAAGTAGTCCGACGACTCAAGGAAACACGATCAGTGGCAACAACATCGGGCTGGACGTTACCCAGTCCGTCAAGCTGGGGAACCAGATCTACGGCGTCGACATCAATGAGAGCCAGAACAACCGCATTCTCGGCAATACCATCTCTGGTAACCTGGAAAGCGGAGTCGCCATTCGGGGCAGCACCGCCACCAACAATTCGCTGCAACGCAACCTGATTGGTACAAATGCAGCTGGGATTGATTTGGGGAATGGCAAGTCCGGCGTTTGGATTGACCAAGGTGCGCACCACAACCGGATTGGCGGCGTGGATCCCAATACAGGCAACACAATTGCCTGGAATGGCATGCATGGCGTCGCTGTTGGCTCGAGCAGCAGCGTCGGCAATGCAATCCTGCAGAATTCGATTCGCGATAACGTCTTCCTCGGAATCGACCTCGGTTTGGATGGCATCACGACAAACGATTCCGGAGATGCAGATCTGGGCTCAAACCAATTCCAGAACTTCCCGGTTCTGACTTTGGCAATGCTGGAGAGCTCGGGCAATTTGCAACTCTCTTACTTTGTCGATTCCTTGCCTGCCAATGCCGGATACCCGCTGAGAATCGAGTTCTTCCTTGCTGACAGCTCCAACCTGGAGGGCGCGGTCTTCCTCGGAGCCGACTATTTCCTGGAAGCCGACTTCCTTGCCGGTGGCAAAACGATCTCGCTCAGTCCGCTGACTGCGGTTGCTTCCGGAAAGCGAATCGTAGCGACGGCAACTGATTTGAATGGGTTGGGCAACACCTCTGAATTTTCGGCAAGTCAAATCGTGATTTGACGGTCGTCGCCAATCCAGCTTGAATAGTGACCCGAGTACAAACCACATCCCGGAAAGTGCCCCGTCAAACTTGGGACGCTGCCTCCGCGATGTGGTTTGGCTCTTCTCTTCGGGGTGCTGGACTGAACTTCAGAGTTTTCGGTCATCAGCGTTTCATTTTGACATACCTGTACCACGAACCTCTTTGTCGAGAACAAACCATGCGCACTTGCCTCTTGAGGTCAACGATTACTTGCCTGCTTGGGATTCTCATAACCGGTCTTGCTTTGTTGCCAGTGGAGCTTGCGGCACAGGGCAGGGGACGTGGTCCGGATACTCGTACCCGCGCTGACCAAGCCGTATTCCACTATCTCCTCGAACACCACCAGGAAATCCGCCGAGCGGTCAATAAGACAGCCAATGGCGTCGAAACGGTGACCGAGTCGGACAATCCGGAGGTCGCGGCGAAAATCCAGGAGCATGTCGCTGCCATGAAAGTCCGCGTCGAAGAGGGAAGGGGACTTCGCTTTTGGGACGATCTTTTTGCCGCAATCTTCCGGAACTACAAGAAAATCGAGATGTCGGTCGAAAGAACTGAAAAAGGTGTTCGCGTCACTGAGACCTCGTCAGACCCGCTCGGCGTACTGCTCATTCAAGCGCATGCCGAGGTAGTCAGCGGCTTCGTCGCACGAGGGTTTGCAGAATCGAGCCAAAACCATCCGGTTCCGGAAGCGGGGAAACAGGAACCGCAAGCAGACAAGGCAAAGACAAATAGTCCTGAACTCGTCTTTCCGATCATCCCCGGGTTTGGTGGAGTACTCCCACGCCCCACGGCAGTCGAACAGCCGCGAGCTGGCGCGAAAGTCGTCTTCGACATCACGGCCAACACCACCGCGACGCAAGTCAATCCCGGCCTCGACCGCATCGCCCGACTGCTCAACCTGTATGGAGCCGCTGGCCTGAAGGCCAGTGACATTCAAATCACGGCCGTTCTTCACGGCGAAGCAACATTTGCTGCCCTCGCTGACAGCGAGTTCTCGGACCGATTGGGTGCTCGGGAGAATCCAAACCTTGAGCTGATCAAAGCTCTGCGGCAAGCGGGTGTGGAAGTGCTCGTCTGCGGACAAGCCCTTAATTACAAGCAGGTCCCGGACGCAGCCGTCGATTCGATGATTCCAATCGCTTCATCTGCAATGAATGTCGTGGTCAATCGTCAACAGCAAGGTTGCTCTTACCTTCCAATCCGTTGACAGCCGGGAGCCGGATTTCAAAGCGGCTGCCGACACCCCGTTCGCTGTGGACAGTAATTTCGCCTCCATGGGCATTCACCAGACGGCGACTGATCGCCAGCCCGAGACCACTCCCACCGGTCTCGCGGGAACGGTCCGCATCGACTCGATAAAACGGCTCAAACAAATGCGGCAAGCTCTCCACCGGGATCCCCACACCTGTGTCACTTACCCGCAGCACCACGGCATCCGCAGTCTGTTCGACCTCGACCGAAACCGAGCCCTGAGGCCGGTTATATTTGATCGCATTGGCAATCAAGTTGACCAGCGCTTGGCCCATGCGCGGCGAGTCAATCTCCGCAAAAACCGACTCACCCGCCACGCGCAATTCCACTCCCGCGGCATCAGCCAACGGTCGCAGGAGCTGGGCCGACTCCTCGGCGAGTTGCCGCAAGTCGGTTCGCTCTCGCCGCAGGTCAAGCCGACCGGAATTGACTCGTGCAAGAACCAGCAAGTCCTCTACCAGCCCCTTCATGCGCTCACCCGAGCGATGAATCGTCTTTAAAGTCGCTTGATACTCCCCGGGCGATCGCTGTCGCGTCAAGGCGAGCTCAGTATGCGAAAGCAACACCGCCAGTGGCGTGCGCAGTTCGTGCGAGGCATCGGCGGTGAAACGGTTCTGCTGCTCAAATCCTGCCTCCAGGCGCTCGAGCATTGAGTTCAAGGTCGCGCTCAACTCGCGCAGCTCGAGGTCTGTCGATTCAACGTTGAACCGCTCGGACAGTTTGCTCGCCTCAATCCCCCGAGCAGTTGTGCCGATTTGCTCCAAGGGGCGGATGGCTCGACCAGCCAGCCACCAGCCACCTATCAACCCTAAAGCCAGGACGGCCAAGCCGCTGGCCAAGAGCTGGGTCCCGAGCCACTGCATCTGGTCGAATTGCGGACGCACGTCCTGACCGACGATCACGACCGCGTTCTCCGGGCCGCGCAGAACCAGTTCTCGGCGATACTGGCGATTGCGATACTCCAACGGCAAGCGCGGACGGGTGAACTCGATTTTTTCACGTTCG